>NZ_JANMBF010000018.1:0-21773 GCF_031360265.1 Phenylobacterium sp.
CGCGCCGCCGCCGCGTGGACGCGGAACACCCGGGCCTGGATGTCGCGCGGGCTGAGGTCATAGTGGAAGTCGAGGCCGGTCTCGCCGATGCCCACCACGCGCGGGTCGGCCGCCATCTCGATCAGCCGCGCCGCCGCCAGATCCGGGTCCTCCTTGGCCTCGTGCGGATGGGTCCCCACGGTGCACCAGATGTCGGGCGCCTCGGCCAGCGCGCGGACCGCCTGGAAGTTCGAAACCCGGTCACAGATATTGACCATCAGGCCCACGCCGCCGGCCCGGGCGCGGTCGATCACCGCCTGGCGGTCGGCGTCGAACTGGGGCGCGTGCAGGTTCACGTGGCTGTCGATCAGCATCGGGGCGCCCTAACGCGCCGCCTGGCGCAGTTCGCCCAGGGCGGTGAACAGGGCGTCGGCGCGGTCGAGGTTCAGCGCCTCGGCCTCGCGCGGCAGCCGCCGCAGCGTCTCCCAGACCTGCGCCCAGCGATCCAGGTCGCCGACCCCCTCGCTCGCGCGCCGCGCCGCCAGGCCATGCACCCGCTCGGCCAGGCGGTCGAACAACAGGTTGAACTGCGCCTGGCCCTCCCCGCCCCGGAACCGCTCGGCCAGGGCCAGGGCTGCGGCCTCGTCCACCCTCGGCAGCTGTTCGAGAAGAGCCCGCGCGACGTCATCGATGGCGATCGCCTGGGCCCCGGCCAGGGTCCAGGCCCGCCCCGGCGCCCCGCCGGACATCCGCGCCAGCCGCAACGCCGCCTCCTCGCTGACATCCTCGCGCGCGCGGACAAAGGCGGCGGCCTCCTCCAGCGGCAGGGGCGCGAACGCCAGACGCCGGCAGCGCGAGCGGATGGTCGCCAGCAGGCGCCCCGGCGCGTGACTGACCAGCAACAGCACCCCGCGCGTCGGCGGCTCCTCCAGGGTCTTCAGGATGGCGTTGGCGCCAAAGGGATTGAGGTCGTCGGCCGCATCGACGATCGCCACCCGGTGCGGCGCGCTGGCCGGCGACTTGGAGAAGAACTCCGAGATCCTGCGAGCTTCCTCGACCGGGATGGTCTTGCGCACCTTGCCGTCCTCGCCCAGCCGCTCCAGCACAAAGAGGTCGGGGTGGGCGTGGGCGATGATCTGGCGGCTGACCGGATGGTCGGGGCTGGCGCCCAGGACGCCGTGGCTCGGATCAGCGGGAGCGCCCAGCAGCTGCCGCGTCGCGCGATAGGCGAAGGTCGCCTTGCCCACGCCCTCCGGCCCGGTCAGCAGCCAGGCGTGATGCAGCCGCCCGCGCGCCCGGCTGGCCTCGAACGCCGCCTCGGCCGCCTCGTGGCCTTCCAGGTCGAACACCTCGCGGGGGTGGGGGATCTCAGCCATGGGCCGCCAGCCGGCCCTCGACAGTCGCCCAGACCCGGGCCTCGACAACCTCGACCGAGCCGTCGGCGTCGATCAGGGCGCAGCGGTCCGGCTCGGCCTTGGCGATGGCCAGGAAGGCGCCTCGCAGCCGCTCGTGGAACGCTAGGCCCTTGGACTCGAAACGCAGCTCTGAACCCGCCCGCGCATGGGCGCGCGCCAGCCCGACCTCGACCGGCAGGTCGAAGATCAGGGTGAGGTCCGGCCGGGTCTCTTCAAGAATGAAGTGTTCCAGCGACGCGATCAGCTCCGGCGGCGTACCCCCCGCCGCCCCCTGATAGGCTCGGGTCGAGTCGGCGAAGCGGTCGCAGATCACCCAGTCGCCGCGCGCCAGCGCCGGCCTGATCAGCCGCTCCACATGGTCGCGCCGCGCGGCGTACATCAGCAGCGTCTCGGCCACCGGACTCCAGCGGTCCGCGGCGCCGGTCAGCACCAGTCCGCGAATCGCCTCGGCGCCCGGCGATCCCCCGGGCTCGCGCGTCGCCACGACCTCGCGACCCTGGGACTGCAGGCGCGCGGCAAGGCGCTTGAGCTGGGTGGATTTCCCCGCCCCCTCGCCGCCTTCGAAGGTGATGAACCGACCGTGCTTCACCGGGCCAAATTGGCCCGTTCGCTGCGGAAGTCTAGCGGGGCTTGGCGCACACACTTCTCGTGTGACGCGAAGCCGGTGGTCCTTGTTGATTTCACAACCTAGCGTTCGTGAATCGCCAACCGAGGTAACATCATGACCCGCCAAGTCACTGCAATGCTCGCCGCCCTGGCCTTGGGTTTCGCAAGCGCGGGCCTAGCGCATGCGGACCCTATTGACGTCGTGGCCTACACGACCACGGGCCTGATGGTCATCGACTTCGAGGACGCCGCCGCCGCGCCATTTCCTGGCGTGAACTACGACGGCATCCTCAACTCAGGCGGCGCCAGGTTCGCGGAACGGTTCGCCGGCCAGAACCTCTCGTTCAGCGGTGGGAACGACGTCCTGTCGGGCAGCCCCGGCGGCCCACTGACGCTGCAGACCGGCGCGCCGGGGCGGAACCTCGACCTCGGCACCGACAACGGCACCCACAACCTGATCCCCTGCGGCAACCTCGGCTGCCTCGATGGCAACGGCTACGGCGAGGGCTCGTTTGCAGTGCTGTTCGCCCACCCGACCTCATTCTTCGGCTTCCAGCAGTTCTTCGACGAAGGCGGGCCGAAGCTTACCACACTGGATTTCTTCAACGGCGCCGGGGGGCTGATCCAACGGGTCACCGTCAATGTCCACGGAAGCTTCGGCTTTCACCGCAGCGGCGGCTTCGAGGACATCGCCGGCGTTTCGGTGTTCACCTCGGACCTAGGCGGCCTCGCCTACGACAACCTGGTCTACGACCCCACGCATGGCGACCCGGGCGGCGTGCCGGAACCGGCGACCTGGGCCATGCTGCTGACGGGCTTCGGCGCGATTGGCGCTATCGCGCGTCGACGTAGGCCTGTCCTGGCCTAACCACGCTCCCGCGCTAGAACGGCCGGATCACTCGCGCGTCGGTAAAGCCGATCACCGCCACCCGGTCGCGCAACGCATAGGCTTGCGCCTCGTCGGCCGGTCCGGGCAGCAGCACGCGATAGAGTGTCAGGCCATTGCGTTCCACCGGCTCCACGGTCGCCACGCCCGCCGGCGCGAGTTGCTCGGCGACCTTTCGAGCCTGGGCCTCGTCGCTGAAGGCGCCGGCCTGGATGCGATAGGCCGCGGCGCGAGTCTCCGGGAGGGGGGCAAGCGTGCTGACCGTCACCGGCTCGGGCGCGGCGACAGGCAGGATCTCTTCAGGGTCGGGCGCGGCGAGGGCTTCGGCCTCCGCTCCGGTGTCGGGCGTCCGATCTTCGAAGATCTCCTCGTCGGCGGGACGAACCGCGGTCGCCACGCGAGCCGGCGCCGCCTGAGCGTAGCGCACGCCGGCCTGCGGACCCGCCAGCGGCGCGGGACCGATATAGCGCACCCGGACATGGGCCAGGCCCGCCCGGTCGTAGCCCAGTTCACGCGCCGCGGCGTGGCTGAGGTCGATGATCCGGCCGCCCACGAAAGGGCCCCGATCGTTGACCCGCACGGTCAGCCTGCGGCCGTTGTCGAGGTTGGTCACCTCGACCGTCGAGGGCAAGGGCAGGGTCGTGTGCGCCGCCGAGATCGCGTTCATGTCGAAGATCTCGCCGTCGGCCGTCGGCTTCAGGTGGAAGGCGTCGCCATACCATGACGCGATCCCGGTCCGGTCGTAGTCCGGCTGGTCCTTGGGCGCGTACCAGACGCCGCCAACCTGATAGGGCTGGCCAGTCTTGTAGCCGGTCGGGCCCGAGGGCGCCGCGCCGCGCGCGCCTGCGCCCGCCGGGTACTTCGGGGCCAGGGTCGCGCAGGCCGCCAGACTGGCGCCGGCCAGCAGCACCAGGGCGATCCGGCCGGAGCCGCGCGCGGCTTGCCTGTTCATGGTGACCCGCTCCGCACCGTTGAGGACGCGGCAGCTTCGGCCACGAAGTTTGCGACAGGGTTAACCGAGGGTTGCCAAACCCCGCGCCGGCGCGTGAGTTGAAGGCCAAGCCTCCGCGTGAGGGGCGACGGGAGGACATCTGCCATGCGGTTCGGGATCTTCTACGAGCACCAGCTGCCCAAGCCCTGGAATCCGGGGGACGAGGCGCGCCTGTTCCACGAGGCCCTGGAGCAGGTCGTGCTCGCCGACCGGCTGGGCTATGACTACGCCTGGGAGGTCGAACATCACTTCCTGGAAGAGTATTCCCATTCCTCGGCGCCAGAGGTGTTTCTCGCGGCTTGCGCGGCCCTGACCAAGACCATCCGCGTGGGCCACGGCATCCGCCAGGTGATCCCCAACTACAACCACCCGGCCCGCACCGCCGAGGGCCTGGGCACGCTGGACATCATCTCCCGGGGTCGCCTGGATTTCGGCATCGGCGAGGGCGCCACGCGGCTGGAACTCGGCGGCTTCGGCATTCCCGCCCGCGAGAAGCGCGCCCTGGCGCTGGAAGCCGCCGAGCAGATCGCCAACATGATGGTCATGGCCCCCTACCCCGGCTTCGAGGGCAAGGGCTTTTCCTTTCCCTGCCGCAACATCGTGCCCAAGCCGGTGCAGACCCCGCACCCGCCGATGTGGATGGCCTGCACCAATCGCGACACCATCAAGGTGGCCGCCGCCAACGGCCTGGGCGCACTGGCCTTCTCCTTCGTCGATCCGCAGGAGGCGCGTGACTGGGCCGAGATCTACTACGGGATCATCAGGTCCGATCAGTGCGTTCCGATCGGCCATGCGGTGAACGCCAACCTGGCCATGGTCTCCAACTTCTCCGTCCATCCCGACCGCGCCGAGGCGATCCGCCGGGGTCAGGAAGGGTTCGAGTTCTTCAGCTACGCGGTCAATGCGCTGGTCGCCCACGACGCCCTGCCCGGCCGCTCGACCCTGTTCGAGGACTTCCAGAAATCCCGCGCCCGCAGCGACGACGAGATCATCGCCGCCACCCGGGCCGCCGCCCGCAACGCCAGCGGCATCGGCACCCCCGCCGACATCCGCGACCACATCGAAGCCTTCCAGACGGCCGGCGTCGATCAGGTGATCTTTCTGCAGCAGGCCGGCCGCAACAAGCACGCCCACATCTGCGAAAGCCTCGAGCTGTTCGCCGCCGAGGTGATGGGCGCGTTCAAGGCCCAGGTCGCCGAGCGCGAGGCCAAGAAGGCCGCCGAACTCGCACCGTTCCTTGAAGCCGCCATGGCCCGGAAGGTCTGGATGGCTCCCCTGGCCGAGTCCGAGATCCCGGTGGTCCCGGCGTCGCGCAAGACGGCGCAGATCAATGCGGTCGCGGGGTAGGCAGACCAGGTGTTAAGGCTGGACACCGCGCCACTTGCGGACGGGGTGGGATTCGAACCCACGGTGGGCTTTCACCCACGGCGGTTTTCAAGACCGCTGCCTTAAACCACTCGGCCACCCGTCCGGAAACGGGCTTCTAGCAGGGCTCGGCGCAGGGCTCCACCTGTGGTCTGTAGCGCACCGCGCCGACCGCATCCAATTGTGGCCGCACATGCTTAAGATTCCCCCTGAAGGTGAAGCCAATTGCGCTGGCGCGGGGGCGCCGTCATAGCCCGGGCCGACGTTGTCGCCGCGCGATGCGGCCCGTAAGGCTTTGAGAATCACTGATGAACAAGATCGCCCTGGCGCTGCTCGCCACGACCCTGCTGGCGGCCGCGCCTGCCCAGGCCGGAAACCTGCTGACCAACGGCAGCTTCGAGAGCGGCCTTTCCGGCTGGACGCTCGGTGGGAGCTCGGGCGATGGCTATCCGCCGGTGGTGATCACCAATCTGTCGGGCGGCGGCTATCCCACCGGCGCGTTCGGCGAAGTGGTCCCCAACGACAACGCCGTTGGCAATCCTGGCTTCGATGCCGCCGGGACCCATGGGCTCTATTTCGTGGCCGACCTGGCGCACCCGCAGACGCTCAGCCAGGTGGTCAGCTTCGTCGCCGGAACCAGCTACACCTTCGGTTTCGACGTCTATCTGCCGGCGAATGGCGCGCACAACGTCAACGACGCGACGCTCAGCGCCACCGTCGCCGGCCTGACCTTCGCCAGCTTCTCGGCCAGCGCCAGCCCGGTCACCAGCTGGAACCACTTCTCGGGCGCCGGCACGGCGCTGGTTTCCGGCGCCGGAGCGTTCACGTTCTCCTTCAACAGCTTTGGTTACCCGGCGAAGGATTTCGTGATCGACCGCGCCTACTTCGCCAGCACCAAAGACGCCACGCACGGCGTGCCGGAACGGGCCACCTGGGCGATGATGGTTTCGGGCTTCGGCCTGATGGGCGCCTCGCTGCGTCGCCGCCGGGCGCTGCTCGCCTAGACACGGCGGGTCCCTCCGGGGTCAACGCCGCCGGCTTGTCCTCTGAGGCGGGTGGCCTAGGGTTTGCGCCTCGCATCCGGCGAAATGAGGCGAACCCAATGATCGACGTCCACTACTGGCCCACCCCCAACGGCAAGAAGGTGACCATCCTTCTGGAAGAGCTCGACATTCCCTATCGCATCGTCCCGGTTCACATCGGTCGCGGCGATCAGTTCGAAGACGGCTTCCTGAAGATCAGCCCGAACAACCGGATGCCGGCCATCGTCGACACCGAGCCGAAGGGCGGGGGCGATCCGATCGCCGTCTTCGAGTCCGGCGCGATCCTGATGTATCTGGCCGAAAAGGAAGGACGGTTCTGGCCGCGGGACGTTCGCGGCCGCTACGAGGTCGCCCAGTGGGTGATGTGGCAGATGGCCAACCAGGGTCCGAAGACCGGCGAGCGCGGTCACTTCAGCCGCGTGCCGGCCGATCAGGGCGACCAGTCCTATGCCCAGCGGCGTTTTGCCGACGAAACTCACCGGCTCTACGGGGTGATGAACAACCGCCTCTATGACCGCCCCTATCTGGCGGGTGAGGACTATTCGATCGCCGACATGATCTCCTATCCCTGGACGGCCAGCTGGAAACTGCAGGGCATCGATCTCGACGAGTTCAAACACTTCAAACGTTGGTTCGAGGACCTGTCGGCGCGGCCCGCCGTGCAGCGTGGCATGGCGGTGACCGCCGGGCTGCCGTCGGAGGATCCCGCCAGCCTCAGCCCTGAGGAGCAGGCCCGCCGCCGCGCCCTGCTCTACAACCAGCGCGCTCGGCCGGCGCCTGACGCGTAGCACAACCACAGCGGGGAAATTAACCTATATTTCGACAATATCTAGTCTTGAGGTTGCGGAATTCCCCAGCAAAGTGAGTCCGCTTTCAACCCTTCTGAAAATTCCCTATAGGCAGGGTCCATTGGGGTTTGTTGTCGAGACATGTTGTTCTCGGCTGTTGTTTGGGGGCTCGTCTATGCTTCGTAAATTTGTCTTGGGTGCCTTGGCCGTGACCGGCGCCGTGATGTTCACATCTTCGGCCCTGGCCAGCACGCTGATGGTCAGCGACGTCGGCATTACCGGGATGAACACGGTCTCCGTGCCCGGGCATGGCGGCGAGAATTCCACGGGGATCATCTTCAACGGTTCCCAGCTGGTGTTCTGCGCCGACCTTGAGCACAACATCAACGTGACGCACTACGCGCCGCCGCTGACCTTCACCTGGGGCGTTCTGGAATTCACCGGGGCCGGCGATCCGATCGACGACGTGACGTCGAACCGGATTGGTCACCTGGCCGACATCGGCCGCCACGTCTACTATTCCGGCGACAGCGACATCGCCAACGACCTCTCCGCCATCCAGGGCGCGATCTGGTCGCTGGAATATACCAACCCCTATGTAACCGGTCTGCGGGCGACCTCCACGGATGCGGAGATCGACGGCGAGATCGTCCATTACCTGGCGCTCGCCCACCTGTTCAACGGCCACGAACGCGCCCGCGCCCTGCTGGCGCACGGCCAGTTCGGCGGCGGCGTTCAGAACATGGTCAGCGGCGGCGTGCCGGAGCCGGCCAGCTGGGCGCTGATGATCGGCGGCCTCGGCCTGACCGGCGCGGCGCTCCGTCGTCGTCGCCTGACCCCTGTCGCCGCCTGAACGCATCACCGCTGAAAGACAAGGGCGCCGTCGGTCTTGCGACCGGCGGCGTCTTCGCGCCCGATCAGACGACCTTCAACGCCGCGTGCGGGGTCGGCGGCAATTCAATCCCGATCGCGTCGCCCGCCGTCACCTCGCCTGCAACCAGAACGACCGCCATCACCCCGGCCAGCCGCACCAGATCACCGTCGCGCCGGTCCAGGCAGGCGGCCATCAGGCCCGGATAGATGCGGTCCAGCTGATAGCAGGGGTTGCGCAGACCCGTGAGCTGCACGACCGCGTCCGGGCCCAACCGCAGGCGGGCTCCCGTCGGCAGACTGAGCAGGTCGACCCCACGGGTGGTGACATTTTCGCCCATCAGTCCGGGCGTGACCTCGAACCCCTTGGTGGCGAGTCCCTCGAAGAACTCGCCATGCAGCAGATGCACCTGACGCACGTTCGGCTGCGTCGGATCCCGCCGCCAGCGACTGCGGTGCTTGACCGTGGCGCCGCAGTGCGCGTCGCCCTCCACGCCCTCGCCGGCCAACAGTCGGATGGTGGCGCGGTTGGCCTTGTTGATCCCGTGCCGGGCCTTGGCGCTGACCGCAACGACGCGAGCCGGACCGTTCATGCGCCTTGGCCGGTGCGAACAATCCGGCGGGCCAGCCTTGTGACTGGCCGCGCGACGCGCAGGCGGTGTAAGGGGCTTGGCATGTCCTCCAGACGTTTCCAGGCGGAAATTCTCATCGATGCGCGCGGCCACCGCTGTCCCGTGCCGACGCTCCGTCTTCGCAAGGCGCTGGCGGCCGCGCCCGTCGGCGCGCGCGTGCGTCTGTTGGCCGACGACCCCATGGCGCGCATCGATGTGCCGCACTTCGCCAAGGAAGCCGGCGCCGTCATCCTGGCGCGCGAAGAGGTGGATGGCGGCTTCAGCTTCCTGATCGCCAGCTCATAGGCCGCTCGCCGCCGGTCTTCGCCGGGGATGCGCGGCGGCGTGCGCGTCGATAGCGAGCTCCACCTCGGTGGCCAGAGCTCCGCCGAAGAAGATCGCGTTGACGTTCCAGGACAGCCAGATCAGGAACACCACCACCGTGGCGATGGAGCCATAGGTCGCCCCCAGGTGGACGATCTGGGTCACGTAGAAGGCCGTCGCCCAGGAGGCGAACAGGCACAGCACCGCCGCCGTCGCCCCGCCCAGCAGCGACGCGCGCCAGTCCACCGGCCGCCGCGACATCGCCCAGCGGTAGATCAGGCCCATGCCGAGCGTCAGGACGGCGCTGGACCAGGTCCATTCGCTGTAGAGCCAAGACACCCCGCGCAAAGGCCGCAGCTCGAAGGCCGTGCCCATGACCCGCAGGCCGACGAAGACCACCGAGACCACGCCCAGCAGCGCGAAACTGGCGACCAGCACCCCCAGCGCCATCAGGTTGAAGCTCAGGAAGCCGCGGGGTTCGTCCTCGTCATGGATGAACGACAGGCCCGCCAGCATGGCCTTGAAGCCGCGATGCGCCGCGTAAAGGCCGATCAGCAGGGCGAACCCGCTCTGGGTGGACATCGCCACGTGCGGCGCCCTGGCCAGGCGCACCAGTTCGGTCTGGACGATATCGCGCGCTCCGGCCGGGATCAGCCGGGCCAGGGCCTCGCCTTCCTTCGCCGCCTGAATCGGGTCGGAGAGCAGGCTGTAGAGCGTGATCATGATCGCCAGCGCCGGGAAGATCGCCAGCAGGCTGAAGAACGACACGCCGCCCGTGTAGAGCATGACATCGCGGCCCCACACCCGCGCCAAGGCCCGGCCAAGCGTCCGCAGCGATACCCCCAGCCAGTAGAGGGGGTCCCAATGTATGGCCCGCAGGCGAGAAATGAACCGAGGGGCCGTCATCGCGCGGTAGATGCTGAGGAACGCCTGATCATGCAAGACGCAAACGGCGCGCCACCGGTTGAGGGGTGACGCGCCGCGCGATGGGCGTGTGGTTCCATCAGGCGGTTCGCCGCTTCGAGGGACGGGAGAACGCGACGAACAACCCGGGGTGAGATTGCTCTCCCGCCCCTGAACCCCGGCTGAACGCCGCCGTCAGGAAATGTAAGCTATCGCGCCGGTCCAGTGAGGGCGTCGATTTCAGCGGTGGAAAATCCCCAGTCGATAAGAGCCTCCCGATCATGCGCGCCAATCGCCGGCGGCCGGCCCTGGATGGCCCCGGGCGTGGCCGAGAAGCGCGGCGCCGGCGCCGGCTGGATCACCCCGGCCACCTCGACAAAGGTCTGGCGGGCGGCGTTGTGCGGGTGCTTCGGCGCCTCATCGAGATCGAGCACAGGGGCAAAACAGACGTCGGTGGCGTCCATGATCGCGCACCACTGGCCTTGCGTCTTGCCGGCGATGGCCGCCGCCAGCTTCGCGCGCAGCTGGGGCCACTTCGACCGATCCATCTGGCTGGCGAACTCGGGGTCGGTGATCCCGGTCTTTTCCAGCAGCAGCGCATAGAACTGCGGCTCGATCGACCCGATCGAGATCCACTTCCCATCTGAGCACTGGTAGGTGTCGTAGAAGTGGGCGCCGCCATCCAGCAGGTTCTGGCGCCGCTCTTCCTTCCAGGCGCCGGAAGCCTTGAAGCCGTAGAACATGGCCATCAGCGAGGCCGCGCCATCGCTCATGGCGCAGTCGATGACCTGACCCTTGCCGCTTTCGCGCGCCTGGATCACCCCGGCCAGCAGGCCGAAGGCGAGATAGAGCGCGCCGCCGCCGAAGTCTCCGACCAGATTCAGGGGCGGCACCGGCTTGTCCGCCGTGCCGATGGCGTGCAGTGCGCCGGTGATGGCGATGTAGTTCATGTCGTGCCCGGCGGCATTGGCGTAGGGGCCGGTCTGGCCCCAGCCGGTCATCCGGCCGAAGACCAGCTTCGGGTTGCGCTTGAGCGCCACGTCAGGCCCCAGGCCCAGGCGCTCCATGACCCCCGGCCGGAAGCCTTCAAACACCGCGTCGGCCTGTTCCATCAGCTTCAGACAGGCTTCAACGGCCGCCGGCGTCTTCAGGTCCAGCGCCACGGAGCGCCGGCCCCGCGCGGTCACATCGCTGGGCGCGCCGCCCCGACCGCCCTTGCGGTCGATCCGCACCACATCGGCGCCCAGGTCCGACAGCAGCATGCCGCAGAACGGACCTGGCCCGATCCCGGCGAACTCCACCACCTTAAGTCCCGTCAGCGGCCCCTGGCGCATCGCGTCACTCCTCGTGTTGGGTTCAATAAGGCGCCCTGCCCTTCGGTCAGCCAAGCCCTCCGGCGTCAGCCGCCGCCGGGCAGGGACTGGCCGTCGTCGATGACGATCAGGGTTCCCGTGATGGCCGTCGCCGCCGGTCCGACCAGCAACAGGAACGCCGCGTCCAGGTCGCTTTCCTGCATCAGCCGGCGGCGCGGGAAGCCCTTCAGCTGCCGCTGACCCCCCTCCGTCGGCCACCAGGCGGCGTTGAGGTCGGTCTCGATGTAGCCGGGCGCCAGCGCATTGACCGCGATCCCGCGTCGCGCCCACTCCCGCGCCAGGCTCCGGGTAATCATCGCCACCGCCGCCTTCGACCCGCAATAGGCGCCAAGTCCCGGCAGCACGGTCTGACTGGCGATGGAGGCGATGTTGAGGATCCGCCCCTCGCCCCGCTCGGCGACGCCGGAGCTCAGCATCAGCCGGGCGGCCTCCCGGGCGGCGACAAACGGCGCGATAGCGTTCACCGCGAAGGCATTGCGCAGATCGGCGACCGACACGTCCAGAGCCATCCCCTCGCCGCCCACCCCGGCGTTGTTGACCAGGATCGAGATCGGCCCCAGCGCCGCCTCGATCTCGTCGAGAGCCGGGCCGATGGTCTCGGCGTCCGCGACATCCAGCCGCAGGGCCATGGCGCGACCTCCCGCGCCGGCCAGTTCGCCCGCCAGGGCCTCGACCTTGTCCAGCCGGCGCGCCGTCAGCGCCACTGTGGCGCCCTGGCGCGACAACAGCCTGGCGAAATGTGCGCCGAGCCCGCCAGATGCTCCGGTGACCACCGCCACCTGCCCTTCCAGGCTTCGTTCCATCTTAATCCTCCGGTGTATCTTTGGGTGTGTCTTCGGGCGTGCCTTCGGGCGTGTCTGGGGCCTGTCACAACTTAAGCTTGCCGGCTATCCTGGCGGCGCGCGATTCACCCTCGATGGGACTCGCTCTGGCGAGAGGAATGGGAGAAATGACGGCAACCGTCCAGGCGCGCGTGCTGATCGTCGCGCGGGATGACGCCTTGGCGGGGGAACTCGCCGAGGGACTGGACCGTCTGGGCTGGAAGACCATCACCGCGCGCGGCCGCTATGCGGCGGTCGCGGCGCTGGCGGACCTGCAGATCGAGGCTGCGATCATCGACCTGCGCGGCGTCGGCGAGGAAGCCCTGGGCCTGGCGCGTCGCCTGAAGGCCGCCTGCGCGCCGCGCAAGCTGCCGGTAATCGCCATCGGCGACCCTGACCCGATCCTGGAAACCTATGGCTTCGACGTGACGCTGGCCTCGCCGCTGCATCCCGCCCAGGCCGCCATGCGGCTGGAAACCCTGGTCAGAACCGCTGTCGCCGAAGAGGAATTCGAGCTTCGGCAGGAAACCTTCGCCGACTCCGGCCGCGTGTTCGACGCGCCGGATCTCGATGTCAGCCCCTATCGCATCCTGGCCATCGGCGAGCCGGCGCCGCAGTTCCTGGCGCTCTCCAACGCTCTGCTGCGCAACGGAGCCGACGTGGTCGGCGCCTTCACCGCCTACACCGCCTTCGACTACCTGCATGAGCGGATCTTCGACGCGGTGGTGCTCTGGGCCGGCGACAACCCGCAGGAGGCCCTGTCGATCGCCGCGGGCCTGCGGCGCAACACCCGACTCTATCACACGCCGGCGCTGCTCTACATGCGCAAGGACTCCTACGTCACCACCTCGGAGGCCTACCATCGGGGCCTGTCGGACGTCGCCTCGCCCGAGACGCCAGAGAGCGAGACCGCGCGCCGCATCGTCGAACTGGCGCGCAGCTATCGTCGCCAGATGGCGGTCCGCGCGGCGCTGGAGCAGGCGCGCGGCTCGGGCCTGATGGACCCGGCGACAGGGCTCTTTACGCGCGACATGTTCGCCGCCCACCTGGCCCGCCTCGCCCAGGCCTCCAAGGTCCGCAACCGCGCGCTCAGCGTCTGCGTGCTGAAGGTGGCCGACCGTGCGGAAACCCAGGCCGCCCGCGCCGGCGGCTGGCTGGACCGCGCGGTGCCGCAGATCGGCTCGATGGTCAGTCGTCTCGTCCGGGTTGAAGACACCGCCGCCCGCCTGGGCCCGGAGGTGTTCGCGCTCGCCCTGCCGTCCACCGTGCTGGCCAACGCCAGGCTGGCCGGCGAGCGGATCGCCGCGGTGATCGGCTGCACGGCGTTCGAGGCCGGCGAAGGCAACCCGCCCTTCGTCGTTGATTTCGATCTTGGGGTCGCCTCGGTCCCCTCCGCCGAGACCGCCGGTCGCGCTCTGGAGGAGGCCGCCTCCCACGCCCAGGGGCTGAAGGCCGGCTGAGGGCGACGCCGGCCTAACCCACCCCGCGCTTCTGCGAGACGGTCGAGTTCATCGCTTTCAACGAATCGTTCTTGGCCTTCAACAGTGCGCCGCAACGCTGCGCCTCGGTCAGAAAGTCACCGTTCTGCATGCCGCGTCGCGTGTCGTGCAGCGCGTGCGCCAGATCCAGCTGGTGTTCGCGGCCCTCGACGCGGCCAAGGAAGTAGAAAATCCCCGAGGCGGCCGCCTCGTGATAGGTCGGGTTGTTCACCAGCACCGTGAAGGCCACCACGCAGCGCAGGTCGGTGGCGGTCAGGTCCTGCGCCCACGCGCCGCCGCCGGCCGCGCTGGCCAAGGCGGCCGCCGCCAGGATCGCCGAAAGTCTCATGGTCGCCCCCGTCCCGTTGTCCCGGGTGGGAGACTGCGCCTAAGCGGCGAGCTTCGCCAGTTCCCGCAGCACCCGCTCGGCGGCGCCCAGGCGTTGTTCCGGGGTTTCCCACTCGCCCTTCACCACCACCTTGTGATCGGGCCGGATGCGCCAGGCGACCGGGTTTTTGCCAATGAAGTCGATCAGGCCGGCGGGATTCTTAAAGTCGTCGTTGCGGAACGACACCACCGCGCCCTTTGGGCCGACGTCGATCTTGGCGACATTGGCTTCGCGGCACAGACCCTTGATCGCCACCACCTTCAACAACTGGCCGGCTTCCGGCGGCAGGGGGCCGAAGCGGTCGATCAGTTCGGCGGCCAGCGCCTCGCGGTCCTGCGCCTTCTCCGCGTCCGACAGGCGGCGATAGAGCGAAAGGCGCACGTTCAGGTCCGGGACATAGGCCTCGGGGATCAGCACCGCGGCGCCGGTGTTGATCTGTGGCGACCAGCCCCGGTCGGATTCCAGGCCCTCCGCCCCGGCGCGGGTCTTCAGCTCGTTCACCGCGTCCTCCAGCATCTGCTGGTAGAGCTCGACCCCGATCACGCGGATGTGGCCCGACTGTTCCTCGCCGAGCAGATTGCCGCCGCCGCGGATATCCAGGTCGTGGCTGGCCAGCTGGAACCCGGCGCCCAGGCTGTCCAGCGACTGCAGCACCTTCAGGCGCTTCTCGGCCGACAGCGTGATCTGCTTCTCCGCCGGGGTGGTCAGATAGGCATATGCGCGGCTCTTGGCGCGGCCGACCCGGCCTCGCAGCTGATAGAGCTGGGACAGGCCGAACATGTCGGCGCGATGGATGATCAAGGTGTTGGCGGTGGGGATGTCCAGGCCGCTCTCGACGATCGTTGTCGACAGCAGCACGTCATACTGGCCGTCATAGAAGGCGCTCATCACCTCCTCCAGCTGGGTCGGCGCCATCTGTCCGTGGCCGACCAGGAACTTCACCTCCGGCACCTGGGTGCGCAGGAACCGTTCTAGTTCCGGCAGGTCGGCGATGCGCGGCGCCACGTAGTAGGCCTGGCCGCCTCGGTACTTCTCGCGCAGCAGGGCTTCGCGAACCACCACCGGATCCCACGGCGTGACGTTGGTGCGCACCGCCAGCCGGTCGACCGGCGGGGTGGCGATGATCGACATCTCGCGCAGGCCCGACAGCGACATCTGCAACGTCCGCGGGATCGGCGTGGCGGTCAGGGTCAGCATGTGCACATCGGCGCGCAGCTCCTTGAGCTTCTCCTTGTGCTTGACCCCGAAGTGCTGCTCCTCATCGACGATCACCAGGCCCAGGTCGCGGAACCCAACCTGCTTGGACAGCACCGCGTGGGTGCCGACGATGATCTCGACCTCGCCGTTCTTGAGCGCCTCGCGGGTCTCGGCGGCCTCCCGGGCCGGGACCAGGCGGGAAAGCCTTCGCACCTTCACCGGCCAGCCGTCGAAGCGCTCGGTGAAGGTCTTGAAGTGCTGGCGCGCCAACAGGGTGGTGGGCGCGACCACTGCGACCTGCTGGCCGCTCATGGCCACCACGAAGGCCGCGCGCAACGCCACCTCGGTCTTGCCAAAGCCCACGTCGCCGCAGATCAGGCGGTCCATCGGCTTGCCGGCCGCCAGGTCCTCCAGCACGTCGCCGATGGCGGTCAGCTGGTCCTCGGTCTCCTCGTAGGGGAAGCGGGCGCAAAATTCGTCGAACACCCCGTGCGGCGGGTCGATGGGGTCGGTGACGCGGGTCGCGCGCTCGGCGGCGATGCGGATCAGGCCCTCGGCCATCTCGCGCAGCCGTTGCTTGGCGCGGGCCTTGCGCGCCTGCCAGGCCGCGCCGCCCAGCCGGTCCAGCACCACACCGTCGGTCTCCGCGCCGTAGCGGGTCAAAAGGTCGATGTTCTCCACCGGCAGGTAGAGCTTGGACTCCCCGCCGTACTGGATCTCCAGGCAGTCGTGCGGCGCCCCCTGCACCTCCAGCGTCTTCAACCCGTCGTAGCGGCCGATGCCGTGGTCGATGTGCACCACCAGGTCGCCGGGTGTCAGCGACGAGGCTTCGGCCAGGAAGTTTGACGCGCGCCGCCGCCGCCTGGGCCGCGCCAGCCGGTCGCCCAGGATGTCGGTCTCGGAGATCACCGCCAGGGTCTCGGTCTCGAACCCGGCGTCCAGCGGCAGCACGACCCGCTGCGGCGTCTTGGGGCTGGCCGCGCGCGCGGCGTCCCAGTAGGCGGCATAGGGGACGTCGCTCAGGCCGTGGTCGGCCAGCATCACGCCCAGCCGCTCGGACGAGCCCTCCGACCACGACGCGAACAGCACCCGCTTGCCGCCGGCCGCCAGCGTTGTGGCGTGGCTGGCCGTGGCCTCGAACAGGTTGACGCTGTCCTTGTGCCGTTCCGGCGCGAAGCTGCGTCCGGCGCGGGCCCCCATGTCGATGACGGTGTCGCCCGGCGCCTCCTGGAACGAGGAGAACCGCCGCGTGGCGCGCCGGGCCAGCAGTCCCTGCCACTCCTCCGCCGTCAGATAGAGCCGGTCGGGCGCCAGCGGATGGTACTGCGCCTTGCGGTCAGCGGTGGCGCGTGCGTCGTAGGCGTCGTTGATCAGGGCCAGACGCTCGTCGCGCGCCTCACGCGACAGGTGGTCCAGGGCGATGACGGCGCTGTCGGGCAGATAGTCGAACAGGCTCGCCATCCCCGGATAGAACAGCGGCAGCCAGTGCTCCATCCCGGCGCGGCGGCCGCCCTCGGAAACCGTGGCGTAGAGCGGGTCGTCGCCGGCGGCGCCGAACGCCTCCAGATAGCCGCTGCGGAACCGCGCGATCGCCTCCTTGTCGAGCAGGGCCTCGCTGACCGGCAGCAGGCTGATGTCCTTCAGTTGGCGGGTGGAACGCTGGGTTTCCGGATCGAAGGCGCGGATAGATTCCAGGGTGTCGCCGAAAAGATCGAGACGCACCGGCTCATCGGCCGACGGCGGGAAGACGTCGATCACCCCGCCGCGGATGGCGAACTCACCACGCTCGGACACGGTGGACGCGCGCTGGTAGCCGTTGATGGCGAAATAGGTTTCCAGGTCGGCGATCTCGACCGCATTGCCGGTGCGCGCGGAATAGCCGGCCCTTTGCACGACGCTGAGCGGCGGTACGCGCTGCACCAGCGCCGGAACCGAGGTCACCAGCAGCGCCGGCGCCTGTTCGTCGAGGCGCGCGGCCAGACGCGACAGCGTGGTCATCCGCTGCGCCGCCAGCCCGGCGGACGGCCCGATCCGGTCGTAGGGCAGGCAGTCCCAGGCCGGGAAGGTGAGGATCTCGATCTCCGGCGCGAAGAACCGGAAGGCGTCGCTGAACGCGGAAATCCGCGCCCCGTCGCGGGCGACGAACACCGACAGGCCTTTGCGGGCGCGCACGATGTCGGCCATCACCAGGGCGTCAAAGCCCTCCGGCGCGCCGATCAGGTCCAGGCCGCCCGGATCGTCGGCGACCCGGCGCAGATCCGCCGCGGTGGTCGGCCGCGAGCCGTCAGCCGCCACGGTCGTCACCCCGCGCGGCATGAACATGCATCCGGAACGCCTGGATTTTCTTCATGATCTCGCCGTCAAATTGCTCGGGCGCCGGCAGGGTTCCGATGATCCAGGCGTAGACATCCTGGTCGGGCTGATCGAGCAGGACCTCGAACCAGTCGAGCTCGGCCGGCGAGAACGTCGAGACGTGCCGATCTGCGAACGGCCCCAGAATGAGGTCCGCTTCCCTGAAACCCCGGCGCCAGGCGCGGAACTTCAGCTTCTTCAGCCGGGCGTCGTCCATGTCAGTCATCGAGAGGTCGCGGATATAGAGCGGCCGTCGCCCCATTGCCAGCCAGGATCGCGCCAGTCGTCTATGCTGGCGCCATGCGGCCCGAGATTCTGTTCCCGCTCTATGCGCCGATCACCTCGCTGAGGGGCGTGGGGCCGCGCGTGGCCCCGTTGCTGGAGAAGCTGGCGGGTCCAATCGTCCGCGATGTGGCGTTCCTCAAGCCCCATTCGCTGGTCCGCCGGACGCCGGCCACGGTCTCCACCGCCATCGACGGCCAGGTGATGACTTTCGAGGTAACCATCGCCGGCGTCGAGCGGCCCCGAGGTCCGGCGCAGCCCTGGCGCATCCGCGCCTTCGACCAGACCGGGTTCATCAGTCTGGTGTTCTTCGGCAGCTTCGGGTCGGGGCTCGAGCAGCGCCATCCGGCCAACGCCCGGCGGCTGGTGTCGGGCAAGGTCGAGCAATTCCGCGACGAGTGGCAGATCGTCCATCCGGACTACCTTCTGGCCCCCGACAAGGCCGGCGACATCCCCGACATCGAGCCGATCTATCCGGCGACGCAAGGGTTGCCGGCGCGGACCGTGCGCAGGTTCGTCGGCGAGGCCCTGGACCGCACGCCGGAGCTGCCCGAGTGGCAGGACGCGGCCTGGCTGGCGCGCGAGCGGTTCCCGACCTTCCGGGTGGCGCTGGCGCGCCTGCACACGCCACAGATCGAGGCCGACCTTTCGCCCACCAGCCCGCACTATCGCCGCCTGGCCTATGACGAGCTGCTGGCCCAGCAGCTGGCCATGGCGCAACGCCGGTCCGAACGACGCCGCGAGCCCGCCGCCAAGGTGGTCACGAGCGACATCGCGCAACGGATCCGCGCCGACCTGCCGTTCCAATTCACCGGTGCCCAGGACCGATCGCTCTCCGAGATCCGCGCGGACCTGGCCACCGGCGAGCGGATGAGCCGGCTGATCCAGGGCGACGTCGGGTCCGGCAAGACGGTCGTGGCCATGTGCGCCATGGCCGACGTGGCCGCGGGCGGCGGCCAGAGCGCGCTGATGGCTCCCACGGAGATCCTCGCCCGCCAACACTATGAGACCCTCGCCGGCCCGCTGACCGCGCACGGCATCGGCGTGATCCTGCTGACCGGTCGCGACAAGGGCGCCCCTCGGGCCGAGAAGCTGCGCGCGCTCGCCAGCGGGGCGGTGCAGGTGGCGGTGGGCACCCACGCGCTCTTCCAGGACGACGTCGCCTTTCACCAGCTGCAGCTGGCCGTCGTCGACGAACAGCACCGCTTCGGGGTCAGCGAGCGCCAGCGGCTGCAGACCAAGGGCTGGGGGACGCACCTGCTGGCCATGTCGGCCACCCCGATCCCGCGCACCCTGGAGCTCACCGTCTATGGCGATCTCGACGTCAGCCGCATTGACGAGAAGCCCCCCGGCCGCACCCCGGTCGCCACCCGCGCCGTGCCGATGACCCGCATCGGCCAGGTCGAGCAGCGCCTGCGCGAGGCCGTCGCCGGCGGCGCTCAGGCCTTCTGGATCTGCCCCCTGGTGTCGGAGTCCGAACTGATCGACCTCAAGGCCGCCGAGACCCGCGCCGCCGAGCTGAAGGCGACGATCGGTCCCAGCGTCGGGCTGATCCACGGCAGGATGGCGCCCGCGGCCAAGGACGCGGTGATGGCCGAGTTCGCCGACGGCCGGCTCTCGGTGCTGGTGGCCACCACGGTGGTCGAGGTCGGGGTCAACGTGCCCAATGCCACCATCATGGTGGTCGAACAGGCCGAGCGTTTCGGCCTGGCGCAACTGCACCAGCTGCGCGGCCGGGTCGGGCGGGGCCGCCAGGAAAGCGCCTGCGTGCTGCTCTACGACGCGCCGCTGTCGGAGACCGCCCAGAAGCGGCTGGACATCCTGCGGCGCACCGACGACGGCTTCCGGATCGCCGAGACCGACCTGGAGCTGCGCGGCGGCGGCGATGCCCTGGGCCTCAGGCAGTCGGGCTTTCCAGACTACGTCTTCGCCGACCCCTTCACCCACCGCGACCTGATCGCCGCGGCCGGCGACGACGCGCGCCTGATCGTGAACCGCGACCCCGAACTCAAAACCGAGCGCGGCAAGGCGCTGCAGGTGCTGCAGGAACTGTTCGACTGGAAGGCCGGGTTGGGCCTGCGGGACGCCGGCTAACGCACCCTCACCATCCGCTTCCCCCGGTTCTCGCCGTTCAGCAGGCCGATCAGGGCCGCTGGCGTGTTCTCCAGGCCGTCGATGATGTCTTCCTGGACCTTGATCTGGCCGGAAGCGACCCAGCCTTGCAGCTCCTTGAGGGCGGCCTCGCGCTGGTCGTCGAAGTCCATGACCACGAAGCCGCGCAGGGTCAGGCGCTTGGTGACGATCAGCCCGGGGATGCCGCGGGGGCCGTGGGGCGGCGCCGCGCCATCGTACTGGGAGACCGCGCCGCAGCAGGCGATGCGGCCGAAATTCTTCATGGCGAACAGGCAGGTCTCGAAGATCTCGCCGCCGGTGTTGTCGAAATAGACGTCGATGCCCTCGGGCACGGCGTCCTTCATCTGCTGGCGCAACCCGCCGGCCTTGTAGTCGATGGCCGCGTCGAACCCGAGTTCATCGACCAGCCAGCGCCCCTTCTCGGCCCCGCCGGCCACGCCCACCACGCGACAGCCCTTGATCCTGGCGATCTGGCCGACGATCGAGCCGACAGAGCCCGCCGCCGCAGACACCACCACGGTCTCGCCGGCCTTGGGCCGCCCGCACTCCAGCAGACCGAAATAGGCGGTGAGGCCCGCGACGCCGAAGACGCTCAGCAGATGGGTCATGGGTTCGAGGTCGGGCAGTTTCGCCAGCCGCTTGCCGGGCAGGACCGCATAGTCCTGCCAGCCGGTGTCGGCGAACACCGCGTCGCCGGGCTTGAGGTGGTCGACGTGCGACTCGACCACTTCGGCGAGAGTTCCGCCGGCCATCACCTGGCCCGAGCTCAACGCGGCGCGGTAGGTCGCGCCCTGCATCCAGGCCCGGTTGGCCGCGTCGAGCGAAATATAGCGCGTGCGCAGCAGCACTTCGCCCTCACCCGGCTGGGGTATCGCCGCCTCGGCCAGCCTGAAGTGATCGGGCGCGAGCCTGTCGCCCTGTGGCAGCCGATCCAGCACGATCTGACGATTGGCCTGGGCCATGGCGTATCTCCCGGTTGTTTGGACGCTACGAGGACAGCAGGCTCAGGGCCGGGTCAAGGCCGCCACGCGGGCCTGGGCGTCACTCTCCAGGTCGGCGTAGAACAGATTGAAATCCGGCGCCATCCGTTGCTCGGTCCAGGATCCCGATGGCTTCAGCGAAGCCGATCTCGGAAGAGTGACCCGCAGCACGCCGCCCCGGCAACGGGCGGCGACCTGTCGCGCCAGGAACGCCGGGCGAGCCCCCCACTCCAGGCCCGTGGCGTTGGCCGCGCCCTGATGCAGGCGCGCGGGCGCGGGCTCTTCGGTCGTCGCGCCGAGGATCGGGTTGAAACAGAGCGCCGCGCCCTTGAGGTTCTGAAGGTCCCCCTGGACGTCCCAGACCAGCGCCCGGTCGAGCAGCAGGCGGCCGCGGCCGATCTCTGCGTCCGCAACGCTGACCCAGGCGGCGAGACAGCCGGGCTGGCCGCGACGCGCGCAGGGCGGCAGCGGCGGGTCCGCGGCCGGGACCACGGTCTCGATCAGATAGGCCCCGGCCAGGCGCGCGCGCAGCGCGGCGTCGGGCGCCACCTCCTCGGCCAGTAGTCGCGCCGCCAGGGTCCCACCCTGTTCCACCCCGACGATCAGGAACGGGCGGCCCGCGCCGTCGTGGTCGCGCCAGTGGCGGAAGGCCTGGCGGACATCGGCGTAGGCGAGCTTGCGGGCGTCGCGGGCGTCCTCGCTGAGGGTCAACAGGCTGTAGAGCCCGGCCTGCCGGTAGCGCGGCGCGAAGATCCGCCCCACCCGCACGAAGGGACCCGCGTAGTTGGGGGCCATGACCCGTCGGAAGAGCTGGTCGGACCGGGCGTTGTCGATCGTATCGTTCCAGTCCTTGCCGCCTTCAAAGGTGGTGGGCGAGACGAAGAACACATCGGCCGGCGGGTCCGCGGCGGTCGGCGCGTCGGGCGTGGTCGGCATCAGCGCCCAGGCGCCGCGCTTTGCATAGTCCGGCGCGGGCGGCGGACGATAG
>NZ_JANMBF010000051.1:0-6399 GCF_031360265.1 Phenylobacterium sp.
GGCCCGGATCCGATCTTCGACCATCACTTCCTGCATGTGACCTTCCCGCCCGCCTACTACGAAGCCGGCGGCGGTGAACATGTCTCCCAGCACACCCACCAGGATTCCACCATCGACCCGTCGCAGGGGTTCGACCTGCAGATCATGTACTATCCGCACGTCGAGACGCGGCCGATTGGCGGGACGCGGTTCAACCCCGGCACCCACCTGCGCAAGGTCAGCGAGGTGGCGCTCGGGCGATATCAGAACATCGTCGGCCAGCAGCACATGGTCTGCGAGGCCGGGACGCTGCTGTTCCTGCACAACGGCATCTGGCATGGCGGCGGGGTCAACCACTCAGACCGCACGCGGACCATGTTCAAGATCCGCATGAACCCCTCGGCGCCGCAGGTGCGGCGCTGGGACATGGCCACCCTGCCGGCCGAACCGGCGCAGCGGCCGATCTTCTTCGTCAAGAGCCCGCAGCCGGAGACCGTGGAGAGCCTGCTGATGACGCCGGAACCCTGGTTCGAGCAGGACACTGGCCGGCTGGAATATGTGAACCGCATCAAGCTGTGGCGGCATCTCAGCGGCGATCCGACCTTCGACGCCGACTGGTGGATGAGCCGGCTGGAAAATCCGGCGCGGGCGTGAGGACTGGCGAAAGAGTCGAACAAAGCAGGAACTATTGCTTTTCCGCGGCCGCGACCCGTGCTATATGGCTATATCAGATAGCCATCTGGAGGGACGCATGACCTGGACTCTTGCAAAGGCCAGAGATCAATTTTCCGAAGTGGTGCGGCGGGCGGTCGATCAGGGTCCTCAAACCGTCAGCGTGAGGGGCAAAGAGACCGCCGTTGTCCTCTCAAAGGCACAGTTCGACGCGATGACGCCGACGGTTCAGTCGCGAGATTTCAAGGCGTTTCTGCTTTCAGTCCCAAGCCTGGAGGGCATTGATCTTACGCGCGACCAGACGCCGTCCCGGGACGTTGAGTTTTGAGTTTTCTGCTCGATACAAACGCCCTGAGCGAGCCCCAGAAGCCACGCCCCAATGAGGGCTACATGGCCTGGATTCAGGCGCAGGACGCCTCTGACCTGCATACCAGCGTCATTTCGATCGGCGAGTTGCAGTACGGCGTGCTTGCCGTTCCGCGAGGCGCCAGGCGGGCGGCCATCGAAGCCTGGCTTGCGGAAGGCCTGGTCGTCTTTGGTCCGCGGGTCTTGCCAATCGACTTCAAGGTCGCCAGCGTCTGGGCTGCGGTGAAGCTCGCGCTTCGGCGTGACGGAAAGATTGTCGGTGCGATTGACGAGCTTATCGCCGCGACAGCGCTCGTTCACGACCTGACGGTCATCACCCGAAACGTCCGGCACTTCGAGACGAGCGGTTGCAAATTCCTATCGCCTTGGGCTGAAACCTGAAGGCCCGCGATGGCTGACGCGTCAGGTTCAGCCGCCGATCTCCTGCCGCCCCGGTTCGCCGACTGGTTCGCCCAGCGGGGCTGGAGCCCGCGCGCCCATCAGCTGGCGATGATCGAGCGGGCGCGGGCGGGTCGCGACGCCCTGCTGATCGCGCCGACCGGCGGCGGCAAGACGCTGGCGGGGTTCCTGCCCAGCCTGATCCAGCTTGCCGCGCGGCCGCCCGCCAACGGGCCGCGAAGCCTGCACACGCTCTACATCTCGCCGCTGAAGGCGCTGGCGGTGGACGTGGAGCGCAACCTGGGCGCCCCGATCCTGCAGATGGGCCTCCCCGTCGTGGCCGAGAGCCGCACCGGCGACACCGGGATCTCACGGCGGCAACGGCAGCGGGTGAAGCCACCGGACATCCTGCTGACCACGCCCGAACAGCTGGCCCTGCTCTGCGCCTGGGAGGGCGCCAGGCTCTATTTCGAGAACCTGGAGTGCGTGATCCTCGACGAGATCCACACCCTGCACGCGTCGAAACGCGGCGACCTGCTGGCGCTGGACCTTGCCCGCATCGCCACCTTCGCGCCGAGACTGCGACGCGTCGGACTGTCGGCCACGGTCGACGATCCGCAGGTGATCAAGGCCTGGATGGCCAACCACCCAAAACCGCTGAACGTGATCGCTGACGACCTCGCCTCCCCCGCTGGAAACCTCACCGTCGACCTGATCCGGGGTCCCGCCGGCGCGGCGCCCATCGTCGAGGTGCTGTTGTCGCAGGGCCGCGTGCCGTGGTCGGGGCATACGGCGCAGCACGCGATGGCCGAGGTCTATGACGTCATTCGCAAGAGCAAGACGGCGCTGGTGTTCGTCAACACCCGCTTCCAGGCGGAATTCGCGTTCCAGGAACTGTGGAAGCTCAACGAGGACAACCTGCCGATCGCGCTGCACCACGGCAGCCTGGCGGCCGAACAGCGGCGCAAGGTCGAGGCGGCGATGGCGCGCGGCGAGCTTCGCGCGGTGGTCTGCACCTCGACGCTGGACCTCGGCATCGACTGGGGCGACGTGGACCTGGTGATCCAGCTGGCCAGCCCCAAGGGCGCCTCGCGGATGGTGCAGCGGATCGGCCGCGCCAATCACCGGCTGGACGAGCCCAGCCGCGCGATCTTTGTCCCCGCCAACCGGTTCGAGATGCTGGAATGCCAGGCCGCCCGCGAGGCCATCGCCGAGAACAAACTGGACGGCGACCCGCCCCGCGTCGGCGCGCTGGATGTGCTGGCCCAGCACGTGATGGGCTGCGCCTGCTCCGAGCCCTTCGACCTGCTCCGGCTCTACGCCGAGATCCGCACGGCGGGCCCCTATCGCGACCTGACATGGGAGGACTTCGAGCAGGTCGTCGATTTCGTCTCCACCGGCGGCTATGCGCTGAAGACCTACGACAGGTTCCGCCGCATCGTGAAGGGCCAGGACGGGCTTTGGCGGGTGCGCAATCCGGAGACCGCGCAACGCCACCGGCTGAACGTCGGGGCGATCATCTCGCCGGCCATGCTGTCGGTCAGAATCGCTATGCGCGGCGGGAGAGGCGGTCGCAAGATCGGCGAGGTCGAGGAGGGCATGCTGGAAATGCTCGAGCCCGGCGAGACCTTCGTCTTCGCCGGCCAGGTTTGGCGGCTGATCGGCGTGACCAATCTCGACGTGCTGGTCCAGCCAGCGCCGGGCGCCGATCCCAAGATGCCATCCTGGGGCGGCTCGAAGTTCGCGCTCTCCACCTATCTGGCCAAGCGGGTGCGCCAGCTGATGTGCGACCAGGATCACTGGACGGTGCTGCCCGATGACGTCCGCGAATGGCTGGAGGCCCAGCGCGACCGCTCGATCATTCCGGGCGAAGACGAGATGCTGCTGGAGACCTTCGCCCGGGGAAAGCGCCAGTTCATGGTCTGCTATCCCTTCGAGGGACGCCTGGCGCACACCACCCTGGCGATGTTGCTGACCCGCCGGCTTGAGCGCGCGGGCGCCGCGCCGCTGGGCTTCGTCTGCAACGACTACGCGATGGCTATCTGGGCGCTGAACCCGATGGACCGCCTCGACTTCGCCACCCTGTTCGACCAGGACATGCTGGGCGACGACCTGGAAGCCTGGCTCGCCGAAAGCTTCATGATGAAGCGCGCCTTCAAGGGCTGCGCGATCATCTCGGGCCTGATCGAGCGGCGGTTTCCGGGGGAGCAGCAGAAGTCGGGGCGCCAGATCACCTTCTCAACCGACCTGATCTACGATGTGCTGCGCCGCCACCAGCCGGATCACCTGCTGCTGCGTTGCGCGCGCGATGACGCGGCGACCGGGCTGATCGATGTGGCGCGGCTGGGCCAGATGCTGGCGCGGATCAGGGGGCGGATCCGCCACGCGCCGCTCGAGCACCTGTCGCCGTTCTCGGTGCCGATCCTGCTGGAGATCGGCAAGGAACGCTCACCGGGACAGGCGGGTGAGATGATCCTGCGCGAAGCCGCCGACGACCTGATCGCCGAGGCCATGCAGTGAACGACGTGACCGCCCGACCCTTCGCCTACGACTACGCCCAGGCGGCCTGCGGCTCGCTGTTGACGCGGATCGGCGCGGCCCAGGTGATGCTGCGCTGTTCCGGGGCCCTGTGGCTCGCCGCCGAACGGACGCTGGTGGTCGCCGACCTGCACCTGGAGAAGGGCTCGTCCTATGCCGCCCGCGGCCAGATGCTGCCGCCCTACGACACCCGCGAAACGCTGCGGCGGCTGGCCGCCGAAGTCGAGGCCCTGGCGCCGGCGACGGTGATCCTGCTGGGCGACACCTTCCACGACCGGACCTCGGAGGACCGGCTGGCGGCCGACGACGCCGAGCGGCTGCGGGCCTTGGCCAGGGGCCGGACCCTGATCTGGGTGGTCGGCAACCACGACGCCGACGGACCTCGCGCCCTGCCCGGCGACATCGCCGATGAGCTGTTGCTCCGCGGCCTCATCCTGCGCCACGAGCCGCGCGCGGGGTCCCAGCCGGGCGAGATCTCGGGCCACCTGCATCCCGCGGCCCGGGTCAAGGCCACGCGCGGCAGCGTGCGCCGGCGGTGCTTCATCACCGACGCCGAACGGATGATCCTGCCGGCCTTCGGCGCCTACGCCGGGGGCCTCAACGTCCGCGACGCGGCCTTCGCGGGCCTATTCACGCGGCCGCCCATCGTCGGCGCTGTGGGCGCGAGCTGCGTGCACGCGGTGGGTTGGCGCTCGCTCGCGGGGGACTGAGCGGCTGGCAATCGATCGCGGCTTGGGACAGATTGATGACGCCTGAGGCTTCGCGAAGGCTGGCAGGAAGCGACGGCGGGAAGGCTGAGGAGGATGATCGGATGACAAGAGGCGCTATATCCGCGGCCGCCATGCTGGCCGTGCTTCTCGCCGGCCCGGCCCTCTCTCAGCAACCCGCCGCACCCCAACCCGCCTTGCCCAAGGCCCTGGCGCGCAATTTCGACGGGGTCTGGACGAACGCGAGCGTGACGCGGCTTGAGCGACCGGCGACGTTTACTCAGCTTGTCGTCCCCAAGGACCGGGCCGACGCGGTGGCGAAGGCGACGACCGCGCGTCTCGATGTGGCGAACCGGCGCTCGGATCTCAGCAAAGGCGCCTTCAAGGACGAGGACGCCACGGCCGGGTACAATTCCTACTGGATCGATTCCGGCGACGGGCTGATGCGCGTCCGTGGCGAAGCGCGGTCCTCCTTCATCA
Organism: Phenylobacterium sp.; assembly: GCF_031360265.1. Classification (GTDB taxonomy): domain Bacteria; phylum Pseudomonadota; class Alphaproteobacteria; order Caulobacterales; family Caulobacteraceae; genus Phenylobacterium. The sequence continues at coordinate 5,121 of NZ_JANMBF010000051.1, forward strand.
CCAGCCCCGCCGATGGGAAGATGCCCTTCCGCGATCGCGCGAAAAGCCTGGCCCTGACGATCCGCGACGGGGCCGAGTATCAATCCGGACGAGGCGGGTACGTGGGTCCGGAGGATCTTCCGCTGCGCGAGCGTTGCCTGATCGCGCAGAGCGACGCCGGCGGGCCGGTCATGCTCAACGCGATCTACAACAACAACTACAGCTTCGTGGTTACGCCGGGCTATTTCGTGATCGACCTGGAGATGAACCACGACGTCCGGATCGCCCCGATCTTCGCCTCCGCTGAAAAGGCCCGTGCGTCGCACCTGCCCGCCGGGATCCGGCCCTGGCTGGGCGACACGGTGGCCTGGTGGGACGGCGACACCCTGGTCACCGAGACCAGGAACGTGAACCCCATCCAGGAGGGGCGGACGCTGACGCCCGTGTCGGCGCAGGGCACGGTCACCGAACGCTTTACGCGGATCGCCAAAGGCGAGCTGCTCTATCAGTTCACGGTCGACGATCCCGTGCACTACACGCGAGCCTGGTCGGGCGAGTATGCCTTCAAGCCCGCCAAAGGGCAGATCTATGAATACGCCTGCCACGAGGGGAACTACGCCATGGAAGGCATCCTCCGCGGCGCCCGGCTCCAGGAAACGGCCGCCAACGGCGCAAAGTGATCGGGGCCCGCCTGCCTCCGCGCCGGCGCTGTTCGTCGGCTGAGCTGGCGCAACCGCCTCTCCGTCTTGATCGTCATCCCCCGGCTTGTCCGGGGGACCCATGATCACCGTCAAGGCGGACGGATCCCGGCGGCGCCGCTGCGGATCGCTCGGTGGCCGCGGCGATCCCCGGGGCAGGCTCACAAGCCGCGCCATGACGAGCTTCAGTTGGGTCAATTTGAGCGTCGAACGCCCTGGACGCGCTGTTCGCCGCCGCCGCGCGTGACGGCGCCGCTCTGGTGTTCGAAGAGGCCGACGCCCTGTTCGGCAAGCGCACCGAGGTCCGCGACGCCCACGATCGCGACGCCACCATCGAGGTCGACGACCTGCCCGCCAGGATCACCGCCGGGCCATGAGCGGACATCGACGATTTTCCGCCGCCCGGCCTTGACAACTGGCTTCGTGTGTTCTAGTTTTGTTCCTAATCATGACCAGCCCCGATCCCCGCAGCCGACAGCTCTCCGACATGGCCGATTGCGCCTATCGGCTGGGCGTGGCGTTCGGGGCGGCGGCCGAGGCGGCGCTGGGCACGGACCGGTGGCTGCCCTTCTTCAACGCCTTCGATCGCTGCTTCTTCTCAA
>NZ_JANMBF010000136.1:0-13091 GCF_031360265.1 Phenylobacterium sp.
CCTTCACCTGCGATGGCGCCCTGCGCTGGACTCCCCAGTCGAGCCTGTGGCGGCAGGCGCAGGACGTCGCGCGGCGCGCGCTGGCGGGGTTCGTCGACAAGGACGTGGGGTCGGCGACCCACTATCACGCGGCCTATGTCGCGCCCTATTGGGCTCCGACGCTCGTCAAGATGACCCAGGTGGGCCAGCACATCTTCTATCGCTGGACAGGTCCGTGGGGCGAGCCGGCGGCCTTCATCGGCCACTATGCCGGCCGCGAGGCGGACCTGTCCCCGGAGCTGTTGGCCAGTGTCGACGCCCGCACCCAGGGGCTGATGTCGCCGCAACTGCCTCCGGCCGAGCGCAAGATAACGCTGGCCGTGGCGGGCGAGGTGCGCACCTACACCCTGGCCGATCCCAGCGCCGCTCCGGGCGCCCGCGCGCCGGGTGCGCTGTACGCCCCGCGCCGGGCGCCGACCCCCGACGAGGTCAAACGCATCAACGACAGTCTGGCGGCCCTGGAGAAGGGCATGGACGCGCCCGCCTCGGCGGCTGCGCCGGCTCAGGCCAAGCCCCGCGCCGAGGGCCAGGCCGCACGTCCGCCCGGCTAGCTGCCTCCGCGCCGAGGCTCGGACGGCGCGCTCGCGAAGGCATCGGGGTAGGCGATGGTCATGGGGCTCACGAAGGCATCATCTTCCAGCGCCAGGGCCTGGAAGGCGGTTCGTCCCGAAAACGGACCCTGAACCTGCGCCGTGGCGGAGGACGAAAATCCGAAACGACCGTAATAGGCCGGCGCACCCAGCAACAGCACGCCGTGGCACCCGAACTCCCGGGCGATCTCCAGGCTTGCGCGGACCAGCGCCGAGCCCAGGCCGCGCCGGTGTTGCGCCGGATCCACGGCGAGCGGGCCCAGGCTCGCGTACAGATCGTAGCGATCAACCCAGAGCCGGCTGTAGAGCACATGGCCGGCCACCTCGCCTTGCTCCACGGCGACCAGTTCAAACAAGGTGTCCTCGTCCGCGCGCAGCCGGTCCACCAGAACCGCCTCGTCGGCCCTGCCGAAGGCTGCCCGGACGATAGAGTCGATGGCGGCGTGGTCGCCAGGCGCCGCGAGCCGGATCACCACGCGCCGATCTTCTCCGCCTCGGCGTGGCCGAGCGGCGTCAGCGTCTGGCGGTGGTCTTCCTCGGCCAGGAAGCGCACGGCCTCCAGCGCCGCCATGCAGCCCATGCCGGCGGCGGTCACCGCCTGGCGGTAGATGTCGTCGGTGACGTCGCCGGCTGCGTAGACCCCCTCGATCGCCGTCGACGCCGTCCCGGCCCTGACCCGCAGGTAGCCCGCGGCGTCCATCTCCAGCTGGCCCTTGAACAGTTCCGAGGCGGGTGCGTGGCCGATGGCGATGAACACCCCATCGCAGGCGATCTCCCGCGTCGCGCCGTCCTGGGCGGACTTCAGCCGCACGCCGGTGACGCCCATGGGGTCGGTGGCGCCCAGCACCTCGTCGATCGCGCTGTGCCAGATCACCTCGATCTTCGGATGGCTGAACAGTCGCTCCTGAAGGATCTTCTCGGCGCGGAATTCACCCTTGCGGTGCACCACCGTCACCTTCGACGCAAAGTTGGTGAGAAACAGCGCCTCTTCGACCGCCGTGTTGCCGCCGCCGACCACAACTACTTGCTTGCCGCGATAGAAAAAGCCGTCGCAGGTCGCGCAGGCCGAGACGCCGAAGCCCTGGAACCGCTGTTCGCTGTCGAGGCCCAGCCACTTGGCCTGGGCGCCCGTGGCGATGATCAGCGTCTCGGCGAGCCACGCCTGTCCGCTATCGGTGGTCAGCCGGAACGGCCGGCGTGACAGGTCCGCCGTCAGCACGATGTCCGCCACGATCTCCGTGCCCACGTGGCGGGCCTGGGCCTCCATCTGCTCCATCAGCCAGGGTCCCTGGATGACGTCGGCGAAGCCTGGATAGTTCTCCACATCCGTGGTGATGGTCAGCTGGCCGCCGGGTTGAATCCCCTGGATCATGACCGGGTTCAGCAGCGCGCGCGCGGCATAGACGGCGGCGGTGTAGCCGGCCGGGCCTGACCCGACAATCAGGCAGCGGACGCGGCGGGGTTCGGAACGTTCCTGGGACATGGCCCTTATGTAGGTGAGATTCTGGAGCCTTGCATGCAGCACGAATTGAAGACCGCCGGTGTTGTCGCCCTGGTCGGCGCTGCGGTGGGCATAGGCGCCGCTCTGGGCCTCGGCCTGCGGCTGTTTTCCGGCGTCGCCATGGTGGGGCTGGGAACGGGCGTGGCGCTCGGGATTCTGGCCGGGACACGGCCCAGAACCCTGGTGATCGAATCCAGCCCGTCAATGTCCTGGGGCGCTGATAGTTAACGCCCGTTTCAGCCGCCGGGGCTAGATTGGCGGGCGATGAGCGCCCAGCCCAACCTTCCCGAGGTCGAGATCGCCGGACACAAAGTCGGCGCGGCCCACCCGCCCTATGTGATCTGTGAACTCAGCGGCAATCACAACGGAAGCCTGGACCGGGCGCTGGCGATGATCGACGCTGCGGCGGCCACAGGTTGTGACGCCATCAAAATCCAGACCTACACCGCCGACACCATCACCCTCGACGTCGACCGGCCGGAGTTTCGCATCGCCGGCGGCCTGTGGGACGGTCGTACCCTGCATGAGCTCTATCGCGAGGCCCAGACGCCCTACGACTGGCACCCAGCCCTGTTCGCGCGCGCCGACCAGCGGGGGGTGACGTTGTTCTCCAGCCCCTTCGACGAGACAGCCGTCGACCTCCTGAGCGGCCTGGGCGCGCCCGCTTACAAGATCGCCTCGTTCGAGGCCGTCGACCTGCCGCTGATCCGCTATGCCGCGCGGCAGGGCAAGCCGCTGATCATCTCCACTGGCATGGCCAACCTGGCCGAGATCGAAGCCGCCCGCACCGCGGCGCTCGAGGCCGGCGCGGCGGGCGTCGTCCTGCTGCACTGCGTCTCCAGCTATCCGGCCGCCCTGGCCGACGCCAATGTCCGCACGGTGGCGGACATGGCTGAGCGGTTCGACAGCCCGATTGGCCTGTCCGACCACACCCACGGCACGGCGGCCTCGGTGGCGGCCATCGCGCTTGGCGCCTGCGTGATCGAAAAGCACTTCACCCTCGCTCGGTCCGATGGGGGACCGGACGCGGCCTTCAGCCTTGAACCGGCGGAGTTCGCCGCCCTGGTGCGCGACGGCAAGGACGCCTGGACCGCGCTTGGCCGAGCCCACTACGACGTGCTGGGGTCGGAACGCGCGTCGCTGCAGTTTCGCCGCTCGCTCTACGTCACCGCTGACGTGAAGGCCGGCGAGCCGCTCAGCCGCGCCAATGTTCGGTCGGTGCGCCCTGGCAACGGCCTGCCGCCCGCCCTTCTGGAAGAGGTGATCGGCCGCCCGGCTATGCGCGACCTCAAGCGCGGCGAACCGCTGGCCTGGGACATGCTCGGACGAGCGCTCAGGTAACCGGCGATTAAGCCAAATCGCGGCCTGCTGTGGCGATGCGGGAGACCTGCCGATGAACGCCTTGCGCAGATCGCGCGACTTCGAGCCCTCGGCCCTGGCCCAGACCGTCGTCGATGACTTCATCCGCGATGGCGCGCACCTGTTCGCCGATCCGGTGGACCCGGCCGCCTGCGCCGACCTGCTGGCCGAGATCCGCGCCACCCGCGATTTCGACGAGAGCCTGTTTCTGTCGCAGGCCGCGTTCGACGCCGGCCCGCAGTACACCGGCGTCAATCCCAAGCCCGGCCGCAACCTGCTTGAGCGCTTTGAAGTTCGGCTCGGCTTCGTCGAACAGGCCCCACAGCTGGTCGAGGCGATCACCACCCTGCTGGGTCCCGACTACGAGATCCTGAACAAGAAAGTGGTCTGCGGCGTGCCGTCGGGCTCGGTCCCCGACTGGCTGCGCCAGCGTATCCAGGGCAACCCGGTGAACAATCTGGGCGCCTATGTGCGGCCCCAGTATCGCGACGTGACCTATTTCTACGGCATCGATTTTCACCAGGACCTGATCGACTACAAGGCCCGCGAGGCCGACTTCCTGACGCTTTACATCTACCTGCACCCGGTCACCCGCGCCGACGCCCCGCTCTATTTGCTGGAGGGCAGTCACACGCTCGGCGGCTCGGTGTTCCCGCACAACCTGAGCCGAATCGGCGACACCGACTGGCTCTACGTCAATGGGCGGCACGGCGAGACCGTGGCGCGCCAGAAGATCCTCACCGGAGGCGCCGGCTTTACGGCCATGTGGCATGCCTGCACCCTGCACGGCACCCAGCCGGACGCCGCCGATCACGAGCGCATCTCGCTGCGCTATCTGGTGGCGCGGCGCCATCCCGGTCCGGTGGGCCTCGATGCGGTCAACGCGCGCCTGCGCGGGCCGCTCAGCCTTACCGACACCCGCGCCGACCTCGCCGCCGACGGCTCCGCGGCCGTCAAGCGCAACACGGTCAACCAGGCTTAACCCGCCCGCGCGGCGACCAGCTTGAGGAACACCTCGGCGACGCGGCCCGCGCCCAGGCCGTCGCAGAGACCGGCGCTGGCCTCAGCCAGGCGGCGGCGCAGGCCGGCGTCAGTGGTGATGCGCATCAGGGCCACGTCGAAGGCGGGCTCGAAACTGGCCGCGCCGGCGTCCACCACCAGGGCCGCGTCGCGCTCGGCCAGGGCCTGCGCCGCCGCCCGCTGGTTTTCCGCCAGCACCACCATCAGGGTCGGCAGTCCCAGCGTGCAGCGCTCCCAGGTCGAGGACCCGGCGGCGCCCACCGCGATGTCGGCCTCGGCGGTCAGCCGGGCCATGTGCGGGCTGTCCACGTGCAGCGCGATGCGGGTGTCGCGCCGCGCGATCTTGGTCAGGCCGGGCAGGCTGGGCGCCTCGCCGCCCAGCACCACGTCCAGCCCGGCCTCGCCGATCCGGGGCCGCAGCCGCTCGACCACCCGGCCGGTGATTCCATCGACGTCGGTCAGGCCCAGCGCGACCAGCACCCGGCCTACCGGCTCGCCGCGCCAGGCGAGCGCGGTGTCGCGCAGGGCGGCGAACTCCGGCCGCACGGGGGCGTATTGCGGCCCCAGCAACAGGCGCGCGCCGTCGGCGATCAGCCCGTCATAGTCCTCGGCGCGCCGCGCGGGGCCGCAATCCAGCACCAGGTCCGCGCTCAGGGGCCGGTCGGCCAGGTCGTCGATCACCAAGGCGCAGCGGCCCTGGCTCATGGTTCGGTGATCGGTCTCGCCTAGGCCATAGTGGTCGAAGACCACGGCGTCGAAGCGTTCGGCCTCGACCGCGCCGGCCAGGTCGCGGCGCTCACCCGAGGCGGCCTCGACCCGCGTCATCCGCGGCGTGAAGGTCGCCATCAGCGCGCTCACGATCGGCGACGCCACGACGCGGCAGCTCGCCCCGGCGGCCTCCAGCGCCCCGGCAAGCGTCAGCGACCGCATCACATGGCCGCCGCCCACCTGAGGGCCGGCATCGACAACGAAGAGGATCTGGGGGCCGCTCATGACCGATGCTCGCCTCCGGGAGAATCGCTGTCGCCCACCCTAGGCCCAAATGCCAAGGGCCGCCCCGAAGAGCGGCCCTCGCGAGGTCGATGGATCGTCGCAATCCTAGATGAAATTCGTCGCCGCGATGTCCGCGAGCGAGCGCCCGGTCAGGATGATCGCGTCGTCGGCCCCGGTGATGCTGTGGTCGCCGTTGGTGTCGGCGAACACGACCACGTCGGCGCCCACCTGAACGGCGACGTACTTGTCGTTGGTGGCGATGTGAGTGACCGAAATCTGGGTGTTGGCGGCGGTGATCGCCGTGGTGAAGCTCGAGGCCGTCAGGCTGTCGTTGTGATAGAAGGTCACCCCGGTCCCGACCGCACTGAACTTCAGCGAGTCCGCGGCCACCCAGTCGTTGATCACCGCCACGCCGGCCGCGCCGCCGCTGACCAGGGTGTCGGGGGTGGCGAAGTTGAACTGGTCCGCGCCGCCGCCGCCGGAGATCAGGTCGTGGCCGCCGCCACCACTGATCGTGTCGTTGCCCGCCCCACCGGTGATGGTGTCGGCGTTGGCGCTCATGGTGATCGAGTCGTCGCCATTGCCGCCATCGACCACGGAGCTGAGGCCGCCGCTGCCGTTGATCGTGTCATTGCCGTCGCCGCCCTGCACGCCGCCCTGGCCGGTGAAGGTGATGGAGTCGTTGCCGGCCCCGGCGTTGATTACGTCGATGCCCCCGCCGGTGCTGATCACATCGTTGCCGGCGCCCGACGAGATGCTGTCGTTGAACGCGCCGTTGGTGGTGATCGTGTCGGCGCCGCTGCCCGAGGTGATGGTGTCGCCGCCGGTCCCGCCGGTGTCGGACACCACGTTGGCGCCGTCGCCCGCGTCGATCACATCGCCGCTGGAGCCGGTGACCGTGATGCTGTCGTCGCCGGCGCCGCCCGAAATGGTGTTGGAGCCGCCAGTGTCGACGAGGGTGTTGGCCCCCGCGCCGAGCAGGATGGTGTCGGAGCCCGCGCCGGACGAGATGCTGTCGTTGCCGTTGCCGCCATCCAGCGTGCTGGAGCCGGTGGCCCCGCTGATGGTGTCGTCGCCCTCGCCGCCGGTGACCACGCCGCGGCCGGTCAGGGTGATCTTGTCGTTGCCGGCTCCGCCGTCGATGGTGTCGAAGCCGCCGCCCGAGTCGATGGTGTCGGCGCCGGCCCCGGCCGAGATGCTGTCGTCCCCGCCGCCGGCGCTGATCGTGTCGTCGCCGATTCCGGAGGTGATCGTGTTGTTGCCGGCCCCGCCGGTGACCGTATTGGCCCCGTCGCCGACATTGATGACGTCGGAACCGCCGCCGGCGCTGACGGAATCGTTGCCGACGCCGGTCGTGACGAAATTGGCCCCGGCGCCGCCGAGCGTGATGACATTGGCGCCCGAGATGGAGGTGATGGTGTCGTTGCCGCCCGCGGTCGTCAGGGTGTCATTGCCCGCCCCCAGGTCGATGATGGCGTTCTTCGATCCGGTTTCGCTGACCTGGTCGTTCCCGGCGCCCGCGTCGATGGTGTCGGTTCCGGTGGCGCCCGAACTGGTGATCGTGTCGTCGCCGTTGCCGCCGTTGATCGAATCGCTGCCGCCGCCGCCCACCAGGCTGTCGTCGCCGTCTTCGCCGAGGATGGTGTCGTTACCCCCGCCGCCGACCACCGTGTCGTTGCCGAGATTGCCGTTGAGGAAATCGCCGCCGCCGCCGCCGGTGATGCTGTCGTCGCCCTTGCCGCCCAGCAGGGTGTCGGCGTTCGAGCTGCCGATTATCGTGTCATTGCCGAGGTTGCCCTGGCCGAAGTTGGTCGCCGTCGGGCTGGCCCCGCCGCCGGACAGGTCGATGGAATCGTCGCCCTGGCCACCATAGATGGTGTTGAGCCCCGCGCCGCCCACCAGGCTGTCGTTGCCCTGGTTGCCCTGCAGCAGATCGTCGCCGGCCCCGCCGTTCAGCGAATCGTTGCCGTCGCCGCCGAACAGGCCATCGGCGCCCGCCGTCCCGACCACGCTGTCGGCGCCCGCGGTGCCGACGAAGAGCTGGGATGAGTCGGGGAAGAACTTCAGGTTGAGCTGCCCGCGGATCGTCGCGGCGTCATCGGCGAAGTTCAGCGACTGGGCGCCGTAGTTCACGGTGATGAAGGGGGCCGAGGTCGAGGTCAGCGGGTGAAAGATCACCGTGGCCTGGGAGGCGCTGCCGGTGGAAAACACCAGCACGTCGCTCGCCTGCCGATAGCTGTCGGCCTGCGCCTGCGTCATCGCGTCAAAGAAATAGTTCGCCACGTCTGGGCCCCCAGGCTCAAGGAATCTGCGCGAGCATGCCGCGATGATGTTGCGAAAGTCTTGCTATTTTGTCGCCGCATTTACCATGCGGCCAAAAGGGCGTCACCCGGTCGCACCGGATAGTCGGGCGTCGAAGCGGCGCAAGAGCTCGTCAGCCGCGCGATCGGTTTCGTCCAGCGGCGGGTAGCGCCAGGTCTCCAGCGCGCCGGTGAACGGCCTAGCCACACCGCGACGCCGCAGATCGGCGTGGAACCGATCAAACTTGCGCCCGCCGCCGGCCATCGCCAGCACATGGACCGGCTTGCCGGTGGAGGCCGCGTCGACCGCCAGGTTCACCGAGTCCTCGGTGATCAGGATCGTGTCGGCGGCGGCGAGGAAGGCGAGGTAGGGATTGTCCCCCCGGTCGTCCCAGATCCAGCCCGGCAGGTCGGCTAGGCCCTGCGCCAGGATGCGGCGCGCCGCGGGCGGCGTGCGCCGGGTGAAGCTCAGCAGCAGGGAACCGCCCACCGCCTTGATCGCCGCGGCGACCTCCGCCGCCATGGTCCGCGCCCTGGCCGGCGGCAGGTCGTGGCTGCCCGACTTGCCGCCGACGATCATCGCCACGCGCGGATGGGGCAGGGGGGCGATCCTGTCGGCGAACCGGGTCAGGTCGCGGGCGAACCCTTGGGGGCTCATCCGGTTGGGCGAGCCCAGGATCGGCAGCACGTTGGGTCCGGTCAGTTCGTCGTGCAGGGGGGAGACTATCAGGTCGAACGCGCTTCGCGCCACGCCGCGCGGGGTCTGGGTCTGGACGACGAAGGTGTGACCCGCTGAACGCTGGCGCAGGGTCATCGACCAGGGCAGGGTGGCGCGTCCGGCGCCGATCCAGATGTCCGGCCAGGGCGCGGCGATCAGAGTGTCCGACCGCAGCGTCAGGCCCGGAATCGGCAGCAGCGCCAGCGGCGTCCAGCCAAGCCAGCCCCTCCAGGCCACCCGCTTGACCACGATCGTCGCGGGGCGCCGGCGGGCAACCGCCTCGGCCAGGCCCAACACCTGCGCCGCGATGCCGATCCGGCCGTCCGAAACGGCCCAGAGGGTCAGGGGCGGCGTCGGGGCCTCCCGCAAGGCAGATCGTCCGCGATCTCGACCTCGGTCAGACCCACTCGACCTTGGTGATCTCATAGGCCTTGACGCCGCCAGGCGTGTTGACCTCGACAGTGTCGCCGCTTTCCTTGCCGATCATCGCGCGCGCGATCGGCGAGGTGATCGAGACGCGGCCCTGCTTCACGTCGGCCTCATGCTCGCCGACGATCTGGTAGCGGGCGCTCTCCTCGGTGTCCTCGTCGGTCACCGAGACGGTGGCGCCGAACTTGATGTGCCTACCCGACAGCTTGGAGACATCGATCACCTGAGCGCGCGCCATCTTGTCCTCGATCTCGGCGATCTGGCCCTCGATCCAGCCCTGGCGGTCCTTGGCGGCGTGGTATTCGGCGTTTTCCGACAGGTCGCCGTGCAGGCGCGCTTCGCCGATCGCGGCGACCACGGCAGGCCGTTCCACGGTCTTCAAACGCTTCAGGTCGTCGTCGAGGGCGCGATAGCCCTCGGCGGTCATCGGGACTTTTTCCATGGGAGATCGGTGACTCGGGTTCGCCCTAAGTTAGAAGTTCGCAGATTCCGGCCGCGGGCGCAGGCGTCCGGGAGGGGAAAGAAGATAGAATTGTGCGCCGCAAAAGGCAAGGTCGCGAACGGGATTTCCTGGCCGGCCGGGCCGCGCAGGCGACCATCCATACCCGCGACCAGGCTCCAAGCCGGGCGCTGACCTCGACGCCTAAGGCCGCGCCTTTCTGGTCGGCAGGGACAAGGCGCCGTCCGACGGGGCCGCCACCTGGGCGGTGTTCAGGGTCATTGACACCAGGTCGTAGTAGCCGCTGAGCGCGATCAGATCGATCACCCCCTGGTCGCCCAGGATCGCGCGGGTGGCGGCGTAGGTCGGGTCGCTGACCCGGTGGTCGCGACGCAGCTCGGTGACGAAGTCGTAGACCGCGGCCTCGTCGGCGGCCATGCCGCCCGGGCGCCGGCCCTGGGCGACGTCGGCGGCGATGCTCGGCGTAAGCCCGGCCTTCAGGGCCAGGGGATAGTGGGCGTGCCACTCATAGTCCGCGTCCCAGGCCCGCGCCGTCAGCAGGATCGCGAACTCGTTCAGCCGCGGCGGCACGCTGGAATGATAGCGCAGGTGCTCGCCGAGCTTCTGCAGCTTGTCGGCCAGCTCGGGGCTACGCAGCCAGGCGTTGAAAGGGCCGCCCAGCCCCTTGCGCGGCCCGGCGATGATCGCCTCGGCCACCTGCCGCTGCGCCGGGGTCATCTGTTCGGGCGTCAGGGTCGGAAACCGCTCGGCGGCGGCCGGGCCCGCGGCGGCGAGGCCAAGTCCGATGGCGGCAGCCACCACGGGTCGGGGCGTCTTGCTCATGGCGATCTCTCCAGTCTTGTCAGTCGCTGAGCCGGAATGACGGAGCCGGGGCCGCTCAGCGGACGGTCAGGCCGCCGTCGATCACCAGTTCCTGGCCGGTCACATAGCGGCTTTCGGCGCTGGCCAGCCAGAGCACGCCGTTGGCGATGTCTTCCGGCCAGCCCTTGACGCCCAGCGGCACGGCCATGGCGCTCATCGCGTCCAGGTCCGGGGCCTCGTTGGCGCCGGGGTTTACCGCCTGGCCGACGGTGAGCCAGATCGGCGTCTCGATGAGGCCGGGGTGGACCGAGTTCACCCGGATGCCGTCCTTGGCGTTGGCGCACTCCATGGCGATGGACTTGGTGAACAGCCGCACCCCGCCCTTGGTGGCGCAATAGCCGGCCAGCATCGCCGAGCCCTTCAGGCCCGCCACCGAGGACATGTTGATGATGCTGCCGCCATCGCCGGAGACGCGCATCAGCGGGATCGAATGCTTCACGCCAAGGAACACGCCGTCGAGGTTCACCGCGGTCTGGCGGCGCCAGTCCTCCAGCGTCATCTCCAGGATCGAACCGCCGATGCCGATGCCGGCGTTGTTGACCAGGATGTCCAGCCGACCCTCGCGCGCCTTGATCTCGGCGATCACGCCTTCCCAGGCCGCCTCGTCGGTGACGTCGTGGTGCAGATACCAGGCCCTGCCGCCGGCCTTGACGATGGCCGTCACGACCTGGGCGCCCATGTCGTCCTGCAGATCGGTGATGACCGCGATGGCGCCCTCGGCCGCCAGCTTTTCCGCACACCCGCGCCCAATGCCGCTCGCGCCGCCGGTGATCAGCGCCACCTTGCCCTGAACGCGTCCCGCCATGGTCAGTCCTCCGGAGCCTCGATTGCCTTGACGCCTAGCCCACGGCGCGGCCCGCCGCCAGAGCCCTTCCGACTTTGGCAGGCGCAGCCCGTCGTGCGGGAGAAGGGCTCCAGACATCAACGACGAACTGTCCGGGCTGACTTGAGTCGAGTCAGCCTGGATTTGGTCTCGGGGTCGGCGACGTCAGCGTCCGTGTCCGGCGGCGACCGAAAGTCCGCGCGGGGAGGCCGCCCACCTGCTGGCGCACCGCCAGGACGCGAACAGGGTCCCACGATATGACGGCTGGCTGGCCGACCCCGGCTGCCTCCGGATCGCCGGGGCCACCGCCAGCCGGAGGCTGCCGGCATGTGAAAGCGCCGCCGCGACGCGCGCCGGGCGGATGTTTGTAAGTCTCTGGGACGACAACCTCCAGGCACACGCGTTCGTTGCCTGGCAAGGGCGTTTGTCGATGCCCATCAACGCCCGTTCCGAATCGTGGGAGCGTCTACGACAACCTGGTGACGGTCAGCCCGCCGGGCCCGGTCAGCGCATCCAGCTCGGCGTCGAATCGCCGGTCATGACCATGTAGATCGCGCCGATCGCCAACAGGACCACGGCGACCACCATCACCTTGCCGAGCATGCCCTCGAAGCGTTCGGCGATGTGCCGGTTCTTGTGGGGGTGAGTTTCCGGATGATCAGAATGCATGAAGCGTCCTCCAATCTGCTGGGGGTTTGTGTCCCCCGCCAGACTGCGGCAGACGCCATCGGCGTCGTTCCGGCCGGTCTATCCTGGGCCGCCGGAGCACGCCCACGCGCCTGCAACAATCAGGCTATGGACGAATCGTGCGCCTCCGGAGAATCCGGGTCAATCAAAAGCTTGGCGTTCGGCGGCGGAGATGTTCTCAGCGTGTTCCTGGCGCCACGACGGCGGGCGCCTCAGACGTAGCTCTGCAGAGGCCGGACCTCGAGGGAGTCTTCCACGGTGGCCACGATCGCCTGGGCCGCGGCCAGCGCGCCCGCCGCGGTGGTGTAGTAGGGCGTCTTCATCATCAGGGCGGTGCGGCGCAGCGCGAAGCTGTCGGCCAGGGACTGGCGACCCTCCGTGGTGTTGAACACCAGTTGCACCTCGCCGTTCTTCATAGCGTCGACGATGTGCGGACGGCCTTCCAGCACCTTCTTGACCAGCTCGACCTGGACGCCCTGCGCCGCCAGGTAGGTTGCCGTGCCGCCGGTCGCCAGGATCTGGAAGCCCAGGCCGGCCAGCAGCCGCACCGGCTCCAGCACCCAGGGCTTGTCGGCGTCCTTCACCGAGACGAACACCGCCCCGCTTTTCGGCAGCACCGTGCCGCCGCCCAGCTGGCTCTTGGCGAAAGCCCGCGCGAAGGCCGGCGCCAGGGTCTCGCCCGGCCGCACCCAGTCCAGGCCCATGACTTCGCCGGTCGAGCGCATCTCCGGCCCCAGCACGGTGTCGACGCCGGCGAACCGCGCGAAGGGGAACACCGCCTCCTTCACCGCAACATGGTCGTAGGGTTTCTCCACCAGGTCGAACTCGGAAAGCAGCCTGCCGGCCATCAGTTTGGCGGCGATGGCGGCCACCGGCCGGCCGATGGTCTTGGCGACAAAGGGCACCGTGCGGCTGGCGCGGGGATTGACCTCCAGGACGAAGATACGGGGATGGTCGGAATGCGGCTCCTCGATGGCGAACTGCACGTTCATCAGGCCGCGGACCTTGAGCGCGCGGGCCATCTTCTCGGTCTGGACCTTCAGCTCGGCGATGGTCTCCGGCTGCAGCGAGAACGGCGGCATGGAACAGGCCGAGTCGCCCGAATGCACCCCGGCCTCTTCGATATGTTCCATCACCCCGGCCACGAACACCGCGCCCTGCGCATCGCACAGCGCATCGACATCCACTTCGGTGGCGCGGGACAGGTACTGGTCGATCAGGACCGGGCTGTCGCCGGACACCTTGACGGCATTGGTGATGTAGCGTTCGAGCTGCTCGTCATCGCGGACGATTTCCATGGCCCGGCCGCCG
>NZ_JANMBF010000178.1:0-3234 GCF_031360265.1 Phenylobacterium sp.
CACCCCGATCATCACCGAGGTGGCCGGCCGGGTCCGGTTCGAGGACCTGGTCGACAACATGTCGGTCCGCGAGGAAGCCGACGAAGCCACCGGGATCACCAACCGCGTGGTCATCGACTGGCGCGCCTCCACCAAGGGCTCCGACCTGCGTCCGGCCATGGCGGTGATCGGCGACGACGGCGCCTATATGCGCATCTCCAACGGCGGCGAGGCCCGTTACCTGCTGCCGGCCGGCGCGGTCCTGTCGATCGGCGATGGCGACGAGGTCAAGCCGGGCGAGGTCATGGCCCGGATTCCGACGGAAAGCGCCAAGACCCGGGACATCACCGGCGGCCTGCCGCGGGTGGCCGAACTGTTCGAGGCCCGCCGTCCGAAGGACTGCGCGGTGATCGCCGAGATGGATGGCCGCGTCGAGTTCGGCCGCGACTACAAGAACAAGCGCCGGATCAAGATCACGCCCGAAGACGGCGGCGAGCCGGTCGAGTTCCTGATCCCCAAGGGCAAGCACATCGCGGTCCACGACGGCGACGTGATCCGCAAGGGCGAATACCTGATCGACGGCAACCCCGATCCGCACGATATCCTGCGCATCCTGGGGATCGAGGCCCTGGCCGAATTCCTGGTCAACGAGATCCAGGAAGTCTACCGGCTGCAGGGCGTGCCGATCAACGACAAGCACATCGAGACGATCGTCCGTCAGATGCTGCAGAAGCTGGAGATCCTCGAGCCCGGCGACACCGGCCTGCTCAAGGGCGACCACCTCGACAAGTCGGAAGTCGACGACGAAAGCGCCAAGACCGAAGCCCGCGGCGGCCGCCCGGCGATCACCCAGCCGGTTCTGCTGGGCATCACCAAGGCGTCGCTGCAGACCCGCAGCTTCATCTCGGCCGCCTCGTTCCAGGAAACCACCCGCGTGCTCACCGAGGCGTCCGTCCAGGGCAAGGTCGACACGCTGGAAGGCCTGAAGGAGAACGTCATTGTCGGCCGGCTGATCCCGGCGGGCACGGGGTCCTACCTGCGCAATCTGCAACGCATCGCCGCCAAGCGCGACGAGGCGCTGACCGCCAGCCGCGAAGAGGCCATGGAGCCGCTTCCCGAGGTGATCGCCGTGCAGGCCGAAGCCGAGAAGGTCGACTCCTGAGCTGAGCTCACGACCGAAAGCCTGCCGAGCGGCCCGGGAGCAATCCCGGGCCGTGTTGGTTTTGGCCCTACGGCGGCAGCCGGCCGAGCTTCCTCGCGGCCCGGGTGCTGGGCGTGTGCGGCATCGAGCTGTGGGGATCCGGCGCGCCGGCGCCGCTGGTGTAGGGCTCCCCGTCATAGTCGGCGGGCTCGGCGCGGTTCGCGCCGGGCGGTATGGGGCGGTCGATGGAAGCCTTGCGGGCTTCTCGGGTCGCGGCCTCCTGGTCGAGGGCCGCGCGTTTGGCGGGGGAGAGGGCCGGGGCCAGATAGGCGGCCTCGCGCGCGCCCCGGCCGAGGCGTTCAGCGCAACGCTCCCGTTCGCTCTGGCTCAGGCCCGTGGCCTGCGCCTCGGCGCATCCCAGCGTGGTCCGAAGCGTGGCGCGCACCGCCTCGGAGGGTGCGGGGGGCGGAGCCGGCGGAGCCGTCGCCCGCGCGGCGGGAGCCCCTTGCGCCGGAAGGTCCGCCGGCTTTGGCGGCGGGATCAACAGCGGGGCCACCGGCGCCGGCGCGGACGGGTTGCGCGGCGGCCGCTGATGCAGCCGCACGGCGTTGGGATGCGGCACGCCGCCCGCGGGCTCAGGCGGCGTCCGCGGCATCAGCAGGATCGGGATGATTGGCTGCGGCGGCCCGGCGGGTTCATAGGCGGGCGGCGGAAGGGTGGGGCGTTGCAGCAGCACCACGACGAGCACGGCAAGGTGGGCGAGCGTCGACCCCGCGATGGCCCAGGTCGTTCGGCGGCGCCACGCCTTGTGCATCCCAGCCCAGTCCCTCGCCAGCTTCGCCATAAGGGGCAGGCGCCCCGCGGCGTTTTCGTGGCCGAGGCCGGACGCCCCGGCGCGCGTCCAGCCCCGACATAACATTGACGACCCAGCGCTTCCCGACTATGTAGCGCGCTCTTTCGAGGCCGGGATTCGTCCCTGTCCCGATGAACCCTGTCCGTCGGCACGCAAGACAACGGCGTCCCGGCGGGTTTTTGCGTTCAGCGGGCGGCCTTCGGAGACCTGATAACAGGACTTAAACTGAGGCGCTTCGGCCAAACGGCACACGCCTCCACGCAAGCGAGAATAGATGCCGACAGTCAACCAGCTCATCCGCAAGCCGCGCCAGGACAAGCCCTTGCGCAACAAGGTCCCGGCCCTGAAGGGCTGCCCCCAGCGCCGTGGCGTCTGCACCCGGGTCTATACGACGACCCCGAAGAAGCCGAACTCCGCCCTGCGGAAGGTCGCGAAGGTGCGCCTGACCACGGGCATCGAGGCGGTGTGCTACATCCCCGGCGAGGGTCACAACCTGCAGGAACACTCCGTGGTGCTGATCCGCGGCGGCCGCGTGAAGGACCTTCCGGGCGTGCGCTATCACATCCTGCGGGGTGTGCTCGACACGCAAGGCGTCAAGGACCGCCGCCAGCGTCGTTCGCTCTACGGCGCCAAGCGCCCGAAGTAGCCGAGCGAAGCAAAGAGCTGTCCCGGCGAAGGCCGGGATCTAGAATTTAGGAAGAGATCAGATATGTCCCGCCGTCGTCGCGCAGAGAAGCGCCAAGTCCTTCCCGACCCGAAGTTCGGGGATCTGGTCGTCACCAAGTTCATGAACATGGTCATGTACGAGGGCAAGAAGGCCGTCGCCGAGAACATCCTCTATGGCGCCTTCGAGATCCTGGAAGCCAAGCGCAAGGACCTGGGCCCGCTGGAAACCTTTCACTCGGCTTTGGAAAATGTCGCCCCGGCCATCGAGGTCAAGTCCCGCCGGGTCGGCGGCGCCACCTATCAGGTGCCGATGGAAGTGCGTCCCGAACGTCGCCGCGCCCTGGCGATCCGCTGGATCGTCGCCGCCGCCCGCAAGCGGGGCGAGAACACCATGACCGAGAAGCTGGCCGGAGAGCTGCTGGACGCGTCCTCGAACCGTGGCTCCGCCGTCAAGAAGCGCGAAGACACCCACAAGATGGCCGAAGCCAACCGGGCGTTCTCGCACTACCGCTGGTAAGTCCACCGAGACTGAGCTTTCCGGCGCGGGCGGTTTTATAAAAACCCCCCGCGCCGATCGTTAAAGCCCCCCCAGCCC
>NZ_JANMBF010000186.1:0-8921 GCF_031360265.1 Phenylobacterium sp.
TCCGCCGCCGTCTGCGCCTCAAACGCGCGCTGCTGGACCTCGCACAGCAGCGCCACGGTCTTCTCGGCGACGACGCCGAGCAACTGCTCGCGGCGTTCGGCTGTGGGGGTCGGGTCCGACATGGAACGAAACAAGAACATAGAGCGCGGCAGATGTCAAGGTTTTTCGCGGGATCCTGTCTCAGCCCCTGCCCGACGACCTAGCCGAACCCCATGACGTCCGCGTCGGGCGTCTCGGCGAACAACCGCTCCACCTGATCGGCCCGCCGGTCGATCACCGCACGCCGGTTGATGGCGCCCTTGTCGGAGATTTCGTGGGCGTTGGCGCTGGGGGGCTCACGGAGCAGAAGGGCGCGTCGGACCCGCGCCGCCGCGCCGTGATGGCCCGCGTTGAAGTCCGCCAGCCGCCGGGCGATCTCGGCGGGGTCGGCGCCGGCCGTCGGCCAGAGCATGACGCCCAGATAGGGCCGTCCGTCATCGCAGAGCACCAGATCGAGAACCAGCGGCGACAGCGCCTCCAACAGGCCGTCGCGCAAAGATCCGCCATAAACCCAGGTCCCGCTCGACAGCTTGAATTCCTCCGCGGCCCGGCCGGCGAAGGCCAGGCCCTTCGTCGGATCCGCCGGATCGTGGAACACCGCCAGGTCGCCAGTGCGATAGAACCCCTCGTCGTCGAAGGCGGCGGCCGTCTTTTCCGGCTCGTCGAGATAGCCCCTGGTCACATTGGGGCCGCGGACGCGGATTTCGTAGCGGTCGCCAACCGGCGCCAGCTTCACCGTGACTCCCGGCGCCGGCAGGCCGATGCCGACCTTGTCGGTCTCGAAATGGATGACCATGAAGGCCGAGACCGTCTCGGTCATGCCGTAGCCGCTGGTCATCATGATCCGGCAGCCGGTTTCGGCGACAGCGGCGGCCTGCAGGCGATCATGCACCGGCTGTGACAGACCGGCGCCGCCGTAGAGCATCAGCCGCATCTTGCGGAAGAACGTCGCCCGCAGCAGCGGGTCGGTCTCCAGCGCCTGGGCCAGCAGCGTGTAGCCCAGCGGCACATTGTTGAAATAGCTGACCGAAATCTCGCGCAGATTGCGGATCGAAGTCTCGAACAGGCCGGGCGCCGGCTTGCCGTCATCGATGTAGAGCGTGCCGCCCTCCAGCAGGGTGGTGCGCAGCACGAAGGCGCCGGCGGCGTGGTGCCAGGGCAGCCAGTCGAGCATGACGTCGTGCCAGCCGGCGGCCTCGCCAATGGTCTGCTGGCACTGGGCGCTGTTGGCGGCGAGGTTGTCGAAGGTGATCGGCACCACCTTGGGCAGGCCGGTCAAGCCCGAGGTCAGCATCAGGGCGGCGCGATCCTGGGGGGTCAGGGCGGCGATCGACGCGGCGACCCGCGCGGTCGGGCGGGTGGCCAGCAGCACCGCATAGGCCACCGCCGGCTGGGACAGTCTGGACGGGTCGCTGGTGACGATCACGGCGGCGCCCAGATCCAGCGCCGCCAGCGCGCCGGCGGCCATGGCGGTGTCCTCGGCGAAGACCACCGCTGGCCTGACCTTGGCGATCACATGGGCCAGGCGGCCATAGTCGCCGCCCAGCGCGGCATAGGTGGTGCTGACCGGGCAGGCCGCGCGGCCGGCCGCCTGGGCGGCGAAGCTCATCACCGCGAAAGCCGGCGAGTTGCCCGCCAGGATCAGCACCGGGCCGGGCTGGGCCTGGTCCAGCAACCACTGGGTCGCTGCGTCCATCTCGCGCTTCAGCTGGGCGAAGGAGGTGAACGCCCACGCGCCGTCGGCGCCGCGCCGGGCCAGGGCCGTCTTGTCGCCCGAGATTTCCGCGCGGCGGGCGAACACGGCGGGGATATTGGCGTCGTAGGGTCGCAGAGGAACCCGCGAGGCGAGGAGAATCGTCCCGTCGGCGCGCCGCTCGATGTCGAGATCCACCGCCAGCAGGTGGGCTTCCCGGAAGGGCGCGGGCGCGGCCTGGACCCCCACGGTCTCGGCCACGGTCAGACGCCGACGACGAGACTGACCGTGGTGGTTGTCGAGCCCCCGATGTTAAGGGTCTGGACGGTCCTGGCGCCCTCGACCTGATAGTCGCCGGCCCGGCCGGTCACCTGTTTGAAGGCGTCGAGCGCCATGCGCACGCCGGTCGCGCCTACCGGATGGCCGCCGCCGATCAGGCCGCCGGAGGGATTGACCGGCAACCGCCCGCCGATCTCGATGGAGCCGTCCTCGATCGCCTTCCACGCCTCGCCGGGCGCGGTCAGGCCCAGGTGTTCGATGGCCATATATTCCGTGGTGGTGAAGCAGTCGTGGGTCTCCACCAGGTCAAGCTCGGAGACGTCGGCGATCCCGGCCCGGGCGCGGGCGTCGTCGATCGCTCGCTTCACCTGCGGGAAGACGTAGGCCTGGCCGGCGCTGGCGCGGACCTTGCGGTCATAGCTGATCGGAGCGGAGCGATGCCCCCAGCCCTTGATCCGGGGCAGGCTGTCCAGAGGTATGTCGCGCTTGGCGGCGTAGTCGGCGGCGGCCTTGTCGGAGGCCAGGAACACCACCGCGGCGCCGTCGGTCACCTGACCGCAGTCGTTCTTGCGGATCATCCCCTCGACCACCGGATTGGCTTCGTCGTCGGCGGTGAAGCTCCTGTCGTTGAAGGCCCACTGCCGCGTCTGGGCGTTGGGGTTCTTGCGGCCGTTGGCGAAGTTGATCTCGGCGATCCGCATCAGGTGCTCGTACTTCAGGCCGTAGCGGCGGTCATATTCCTCGCCAAGGTCGGAGAAGGCGCGCGGCCACAGGAAGGCGGCGTCCTGGAATTCATGGCCCGCCCAGGCCGCGGCGCCGAGGTTCTGGGCGGCCTGCTGGCCGGAGACATTGCGCATCATTTCCAGGCCCACCACGCAGGCGGTGTCATAGCGGCCGGCGTCGATCTCCGCCGTCGCCGCCAGGATCGCCACGCTGCCCGAGGCGCAGGCCGCCTCGTGCCGGGCGGTCGGCATGCCGTCGAAATCGGGATGCACCAGGCCGAAGAAGCCGCCCAGCAGCCCCTGGCCGGCGAACAGGTCGCCGACAAAATTGCCCACGTGGCCGGTGTCGATGTCCTTGGGCTCGAGGTCCACGCAAGCCAGGCCCTCGCCGACGACCTCAGCGAAGGCGTCGGCGAAATCCATCTGTTTGCGCGCCCAGTTCTGCGCGAAGTCGCTCTGCCAGCCGCCCAGGATATAGACCATGATGTCCTCGCTCGGCCGCCAGGGCCGCAAATGGGTAAGTCCGATTATACAAGCGAATGGGCCGCCGCCAAGGCCGCCAGGTCGCCGCGAAATGGCGTCGCCACGGGCCGCGTCATCACCCCGGGCGCGGCGGCGCAGACGACGGGGATCGCGTTGATCACGGCGCCGGCCACGGCCAGCTGTTCGGCCGAGGTCGCGGTGGCGTCGCCGGCGCGCTTTTCCAGGTCGACCGACAGGCGAACGCCCGGCTGGCCGGCGATGTGGATGCGCCACAGCGGCGGGTCGGGGTCGTCGAGGTGGGCGGTCTCCATGTACCAGTGGATCGACAGGTTGAGCTTCGGCGCGCCCGCGACGATGCCGCGCCAGCGCCAGTTCACGTGGCTGATGCCGCCGCGCGCGATGGTCCCCGCCGCGACGCTCAGATCCTCCGTGGCCGGAAACACCCGATGGTCGGTTTCCACCCGCTCCAGCGACAGGCCCAGGTGCTCGGCCATGGCCGACAGCACCTCGGCATACATGCCGTTGAGCGACGAGGCCGGCCCCCACGCCGGATCGTTGGCGTCCACGCCGGCCGGGTCGGCCCCGAAGCCCAGGATGGCGAACACATAGTCGGGGTGGCGCACCGACCGGCAATCGACGCTCTCGACCACCTCGATATGGTCGAGCTCGGCGCAGACCCCGCTGGCCACCACCGCCAGCTGTTCGGCGGCGAAGCCCGGGTTGAGGCCCGCGGCCATCAGCGTCGACCCCCCGGCCGCGCAGGCCGCCTCGATCGCCGCCAGGCGTGCGCCGCCCCAGTGCCGGGGCCGGCTGTAGCCATTGATGCTGATGACGTTCCTGCCGGCGGCCAGCAGCCGCAGGATCTCGTCGTCGTGCGAGCCGTAGGGTGGCGCCAGCCGGGCGCAATGGATCACCACATCGGCCTCGATCGCCAGGATCTGGTCGACATCGCGGGTGGCGATCACCCCGGTCGCCGGCCGGCGCGCGATGTCGCCGGCGTCCCGCCCCGCCTTGTCCTGGCCGTAGACATAGAGGCCGACCAGCTGCATCGCGGGATGGTCGATCACCGCCCGCAGGCAGGTCTTGCCCATGGCTCCGGTCGCCCACTGGATGACGCGATACATCGCCGGCGCCCCTAGGCCACCGGATCCGGAGCCCGCACGGCCTGCGCCTCGATCACCTCGAAGGTCACGTCGTGGGCCTCGACCGGCTGGCCGCAGTGCGAACAGGTGACCGCCGGGTCGAGATCGTGGCCGTCGGCCTTGTGCCGCAGCAGCAAGGGCGGTCCCTCGGGCGACAGGTAGTATCGATCGCCCCAGCGCAGCAGCATCAGCAGCACCGGATAGTAGTCGATGCCCTTGTCGGTCAGTCGGTATTCAGAGCGTCCGCCACTCAGCTCATGGGCGCGGATCACCCCCTGGGCGGTCAGCCACGAGAGGCGCTCGGACAGGATGTTGGTGGCCATGGCGGTGTCGCGGTGGATCTCATCGAACCGCCGCAGGCCGGTGAAGATCGAGCGCAGCACCAGGCCCGCCCAGCGATCGCCGGTGATCTGGGCGACCTCGACCATCAGGCTCGACGAGCCTTCGACGGCGTTGCGCTGCTGGCGGCGGCGGCTGTAGCGGGCGGCCATCCAGCCGACGCCGGGCCCCTCGGTCCAGTCCACATCGCGCGCATCGATCTCGTCGCCACAGCTCAGGCAGGTGGGAACGGGCTGGAACACCTGGCCGCAGGTGCGATGGCGCAGGCTGAGCCGCAGCCTGCCCTGCGGCGCGCTCCAGCGGCGCTCCCAGCGCAGCATCATCAGGGCCGGCCAGTAGAGATCGAGCCCCTTGCGGGTCATGCGATATTCAAACCGCGGCGGGGCCTCGCTGTAGAGCGCCTTCTTCAGAACGCCGGCCGCCACCAGCCGCTTGAGGCGGTCGCTCAGCAGGGTCTGCAGCAGGCCCGTGCGCGCGCGGAACTCGTCGAACCGCCGCGCGCCGATCCAGGACGCCTCGAGGATCAGCAGGACAGAGGTGTCGCCCACCACCTCCAGCGCCCGCCAGATCGAGCAGGTGCGGATGAATTTCGCAGGCGTCACGACGCGGCCACGCCGGCCAGCTCGCGCCGCAGCACCTTGCCCAGCGGATTGCGCGGCAGGGCGTCGACGATCCTGAGCTTTTCCGGCAGCTTGAAGGTGGCGATATCCTGGCCTTTCAGGTGCTCGGCCAGTTCCTCCAGCGTCAGGTCCTGGCCGGGCCGCAGCGCCACGACCGCGCAGACCCGCTCCCCCAGCCGCACGTCGGGATAGGCCGCGCAACCGGCCTCGCGCACCTTGGGGTGGCTTTCGATCAGCCCGTCCAGCTCGGCCGGCGAGATGTTCAGCCCGCCGCGGATGATGATTTCCTTGCGCCGGCCGACGAAGCGATAGAACCGCCCGCCCGCCTGCGGCGCGATCTCGAAGAGGTCGCCGGTGCGAAAGAACCCGTCGGCGTCGAAGGCCTGGCGGGTAAGCTCTGGCGCCTGGTAGTAACCGTCGAAGGTCATCGCGCCTGCGATCCGCAGTTCGCCCTCGACGCCCGGCGCGGTGATCACGGTCTCGGTCTCCGGATCGACCAGGCGGGTGCGGATCTTCGCCGGGAACTCAGCCGGCCAGTCCACGCCGTCGGCGCCGAACCGGGGGAAGAACCGCGCGCGCTGTTCGGGATCGGGGATCGCCGCGCCGGTGGAAAACAGCGAAGCGCCCTCGTTGGACCCGAACACGTTCATCACGGTCACCCCATGGCGCGTCTGCCAGCCTTCGACCATCCAGGGCGCCAGCGGCGCAGAGCCGGAGCCCAGGCACCGCAGCTTCGACAGGTCCGCGGCCGACAGCAGGGCCTCGTTCTGCAGCAGCATATTGAGCACCGCCGGCGGGGCGACGGTATAGGCCACGCCCTCGTCCTGCATCTGCGCCAGGAAGATCGGCAGGTCGAAGGGGTGGTGCTGGACGAGTCGCCCCTGACAGACCAGCCAGGGCATCACCATGCCTCCGATGGCGGCGATATTGATCAGCGGGAACGGGTTGAGGATTGTGTCGCCGGCGGTCAGGCCGGCGGCCTCGACCAGCGCTTCGCCATTGACCACCCAGTGGTCGTGATGGCGCGGCACCCCCTTGGGCGCGGCCTCGGTGCCGGAGGTCCAGCAGAGGGTCAGGGCCTCGGCGGCGTCCAGATCGGGCGGCGTGGCGTAGGGCAAGACCAGCGCCTCGGCCAACAGGCGGTCAAGCGCGTGGGCCCCAGCCGGCGCCTGGCTCCCCAGCACCAGCACCTGCGCGCCGGTGACGCCCTGGCCCTTGAGCTCCAGCAGCATGGCGGCATGGTCGCAGCCGTGGAAGGCGCCGACCGTCAGATAGAGCCGCGGCGCGACGATCCCCAGGATCTGGCGCAGTTCGTGGCCGCGATAGGCCATGGCCACCGGGCTGAGAATCGCCCCCATCCGGGCGCAGGCGAGAAAGGCCAGGACGCCCTCCACCAGATTGGGCAGCTGGGTCGCCACCACGTCCCCGCGCCCGACGCCCAGCGCCGCCAACGCCTGGGCCAGGGCGTCGACTTCCGCGTCGGCCTGCGCATAGGTCAGCCGGCGCGGCGCGGTCCCCACCAGGGCGGCGCGGTTGGGCGCATCGACCAGCGCCTCGTCGCCAGGCCGGGCGGCGACGGCCGCGCGGAACAGGGCGTCGACCGTCTGGCCCCGCCACCAGCCCCGGCGGCGATAGTCGGCGACACGCTCAGGCGGGCTGGGATGCAACCTCGGGTCTCCAGCTCGGGCGGGCAATCCGAAGGGGATGGCCGGCCCGGCGCGGGTCCGAACTCGCACAGTGAGTATCGTATTGCAAGTTATCCGGCGCTCGCCTCGCCACCGGCGGCGTTACGGAGTAGCTCTGTCGGGCAAACCCTTCGGAGGCCGCGAGCTTGGGACTGACACCGCCAATCCTGCACGGCCGGCGCCCGCGGAACGGCCCCGGCTCATGAGCACGCCACGCCTGAGCGCGATCGCCCTTGGCCTGCTGGCCTTCTGCATTTCGGCGGAAACCGTGCAGCAGATCAGCTTCAAATCCGCCGCCAACAGCGACGGTGAATCCTCCGGGTCAGCCCTGCGGTTTCTCCGCCAGCCGCTGGTCTGGCTCGGCGCGGGCATCTGGGTGGTGGAAAGCATCGCCTGGGTGCAGGTCCTGCAGCGCACGCCGCTCAGCCTGGCCTTTCCGATCATGACCCTGTCCTACGCCGCGGTGCCCCTGGCCGGCGTGCTGTTGCTGGGTGAGCGGCTGTCGGCCCGCCAGGTCCTCGGCGCCGGCCTGATCTTCCTGGGCGTCGTCTGCGTCGGCCTGTCCGGCGCGTGACCAGCGCCAAGCGATTGTCGGCCAGGCCGCTCCTGTGGGTGGCCATGCCGCTGCTGGGGCTGGCCAACCAGTATCTGGCGGTGCGCACCGCGCATGCGCTGATGGGGCAGCCGTTCGGACCGGGCTGGTTCGCCCTGGCCGCGCACACGCCGTGGGTCGCCGCGTGGATCGGGCTGGAGATCGTGACGCTGGCCACCTGGCTGACCGTGCTGGCGCAGCTGTCGCTCAGCGCCGCCTTCCCGATAACCGCGCTCGGCTACGTCTTGGTGGTCGGCATGGGCTGGACTCTTCTGGGCGAGCCGGTCAGCCTGCTGGAGGTCTTTGGCGGCGCCGCGATCCTGATCGGGGGATGGCTGGTCGGCCATGAGCCCGTTCCCCGATGAGGCGCAGCGTGAGCCTGACCCCGTCCCGATCCCCGGCCCTTTTCCGCTACAGCGCCTGGGACGCCGTCCCCGCGGCGCTGGTGTTTCTGCACCTGGGCCTCTTGCTGGCGTTCTTCATCGCCTGGCCGGCGCTGGGCTGGCCGGCGCGGCTGGCCGGCGCGGCGCTCTATGCCTTCGCCATCGGCTGGAACCAGGATTCGGTCGCGCACAACTTCATCCACAACCCGTTCTTTGTGTCCAAGGCGATGAACCGGGTCGTCGAGTTGGCCCTGACGCTGGCCAACGGCACGCCGCAGACCATGTATCGCTTCGTCCACATGCGCCATCACGCGGGCAACTCCGACCGGCCGGACGCAAAGGGCCAGACGCTGGACCCGATCTCGATCTACCGGCACGGCAAGGACGGCCAGGCCGAGGCCGCCCTGCCCTATGTGCTGCTGGGCTTCTGGCGCGACGACGGCCCGTTCGCCGTGGCCCGCCAGATCCGCGCCAAGCGCCCCGACGAGGCCCGCCGCGCCTTGCAGGAGTTCTGGCTGCTGGTGGTCGTCTATGCCGGCGCGGCGCTGATCCGCTGGGAGTTCGTCGCCGTGCTGGCGCCGTTCTATTACCTCGGCCAGAGCCTGTCGTTCCTGATCGCCTATTACGAGCACTACGGCGCCCAGCCCGGCGTGCCCATCGCCACCGGCGTCTCGACCTATGCGCCGGTCTACAACCTCGTCTTCCTCAACAACGGCTACCACGCCGAACACCACCACCGGCCCAAGCACCACTGGACCGGCATGAAGGGCCTGCGCGCCGAAACCCTGGCCGAGCAACGCGCCGCCGGGGTGCGGGTGATCGGCCCGGCGCACTTCCTGGGGTTTCTGGAGCGTGGGGTGGGCAGGCGCGCGACGCACGTATGAGAAGGTTAGAATTGAATTACGGTGACAGTTGAAATTACGGTGACAGTTGCAACAACCCCT
>NZ_JANMBF010000105.1:0-5951 GCF_031360265.1 Phenylobacterium sp.
ACCCTCAACGTCAAGGGCAAGACCAAGCGGTTCCGCGGCATCAAAGGCCGTCGTTCCGACGTCAAGAAAGCTGTCGTGACCCTGGCCGAAGGCCAGTCGATCGACATCACCACGGGGCTCTGATCCGATGGCCTTGAAGCAATATAATCCGACCTCGCCGGGTCGCCGCCAGCTGGTGCTGGTGGACAAGTCCGAGCTGCACAAGGGCCGACCCGAGAAGTCCCTCGTCGAGGGCCTGACCAAGAGCGGCGGGCGTGGCGGCGGCGGGCGCATCGCGGTGCGTTTCCGCGGCGGCGGCGCCAAGCGGCTCTATCGCAAGATCGACTTCAAGCGTCGCAAGATGGACGTTGTCGGCATTGTCGAGCGGCTGGAGTACGACCCCAACCGCACGGCCTTTATCGCGCTGATCAAATATGCCGATGACGAGCTGGCCTACATCCTGGCGCCGCAGCGCCTGAAGGTCGGCGACCAGGTGATCTCGGCCGAAAAAGCCGACGTGAAACCCGGCAACGCCATGCCGCTGCGCGGCATGCCGATCGGCACGATCATCCACAATGTCGAGCTGAAGCCGCTGAAGGGTGGCCAGGTCGCCCGCTCGGCCGGCACCTACGCCCAGCTGGTCGGCCGCGACGCCGGCTACGCGCAGATCCGCCTGAACTCGGGCGAACTGCGGATGGTGCCGGACGGTTGCATGGCCACCGTCGGCGCGGTGTCGAACCCCGACCACATGAACGAGGTCATGGGCAAGGCCGGCCGCAATCGCCACAAGGGCCGCCGTCCGCACGTTCGCGGCGTGGCCATGAACCCGGTCGACCATCCGCACGGCGGCGGCGAAGGCAAGACCTCCGGCGGCCGTAACCCGGTCACGCCCTGGGGCAAGCCGACCAAGGGCGCCCGCACTCGTACGAACAAGACGACGGATAAGTTTATCATCCGGTCGCGTCATGCCAGGAAGGCTCGCTAAGCGATGACCCGCTCAGTCTGGAAAGGTCCGTTCGTCGACGGATACCTGCTCAAGAAGGCCGAAGCCGTCCAAGGCTCGGGCCGCAAGGACGTGATCAAGACCTGGTCGCGCCGTTCAACAATCATGCCGCAGTTCGTGGGTCTGACCTTCGGCGTGCACAACGGCCAAAAGCACGTCCCCGTGCACGTGTCGGAAGACATGGTGGGCATGAAGCTGGGGGAGTTCGCTCCGACCCGCTTCTTCCCCGGCCACGCCGCCGACAAGAAGGCCAAGAGGAAGTAGCCATGTCGCAGAGTAAACAGCCTCGCCGACTGGCCGCCTCGGCCGCCATGTGCAAGGTCCGCACCCTGCGGACCAGTGCGCGCAAGCTCAACCTGGTCGCCCAGTCGATTCGCGGCCTGAAGGTGCAGCGCGCCCTCAACGAGCTCGAGTTCAGCCACAAGCGCATCGCCATCGACGTCCGCAAGGCGCTCTATTCGGCGATCTCCAACGCCGAGAACAACCACAACCTCGACATCGACAGTCTCGTCGTGTCCGAGGCCTACGTGGGCAAGAACCTGGTCATGAAGCGCTTCTCCGCCCGTGCGCGGGGACGCGCCTCGCGCATCGAGAAGCCGTTCAGCGAGATCACCATCGTGGTCCGCGAACAGGGTGAGGCCGCCTGATGGGTCAAAAAGTAAATCCGATCGGGCTTCGGCTCGGCATCAACCGCACCTGGGACAGCCGCTGGTTCGCCGACGGCGCCGAGTACGGAAAGTTGCTGCACGAGGACATCAAGGTCCGGCGCGCGCTGAAGAAGCGCCTCTACCAGGCCGGCGTCTCGCGGATCACCATCGAGCGTCCGCACAAGAAGTGCCGCATCACCATCTATGCCGCGCGCCCCGGCGTGATCATCGGCAAGAAGGGCGCGGACATCGACAAGCTGCGCAAGGACATCGCTGCGCTGACCGACGGCGAGGTTCACCTGAACATCGTCGAGATCCGCAAGCCCGAGACCGACGCCCAGCTGATCGCCGAGAACATCGCCCAGCAGCTTGAGCGCCGGGTCGCGTTCCGCCGCGCCATGAAGCGGTCGATGCAGTCGGCCATGCGGCTTGGCGCCAAGGGCGTCCGGATCAATGTCTCAGGTCGCCTCGGCGGCGCGGAAATCGCCCGGATGGAATGGTATCGCGAAGGCCGCGTGCCGCTGCACACCCTGCGCGCCGACATCGACTACGGCTTCACCGAGGCCAAGACCACCTACGGGATCATCGGCGTGAAGGTCTGGGTCTTCAAGGGCGAAGTCCTCGATCACGACCCGATGGCGCTCGACAAGCGCCTGGCCACCGAAAGTGGCCCAGCAGGTGAAGGCGGCGGTCGCGACCGCTCCGGCGATCGTCCCGACCGCGGCCCGCGCCGCGACCGGCGCGAACCGGCGAACGCCTAGGGATCTGAGAAATGCTGTCTCCGAAGAAGACCAAATACCGCAAGCAGTTCAAGGGCAAGATCCATGGTCTCGCCCGGAGCGGCTTCACGCTGAACTTCGGGTCCTATGGCCTGAAGTCGGTGGAGCCCGAGCGCATCACCGCGCGCCAGATCGAGGCGGCCCGCCGCGCGATCACGCGTCAGATGAAGCGCCAGGGCCGGGTGTGGATCCGCATCTTCCCCGACGTGCCGGTCACCGACAAGCCGGCCGAAGTGCGGATGGGCAAGGGCAAAGGCGCGGTCGAGTATTGGGCCGCTCGCGTCCATCCCGGCCGGATCATGTTTGAGATCGACGGCGTGCCGGACGACGTGGCCCGCGAAGCCCTGCGCCTCGGCGCGGCCAAGCTTCCGGTGAAGACCCGCATCGTCGCGCGCATCGACGCCGCCGTGGAGCACGCGTGATGAAGATCGACGAAGTTCGCGGGCTGACCCCCGACCAACTGGCCGAGAGCCTGATCAACCTGAAGAAGGAGCAGTTCAACCTGCGCTTCCAGAAGGCGACCGGCCAGATCGAGAAGACCCACCGCGTGGATCAGGTGCGCAAGGATATCGCGCGCATCAAGACCCACCTGCGGACCAAACAGGCTCAGGCCTGAGGAGACCGGACAGATGCCGAAACGAATTCTCGAGGGCTTTGTCGTCTCTGACAAGGGCGACAAGACGGTGATCGTGAAGGTCGAACGGACCTTCCTGCATCCCGTGCTGAAGAAGACTGTCCGCCGTTCGAAGCGCTATCACGCGCACGACGAGGGCAACGCTTACAAGTCCGGCGACCTGGCCCGCATCATCGAATGCGCGCCGAAGTCGAAACTCAAAACCTGGGAGGTGCTGCCCAAGGGCGGCGCCGACCAGGCAGCGTAAGGGATCAGAACCGATGATCCAGATGCAAACCAACCTGGAAGTCGCCGACAACTCCGGCGCACGCCGAGTCATGTGCATCAAGGTGCTGGGCGGCGCCGGGCGCCGTTATGCCGGCGTCGGCGACAAGATCGTGGTCTCCGTGAAGGAAGCCATCCCGCGCGGTCGCGTGAAGAAGGGCGACGTTCTGCAGGCCATCGTCGTGCGCACCAGCTCGGCGATCAAGCGCAAGGACGGCTCGGTGATCCGCTTCGACAAGAACGCGGCGGTCATCGTCAACAAGCAGAGCGAGCCGATCGGCACGCGGATCTTCGGCCCGGTTCCCCGCGAACTGCGCGCCAAGAACCACATGAAGATCATCTCCCTCGCCCCCGAGGTGCTGTGATGGCGGCAAAGATCAGAAAAGGGGACCGCGTTGTGGTCCTCGCCGGCAAGGACAAGGGCCGCCAGGGCGCGGTGACCAAGGTGTTCCCGAAGGAGGCCCGCGTGCTGGTCGAGGGGCTGAACATCGTTCAGCGCCATACCCGCGCCTCGCAGGGCGATCCCCAGGGCGGCATCAAGAACAAGGAAGCGCCGCTTCACGTGTCGAACGTGGCCATCGTCGATTCCAAGGGCAAGGCGACGCGCGTCGGCTTCCGCGTGGAAGGCGACAAGAAGGTCCGGTTCGCCAAGACGACCGGCGAGGTGATCCATGGCTGATAAGGCATACGAACCGCGGCTGAAGTCCGAGTACCGGACGCGCATCCGCAAGGCCCTGAAGGACCAGTTCAGCTACACCAACGAGATGCAGATCCCCAGGCTGGACAAGATCGTCCTGAAGATGGGCATCGGCGAATCCGTGGCCGACTCCAAGAAGGTCACCGCCGCCATGGCCGATCTCGCCAGGATCGCCGGCCAGAAGCCCGTGCCCACCAAAGCGCGCAACTCCATCGCCGGCTTCAAGCTGCGCGAAGGCATGGTGATCGGCGCCAAGGTCACCCTGCGCAAGGAGCGCATGTACGAATTCCTGGACCGGCTGATCACCATCGCGCTGCCGCGCGTGAAGGATTTCCGGGGCCTGAAGCCCACCTCTTTCGACGGTCGGGGCAACTACGCCCTCGGTCTGCGCGAACACATCGTGTTCCCGGAGATCAACTACGACGAGATCGATCAGATGTGGGGAATGGACATCATCGTCACCACGACTGCGAAGACCGATGACGAGGCGCGCGCGCTTCTCAAGGAATTCCAGTTCCCGTTCGTCGTCGCGCAAGCGTAGTCGGCGGGAAGGAAAGAACACATGGCCAAGAAAAGCGCCGTCAACCGCAACCTGCGGGTCCAGGCCCTCGTCAAACAGTACGCCGCCAAGCGCATTGCGCTGAAGGCAAAGGCGAACAACGAGGCTCTGCCGCTTGAAGAACGTTTTGAAGCCCGACTGAAGCTGGCGGAATTGCCGCGCTCCTCGTCCAAGACCCGCATCCGTAACCGGTGCCTGGTGACTGGTCGTCCGCGCGCCTACTACCGCAAGCTGAAGATGAGCCGGATCTCCCTGCGTGACCTCGGGTCGCACGGGCTGATCCCCGGCCTCGTCAAGTCGAGCTGGTAGGAGGGTCCAACAATGGTCAACGACCCCATCGGCGATCTGATCGCCCGTCTGAAGAACGCCGCCATGCGCGGCCGCGCCAAGGTGCTGACGCCCGCGTCGAAGATGCGCGCCCGGCTGCTCGACGTGCTCACCGACGAAGGCTACATCCGCGGCTACCACCTGGTGGAAACCCCCGGCGCCTTCCCGGAATTCGAGGTCGAGCTGAAGTATTTTGACGGCGCCCCCGTCATCGTCGAGATCAGCCGCGTCTCCAAGCCCGGACGTCGCGTCTATTCGTCGATCAAAGATCTGAAGCCGGTGAAGAACGGTCTCGGGATCTCGATCCTGTCGACGCCCAAGGGCGTCATGTCGGACACCGCCGCGCGAGACGCGAACGTGGGCGGCGAAGTCCTCTGCCGGGTCTACTGATATGTCGCGTATCGGAAAAAAGGCGGTCGCCATCCCGGCCGGGGTCACGGTGACCCTCGACGGTCAGACGGTCACGGTGAAGGGCCCCAAGGGGCAA
The DNA here is from genome assembly GCF_031360265.1 of Phenylobacterium sp. GTDB lineage: Bacteria > Pseudomonadota > Alphaproteobacteria > Caulobacterales > Caulobacteraceae > Phenylobacterium. Next base: position 5,377 of record NZ_JANMBF010000105.1, read on the forward strand.
CTCGCCTGGACGGTGGCCGAAGAGATCGAAGTCCGTCAGGACGGCGGCGAGCTTACCCTCTGCAAGCGGGTCGAGAGCCAGCGCGCCCAGGCCATGTGGGGCCTCTCGCGCACCCTGGTCAGCAACATGGTCACCGGGGTCACCGACGGCTTCGAACGTACGCTCGAACTGGTCGGCGTCGGCTATCGCGCCGCCATGAAGGGCCCCGCGCTCTCCATGCAGCTCGGCTTCTCCCATGACGTGGAAATCCCGGCCCCGGCCGGCATCACCTTCGTTGTGCCCAAGCAGACCGAAATCAAGATTTCCGGCATCGACAAGCAGCAGGTCGGCGAGACGGCGGCGCGCATTCGCCGCATCCGTCCGCCCGAGCCCTACAAGGGCAAGGGCGTTCGCTACGCCGGCGAGCAGGTCCGCCGCAAGGAAGGCAAGAAGAAGTAGGTCATGGCTCTTTCCTCCCGTGATTCCGCCCAGAAGCGCGCGCAACGCACGCGCATCCGGCTGCGCAAGCTGGCCAACGGGCGTCCGCGCCTGTCGGTCTTCCGTTCGTCGAAGAACATCTACGCCCAGGTCATCGA
>NZ_JANMBF010000044.1:0-14291 GCF_031360265.1 Phenylobacterium sp.
CGGGGTGATCAACGCCACGGGGGTGGTGATCCATACCAACCTGGGACGCGCTCCACTCGCGCCGGAGGCCGTCCGCGCAATGCAGGCGGCAGCCGGCTATGGCAACCTGGAGCTCGACCTGGAAACGGGTCGCCGCGCCTCGCGCCACGATCACCTCGACGCGCTGATCGCCGAGATCGCCGGAGCCGAGGCCGGACTGGCGGTGAACAACTGCGCCGGAGCCGTCCTGCTGTCGCTGGCGGCGCTCGCCGCGGGATCCCCGGTGATCGTCTCGCGCGGCGAGCTGATCGAGATCGGCGGCGGCTTCCGGGTGCCAGAGATCGTCGCGCAGAGCGGCTCACGCCTGATCGAAGTGGGGACCACCAACCGGACCCACCTCAGCGACTATGAGCGCGCCGTGGACGACCATCCCGACGCACGGGTGATCCTGCGCACTCATCCCAGCAATTTCCGCATGAGCGGCTTCACCAGCGCGCCCGGCCTGGAGGCGCTCGCCGGCCTCGCCCGGGCCAGGGGGCTGCTGCTGGTCGAGGACCTGGGCGGCGGGGCGCTGATCGACCTGCGGCCCTACGGGATCGCCGATGAGCCGACAGTGCAGGCGAGCCTGCGCGCCGGCGTCGACCTGGTGCTGTTCAGCGGCGACAAGCTCGCGGGGGGGCCACAGTCGGGGATTGTCGCCGGACGCCGGGACCTGGTCACAGCGCTCGCCCGCCATCCGCTGGCGCGGGCCCTGCGGCTGGACAAGCTCAGCGTCGCCGCTCTGGCCGCGACGCTCAGGCTCTATCGGCCGCCCAGCGATCCGGTCGCGCGGGTGCCGGTGCTGCGCATGCTGACCCAGTCGGCTTCGGTGGTTGCGGCGCGCGCGCAGGCGCTGCGGGCGCTGGTCGCCGGTCTCCCGGCGATCGAGGTCGGCGTGCAGGACACTGTGGGCTATGCCGGCGGCGGCGCCCTGCCGATGCAGGCCCTGCCCGGCCGGGCCGTGGCCCTGCGAGCCCTGGGCCTTTCGGCGGACGCCCTGGCCCGGCGCCTGCGCACAGGAACACAGCCGGTGCTTGGCCGGATCGAACAGGACCACGTCCTGATCGACCTGCGCACGGTCTCCGACGCGGAGTTGCCCGCCCTGGCCGTGGCCATCCGCCAGGCCGGTGAAGGTCTTGAGTCTACCGCGCCGTGACGGTGAAGATCGCGCAGGTCTCCGCCTTCATCGGCGGCATGATCAGGCCGGCGGCGCTGAGCCAGGCGCCATCGACAACCAGGCCGTCGCCCTCCAGGCCCGCGAACGTCGCGGTCGTGGCCGAGGCGCGCGATCCCGGGCTCGAAGGGTCGATACGGCGGACGCGATAGGGCCGCGTCGCATCGAGCATCGGCAAGCTTACGGACGGCATCTGGCGCAGGGCGCTGGGCGCCATCCTGTAGACGAACAGGACCAGATCCTCGGCCTTCCCATGCGCCTGCCAGAGCAGGCTGTCGCCGGCATCCCCGAGCCAGACCTGGCCGCCGTGCAGCCGGTCACGCAGGGATTTCTGCAGGGCGATCCAGACGGCAAGGTCTGTCCTGTCCGCCGCTGTCAAGGCTGCGGCGTCAAGCTCCACGCCGAAATGGCCGGGGAGCGCCACGGCGGCCCTGAACGCGAGCGTCTGGCTGCGCCCGGTGCTGTGCGCGGGCGAAGCACCGACATGGGCGCCCATGATCTCCGGCGGAAAATATTGCAGGAACCCGCGCTGGATGGCCACGCGCGACACGGCGTCGATGCAGTCGCTGGTCCAGACGCGGTGTGTGTGCCTCAGGACGCCGGCGTCGATCCGTCCGCCGCCCCCGGCGCAACTCTCGATCTCGACGTTCGGGAACGCCGCCCGTATCCGCTGCAGCAACGCATAGAACGCCAGGGTCTGGACCCGGTGCCGCGCTTTGCCGTCGGGACCGCCGGCCGTGGTCAGGTCGCGATTGTGGTCCCATTTCAGATAGCCGATCGGCAGGCTCTCCAGCAGCGCGGCGAGCTGGGTGAAGAGATGTTCGGCGACTTCGGGGCGGGCGACATCGAGCACCAGCTGATTTCGGGCGGTCAGCTGTGGGCGTCCCTCGATCCGCAGCGCCCAGTCTGGGTGCGCGCGATAGAGGTCGCTGTCGGGATTGACCATCTCCGGCTCGACCCACAGGCCGAACTCCAGGCCGAGCGCGGTGACGTGAGCGGCGAGCGGCCCCAGGCCGTGCGGATATTTCCGAGCGTCCGCACGCCAGTCGCCCAGCCCCAGCCTGTCGTTGTCACGCCGGTGGAACCACCCGTCGTCAAGCACGAACCGCTCCAGGCCGAGCTCCGCTGCGACGTTGGCCAGCGCCTTCATCGTCGCTTCGTCGTGATTGAAATAGACGCCTTCCCAGGTGTTGAGGTGGGTCGGCCGCGGCCGCATCGTCCCGCCGGTCCAGGTCATCCGTGCACGGATCACCGCGTGGAAATTTCGGGCCACACCGCCACGCCCGGCGGAAGACACCGTCGCCAGGACCTCCGGGGTCGCCAGCGAAGCGCCGGGGGAAAGCCGCACCTCGCCGGGCGCGAACCATTCGCCGAGCTGCCACTGGAAAAGATCATCCTCCAGCCGTTCGATCATCTGCGCGTGGTTGCCCGACCAGGCCAGCTGAGCGCCGTAGACCAGGCCCGTCTCCTGTGTCGCACCCGCCTCGCGCACGATCGCGCCGGGAAAAGCGTCGTGCGAGGTGATGCCCCGGCGATTTTCGCGCCGCCACAGCGCGTGTCCCAGCCGGTCCTCGCAAGGCTGGAATTCGCCATTGTGCCGGCCCGAGACATAGCCGACGTGAGACGCGAGCGGCGGCAGCGGCAAGACCGCGGCGGCGAGCCAGTGCACCTCCAGATCCTCCGGCCCGTCGTTGGTCAGCCGCGACGAGAGGGTCAGAACATCGCTCACAGGATCCAGGGCCAGGCAGACCCGCACGCTGAGCCTGGCGACCGGGTCGATGAGCGTCAGCTCCACGCGGCGCTCCGGCTCGATCCAGAAGACCTCGGTCTCGGTGAACGCCTGGGCGAAGTCGCGGCCCGCGCGATGGGCGATAAGCGCGCTCTGCCCGAACCAGCCAACCCCGAAGGTCGGGAAGGCCGAGAGCGGCTGATCGTGGTTGAGGGAGAAGGACGCGGGCGGGCGGCTGTCGCGCATCGGGCCCGGCGGCCGCGCGTCATCGGGAAGCCTTGGGCCCCAGTAGCGCCACAGCGGCGCCTCGCCCGGCGCAAGCTCGAGGATCGCCGAACTGGCCCGTCCGTGCAGCGCGATGAATCCTGGGTCTTGGACCTGCATCACACGCTCACATCGCCAGCCGCATGGGGATCACGATCCTCCAATCGAAGCTGTCGGTGTAGACCGCCGCGCCCGCCCGACCAAATCCCCCAAGGTCGGGCACGCCGGATGGTGCGAGGCTGACAATCCCGACAGAACGGTCGAGCCTGGAAGGCCGCGTTCCATGCCATCCCCCGTCGGGACACCATCTCGGTGAGTGTCGACCGCGGCGGCGACCGGGCGTGAATCAGATCTCCCAAGCTCTAAATATCTGGAATTACGCATGTATTTCGGAGAAAAGAACCGCATGAGTCGGATAGATTGATGACGTGGAGGCCGTCGGTGGAGCGTTGCCAGCGGCTGGGAACGGCGCCATCTGTGCCGGTGGGAGGGACGTGGGATGACCAGGGGATTTCTGAGCGCGCGGGTCGCGGGGTTCGCGCTGGCCGTGGGGCTGGCGCTGGCCCTGACGGCGCCGACGGTGGGCGCGGCCAGGGGCGTCGATCCGAAGGTCTCGTCGATCGTGCGGGGCGATGCGGCGGCGCTGGGGTTCGATCCGGCGAAACTGGCGGTGGCGAGCGCGGGTCTGACAGCCGACGTGGCGGCGGGCAGGATCGCCGGCGCCTACCTGCTGATCGGCCGCCACGGCAAGGTCGCGTTCCAGGAGGGCTTTGGCGTCCAGGGCCCGGGCCAGACGGCGCCGATGACCGCGGAGACGATCTTCCGGGTGTTCTCGATGACCAAGCCGGTCGTCTCGGTGACCGCCATGACCCTGGTGCAGGAGGGCCGGCTGGATATCGACGCGCCGGTGTCCAGATACCTGCCGGAGTACGCCAACCTGCGCGTCTGGCAGGCCGACGGCACGAGCGTTCCGGCGACCCGGCCGATGCTGGTCCGCCACCTGATGAGCCACACCTCGGGCCTGATCTATGGCTTCATCCAGCCGACGACACCGCTCTCCAAGGTGTGGGCCGACGGCGGAGAGAACCGCTACGACCTGAAGGCTCGCGACTTCGCCCGCATGATCGCCAGGCTGCCGCTGCGCTCCGAGCCGGGAACCGCCTGGTACTACTCGCGGTCCACTGACGTCCTGGGCGCCGTGGTCGAGGCGGCCGGCGGCAAGCCACTGGACGTGCTCGTCCGCGAGCGGGTGACCGGCCCGCTGGGCATGACCGACACCAAATTCTGGCAGCCGGAGGCCGAGCGCGCGCGGTTCGCCGAGGGGCTGAAGGGCGCCGGCGCCAATGGCACGCTGGGCGACATCTACTACGACTATGCCAAGCCCATGCCGTTCCTGTCGGCTGGCGGCGGCCTGTCCTCCACCGCGGAGGACTACCTGCGCTTCGTGCTGATGCTCGAAGGGAACGGCCAGTACAAGGGCGTGCGGATCCTGAAGCCCGAGACCCTGGCCAGGATGCGGCAGGACGAGACGACGCCGCAGATCCGCAAGGCCGGCCTGTTTTTCCCGGGTCCCGGAATGGGCTTTGGTCTGGGTTTCAGTCTGGTCCTGGACGACAAGCTGCAGCGGCCCGGCAATGGGACCTACTCCTGGTGGGGCATCGCCGGCACCGAGTTCTGGGTCGACCCGAAGAACGACCTCTTCATGGTGTTCATGGTGCAGAGCCGTGAGCGGGCGATGGAATACCAACGCAAGAACCGGGCGTGGATCTACGACGCCTTGGTGAGATAGTCAGAGGGTGCGGGGAGACACAGAGACATGACCAAGCTCGTCAAGGTCACCGACGCGGGCCACGTCCGCACCATCATGCTCGACCGGGCGGAGAAGAAGAACGCGCTCAGCCTGGACCTCGCCTGGGGCGTGGTGGAGGCGGTCGACGCCGCGGCGGCGGACGACAATGTCTGGGTGGTGGCGATCACCGGATCGGGTGACGCCTTCTGCGCCGGGCTCGACCTGACGCCGGGCGGCGAGGCCTATTCGCCCTACACTCCGCAGACCGCGATGCTCGACGACATCGGCTGGGTCGGCCAGTTCCTGCTGTCGATCCGCAAGCGCTGCGACAAGCCGGTGGTGGGCGGGATCAATGGCGTCGCGGTCGGCGCGGGGCTCGGCCTGGCAATGGCCACAGACGTGCGGCTGATCGCGTCCAGCGCGCGGCTGATGGCCGGCTATACTCGGATCGGCGGCTCGCCCGACGCGGGCCTGACCGTCACCCTGCCGCAGGCCATGGGCTATGAGCGCGCCATGCGCTTCATGATGGAGAACCGCACCCTGGTGGGCGCCGAGGCGGTGGCCTGGGGGATGGCCGGCGAAGTGGTGGACGACGCGGCGTTCGCCGGGCGGCTGGCGGCCTACTGCCAGGAACTGTGCGCCTGGTCGCCGATCACCCTGCGCCTGCTGAAGCGTGGGATGGTGCGGTCCTATGAGAGTTCCGATCTGGAAAGCCAGCTGCGCTTCGAGGTGGCCAACATCCGTCGCGCCTTCGCCAGTGAGGACGGCCAGGAGGCGCGGCGCGCGTTTCTGGAAAAGCGCCAGCCGGTGTTCCAGGGACGGTAGGGCGTTCCGGCGCGAGCGGCCCGTCTTCCGCGCGCATCACTGACCGCGCCGCCGACGCCGGCGACCCTCGCGCCGCGCCTCGCGCAAAGCGGTCTCGTCCGGGCGCGCCGAGGTCAGGTCAGCCATTCGCCGCCGCGCCAGCCGTTGCTCCACATAGGCGGCCAGGATCGCGGCCACGATGACTGCCGCCAACGGGTCGATCTTCAGGTCCCGAATCCATTCGAGGACGACGTACAGGTCACCCATCGGCGCTCCTCCAAGCGCTGAACACCCCTCCTGAAACCATTGTGGGGCGTCCGTGCACAACGACGCGTGAACAAAGATGGCTAACAGGGGCGGGTCGCCGCGATCGCGGGCGATGCCGGCGTGCTCAGGCGGCGGGCGCCTCGTCGCTGGCCGGGGCGGGCCCGGCAGCGGGGACGGTCGCCACGGCGTCCACGGCCACCGGCGCGGAGACCGGCGCGGACGCCACCGGCTCCATGGCGGGCGCCGGCTTGGCGGCGATGTGCGCCAGGCGCGCCGACGATCGCAGGATGGGCTCGGCGTGGGCGAGGTCAAGGGTCGCTGGCGGCAGGGCGATCAACCGCGCAGCGGCAGGCTGCGCCACGGCCGCCACGACGGGTGCGAAACCGGCGGTTTGGCGCAGGACGCCCGTTGCGAAGCTGCCGATGGCCACCAGCGCCAGGATCAGGATCGCCTGGCGGCTACGGCGGTAGGCGTGCGGCGGAATCTCCAGGCTGGCCATGATGCCTTAACCCGCTGCACCGGCGGGAGTTCCCGGCTTCGCCCCCGGGTCGGTCGGACCGGGGGGGCAGGTCTGACCGGGGCGGCGCGGCCGGGCGCGGACCCGGCCGCGCGTCAGGTCAGTGGCCCAGCGCCGCCTTGACCGCCTTGGCCTGGACGGCGCCGAGGTGGGCGGACAGCGCCCGTATCGCATCGGCGGCGGCCCGTTCGCTGGCCTGGGCCGAGAGGTGCGGCGCGGGATCGCCCCCGTGGATCGCCAGCCACAGGGCGATGATCCATTCCGGGTCGTTGCGGTGAATGGCGACGATGGGCCTATGGTGGGCGACACTCATGGGATCGGTCTCCGGATCGCGGTTCAAGACACACCGGAAAAAGGTGCATCGCGATCAAACACGACCGGATGGCGTGCAGCTGTGACGTCGGTCACGCGTCGACGGTGTCGCTGACGCGTCGCGGGACCGCCAACAGGATCGGCAGAATCGCCGCGTAGACGGCGATGGTCGCCCACAGCGTCGTGTCGTAGCCGCCGTGGTTCTGATAGAGGTCCGCACCCCACAGGTCGCCGACCCGCGTCGAGATCCAGTAGGCCGCCAGGAACAGCATCATCATCGTGCCCTCCAGTCCCTTGGGGCAGGCGCGCATGGCGAGCGCCGTAAAGGCCGCCTGGCCGACCCCGCCCAGCAGGCCCATCGGGATCGCCGCCAGCAGCGCCCCTTCGGCCGAACGGATGAACAGTAGCGAGGCCATCTGTGGCACCGCCAGCACCGCGCCGACCCACAGCAGCGTCCGCAGCCTCACCCGCTGGGCGAGCCAGGCATAGATCGCGTAGATCGGCAGGAAACCGCCGTAGAAGATGGCGTAGAATGCGCCCACCTGGGCGTCGGAGGCGTGCAGGTCGTTGGCCAGATGGTATTGCAGCGCGAGCCCCGCGCCGGGCGCGAACTGCCAAAGCAACTGGATCGCCAGCACCGGATAGATCGCCCGGGTGCGGAACAGGCGCCGGAGATCCGCGCCCGGGGTCAGGCGTCCAGGTTCGGCGCCAGCCTTGGCGTCGTCGAACAGTCGCTGCGGTCCGAAGCCGCCGTAGAGGGTCATGGCGATCATCAGGCCGGCCCCCACCAGGAACAGCACCCGTGCGGCGCTGGCCGCGCCGGCGCCCTCAAGCAGGCCGCTCAGCACCCCGCCGAGCAGCATGGCGATCATCTGCGGCGCCAGCGTGGTGGCGTTCATCACAGTGCTCATCTGGCCGGACATGGCGTGATGGCGGCCGACCCCGGAGGCCAGGCCCGCCGCCGCTCCGGCCACGAACTGCATCAGGACGGTCACCAGGAAGACGCCGCCCAGCAGCATCGCATAGGTCGGCGGCGCGAAGGCCATGGCCGCATAGGCCGCCGCGCTGGCTAGGCCAAAGACCACCAGGTGGCCTCGGTCGCCGGCGGCGAACGGGCTCCAACGGTCACGAATGAAGCCGAAGACAAAGCCGGCGAACAGCGGGATGGCGACGATCAGGTTGAACTGTGCGGTCTCATGGGCCGACAGGTGCAACCGGTTTTTCAGGAAGAAAACGATCGGCAGGTTGAGGATGCCGACGTAGGGCGCGGCGAAGTTGATGATCAGGATCGGCACGCCGGCATAGGCTAGCAGCCGCAGCCGACGGCCGCCGGCGAGCGGGACGACGTCTTCGGCGCTCACGCGGCGCGGCCCTTGCTGACCATGATCGGTTCTCCCCGCCCCCAGGCGTAGCGCGGGGTCGCGCCCAGCGGAAGGGGCTCCCCGTCGGAGGGGGTGGTCAGGAAGGGGCTGCGGGGAGGGCAGAAAGCCCCGACGCTCGGGGGGCGTCGGGGCCTGGAGCCGCGGCGCCCTGGGCTTTTGGGCTGCGGCCTTGAGGTTAAGACGCCAACGATGCCGCCCACCCCTAGGTCGTTCCGGCGGCCGGCGCGGGAATTTTCATATCGAGGGCGGACGGCGCCTGCGCAGGGTCATCCAGAACTGCTAGGCTGGGCCAGTTGGACCCTGCTTGGGCGTGGTTTCTGGGGAGGCGTCGGGCATGACTCGCAAACGGATAGTCTTGATTCTCAGCGCGCTTTCGCTTGCTGTCGCAACCCTTGGCGCCGCCAGTGGGGCGTTCGCCGGCCTGCCCGCCAACCTGTCGGCGGCGGTGGCCGACAAGGCGCGGCCGGCAGGCGACGTCGCCCGGGACACAGCCCGCAAGCCCGCCGAGCTGCTGGCCTTCGCCGAGGTGAAGCCCGGGCAGAGCGTCGCCGACTTCATGATGGGCGGTGGTTATTTTACCCGCATCCTGGCCGCCGCCGTCGGCCCGACGGGCAAGGTCTATGCCTACCAGTCCGCCGAGTTCATCAAGTTCCGCGCAGCCTATGGGACCGAGCAGTCGACCGCCGTTGCGGACTACAAGAACGCCGTGGCGCTGACCGGGCCGCTGTCGGCGACCGGCCTGCCCGCGGGCCTGGATCTGGTCCTGACCGTGCAGAACTATCACGACCTGCACCTGAAGCCGTTTCCCGCCGGGACCGCCGCCAGCGTCAACGCGCAGATCTTCAAGGCGTTGAAGCCGGGCGGGCTCTATGTGGTCGTCGATCATGCCGCGGCGGTCGGCGCGCCGGTGGAGGTCGCCGACAGTCTGCACCGTATCGATCCCGCGGTCGTCAGGACGGAGGTCGAGGCGGCCGGCTTCAAGCTGGCGGCGGAGGACGCCATGCTGGCCAATCCAGAAGACCCGCACAGCGCCAACGTCTTCAGTCCGGCGATCCGCGGCAAGACCGACCAGTTCGTGCTGAAGTTCCGCAAGCCGAAATAGGCGGCCAGTTCGCGATCAGTTCGGCGGTCCGCTGGACGCATAGGGGCCAGGGCGACCCGTCAGATTGCGGTGGCGCGCGGCGCCGATGAAGCGCCCGCCCTGCCAGAGCTCGGCGCGAATATCGGCGCGGGCCGGCGGCGTCAGCAGGGCCAGGGCCTGGCCGTCGGTCTTGCAGTAGAAACTCTCGGCGGGCTCCAGGCCCCCATCGTCGTGGACCAGGTAGATGCGGTAGACGGCCATGGCCTTGGGCTCCTTCCGTTACGCGCCCCACGACCTTGATAGGCGGGCAAGGCGACGGTGGTATGTCGGCGGCGCGACCGGTCGGTCACGGGTGCGCCTTGATTGTGGCGGAGCTTGTCGGAGTTTCGTGCGTTTTTGAAATCCGCCGCCAAGCTTCGGGCCAAGCCCGAGCCGAGCGGCGGCGATGGATCAGGGGTATAGAGGCGTCATGCTCGCGACACTCGTCCAGGCTTTCACCAGCCGGCTGGCGGGACCCATAGGGTTCGCCCTGGCTCTTGTCCTGTGCGCCCTGCTGGCGGTGACGGCGAACACGGCGGCGCGCACCGAGGCGACGCTGCGGGCGCGGGTGGCCCAGCTCAGCGAGGAAAACCAGAAATCCGGCGCGGTGCTGCAGGCTCGGCTGGCGGCCTGCGAAGGCGGCGCGCGGGGCGGCAGCGGCGGGGGCGGCGTCGCTGTGCGGGTCGCGGGCGCCGAGACCAGCGCCGAGGCGCGCGCCCGCCGCCTCACCGGGTCGGGACCGCCCGGGTTCGACGTGTGCGCGCGCATGGAAAGCGCCGACAGAGCGGTGCTGGAAACCCTGCGGTGACGTGCGTCTCTCCGCGACGGCTGGCCGTGGCCCTGGCCTGTGGGCTGGGCTTGAGCGCCTGCGCCAGCCTGAAACCCAAGCCCCCCGTGCCCGCGGCCCCGCCCGCGCCAGTCATCACCGCACCCCCGGCCACGCTCCCCGCGCCGCCCGCGGCCAAGGTCCCCGCGCCGGCGAAGAGCGACTGCGTGCCGAAGGGATTTCCCAGGGCGCCGAAATATCCCGACACCGACGCCGCCCTGCGCGACGCCGGCGGCGCGGCCGATCGCTATCAGCTGATGGCGGCCGGACGCCTGCTGAGGACGCGCCGGCTGACGGATCTGGAACGGGTCGTGGACGCGTGCAGGTAGGGGTTCCCTCGAGCCGACACTGTGAGGCAAGACCCCAAACGCCTGTCATCCCGGCGCGGCCTTTGCAGGTCGCCTAGGATGACGGGAGCGTTTTGTGTCCGGGCCGCCAGAGTTCGCCCCGAAGGCCAGACGCGCCGCCTGACCCCTTCAGAGGCAGCGGATAAGTTTGGGGTGGGCGTCGCGGCGCAGGGTGAAGCTGTGCGCCGCGGGATCGGCTGAGGCGCGGACCGTCAGGCGCAGGGTCTGGCCGCTCATCCGCCCGGTGAAGGCCGCGTCCAGGGCGCCCGGCTCCTCGTCGGCGCGCTGGGGGCCGGGGGTGAAGCTCTGGAACGTGCCGTGGGCGGAAATCCGTCCCTTCCGGTCGACCCGCACCGGGCCGGGGATGTGGCCCTCGGCGCAGCCGGTCTTCAGGCTCGCCCCGTCCTCGCCGACGGTGAGGATCGCCTGGTCGCCGCCCCAGACTCCCACGGGGACGACACCCGCAACGACAGCGGCGGACGAGGGCGAAGCGCCGATCAGGGCGACGGCGGCGGCGAGGATGCGGGCTGAGTTGACCATGGGTCAGCCTCCCACGGCGCGAGGCCGGTGTCGAACCTAATCCAGGTCGCCCGACAGGCATGAAAAAACGGGCGGAGCCTGTGGCCCCGCCCGTCTGTTTCGTCTCGGCCGGGGCCCGAGCAGGGCCGTACCGATCAGGCTTGGGCGATCGCCCGGCGACGGCGCATGGCCGAGCCGACCAGGCCGAGGCCCAGGATGGTCATCGCCCAGGTCGAGGGCTCGGGCACGCCCACAGGGCTCATGCCGATCTCGGCGATATAGGTGCCCCAGCGCGAAAAGCCGCTTCCGCCCGGGTGACCGAAGGCCGGCGCGTTGAATTCGCGGGCGAACTCGCCGATCAGCCAGAACTTCGAGGAGTCCATCGGGTCCAGGCTGACGGCGCTGTAATCGCCCCAGCGCTGGCGGCCGGCCGCGGGACTGCCGAAGGCGCTGCCATTGTGGTAGCTGTCGGTGTCGCTCACCCGGAGCACCAGGTCCGAGCCGGTCTGATAGAGGTGACCAAGCCCGCTGGTGTTGAAGGTGCGCGCCATGACGGTGATCTTGCCGTCCACCAGCGAGGTGCCAGAGCGATCGAAGCCGACCACCACCTGGCCCAGGGAATTCACCGCGATGGAGCCCTGGTAATAGTCGTAGCCGGGGGCGCCGATATCGAACTCGTCGATGATCGCGTTGGTGGTCGAATTGATCACGTCCACGCGGACCGAGGTCCGGCCGCTGCCGGTCTCGGTGACCGTGTGGACGCTGTAGATCTTGCCGTTCACTTCATAGGCGCTGGCGCTGATGCGGTCGTCCAGGGTGTCGACGACCCGGGTCGGCCCCGTACCGGTGGTGTAGGGCTGGCGTGCGAGGCTGTTGGCGCCGTAGCTGGCGCCGATATTGGCGCCCGTGGCCGTCAGGGTCGCGCCGGCCGTGCCGGCGTTCAGCACGTCGTAGCGCTGCAGCGCTGAGTCGATCAGCGACACGGTGATGATCTTGCCGTTGGGACCCGCCGTGGAACTGTTGACGCCCTGGATCGCGTAGCCACGGGTGTAGTCGTCACCTGAACCGCCGGTGTAGGGCGTGTTGAACTGCTTCACGGCCGCGGCCGACGGACCGAGCGCCCCGAACAGGTCGCCGATCGGGATGACGTTCAGGGTGGTGCCCTTGAACGACTGCGTGGGGCCGCCGAAGTTGTTGGTGCCGATGTAGACGGCGTTTTTGTCCATCGCCAGGGTCGGATAGTCGGCCACCGCGTTGAGACCGCTGAAGCCGGTGAACTGGGTGGATTTCCAGGTGCCGGCCGCGTTGCCTGTGTCCGACACCGCGATCTGAATGTCGCCGAGGCTGGCGCCGAAGGAGAGCGCGATCCATTTGTCGGCGGCGGCGTTGTACATCACCCGCTGGTCGCCGTTGGTGCCGGTCTTGCCGGCGGCGGACCAGAAGGCCACGTCCGACTGGATCATCGTGCGCGCGCCGGTGGCCTTGTCGAACACCGCCATGCCGCCGTTGACCAGTTCCATATACTGGGTCTTGCCCACCGCGCCGATGGTGTCTGGCGGGATGAAATTGCGGCCGAAGCTGGCCACGTCATACTGGCTGATGCCTTCGAAACTCTTGACCACCGAGGCGACGCTGCCGCCACCGCCGTAGATCACCGTCGGGCCGGCGCTGAGGCCGCCGAGCGGCGCGTCGAACGACTGATCGCGGGATTCGAATTCCAGATAGCTGGGCTTCACGACCTGGGCATGAGCCAGACCCGACACGGTCGAAAAGAGAAGGGCCACAGACAGGCCGGCAAGCTTCGCATAGCGCATTGGTAAATACCCCGAACCCAGTCCCAGCGGGACCCGTTAAGACCATTTGTTAGCAAATACGCCGGCAACACAAGGGCCACGTTTCGGTCTTATTCGGTCAAGTCCCTCCTGGCCGGGTGAAATTCTCGTGTGAGGGGAAAAACCTTCCGCTTCAGGGGAATTTCCCGCTGGATTTGTGGGATTCCGATGAAAATTCTCGTCCAGGTCGCGGCAATAAAATGCCCACGGCGGTGCGTTTTCGCCGTATTTCGTCCGCGACGCCCACGCCGGAATCGTTAACGCGCCGGCGCGACCGCGGCCGTCGGCCGCGCTTGAAACGCGCGCCGGCCTGTGCGACGGCGGGGCCATGAGCGAGACCCCCGCCGACCGCCCCGCCCCGCCCGCGTCGGAGCTGCCCGACAGACTGTCCACCGACCCCGACAGCCCGTTCCACGACGCCGACATTCTGGCGCGCAACGTCGGCGTGCGTTTCAAGGGCGAGGACAAGACCAACGTCGACGAATATTGCGTCTCCGAGGGCTGGGTGAAGCTGGCGGTCGGCAAGACCCTGGACCGGCGCGGCAAGCAGCTGACCATCAAGCTGCAGGGGCCGGTGGAGCCCTATTTCCGCGACGAAGGCTGAGGCCCCGGCGCGGCGGGGCGCTGGACTCCGGCGCGGCCTCGGGGTCTGCTTCCGGCATGACCGACACCCCACTGACCCCCGACGACGGCTGGAAGCACTCGGGCGTCCGCGTCGTGCCGGGTGACCAGCTGGATGACAGCGCAACGCCGCAGACGCCGGGCATGCACCGCGCCGCGGCCATCGACCGGGCGCGGATGGGAGCCCAGAAGCTGTGGGCCGGAACCGTCCATATCCACGCCGGCGCCAAGACCGGGGCGCATCACCATGGGCCGCTGGAGAGCGTGATCTATGTGGTCAGCGGGCGGGCGCGGATGCGCTGGGGCGCGGCGCTGGAATTCGTCGCCGAGGCCGGGCCAGGCGACTTCATCTATGTGCCGCCGTTCGTGCCGCACCAGGAGATCAACGCCTCGTCCGACGAGACCCTGTCCTGCGTGCTGGTGCGCAGCGATAGCGATGCCGTGGTGGTCAACCTCGACATCGAACCTGCCGAGAAGCCTGAGGGCGTCGCCTGGATCGACCCGATCCATAAGGGTTAGGGGTTGGGGGAGGGGCGATCGGCATTCATCTGGCGCCGCAACCGAGGTGTTGTTCTCCTCCTCCGTAGGACTACGGCATTCACACATCTCTCAAAAACGGCGTCCCCTCTCCCCTTGCGGAACCCTCGTGCAAAGCCCCTCCCCCCTTGCGGGGAGAGGGTTGGGTGTGGGGGTGTCAGCTCTGAGTCGGAGACGTCGCACCGAAGACCTGTGAACCAACGCCCGCCGCCGAGTTTGCACCCCCACCCCAA
>NZ_JANMBF010000068.1:0-9940 GCF_031360265.1 Phenylobacterium sp.
CCGGCGGACTGAAGGCGCAGATCTCGGCCCTGTTGCTGGCGTCCACCGCCACCCAGGACGAGGCGCGCAAGCTGTCGGCCGCGCTGCGGCGCGGGGCCGGCGTCCAGGGGCGTTGGGGCGAGCAGACCCTGCGCAATGTGCTGGAAGCCGGGGGCCTGGCGCACCGCTACGACTTCGATGAACAGGCGACCACCGACACCGAGGAGGGCCGCCGCCGGCCCGACGTCACCGTGCGGCTGCCGGGCGGCGGAGTGTTCGTGATTGACGCCAAGTGCTCGCTGAACGCCTTCCTGGAGCTGCAGGACGCCCCCGACGACACCGCCCGCGAGGCCTGTGGCCTGCGCCACGTGCAGAGCGTGCGCGGCCACGTTCAGGGGCTTTCCGCCAAGGCCTACTGGGACCAGTTCGACGCCTCTCCCGACTTCGTGGCGATGTTCGTGCCGCTGGACTCGGCCCTGGCCGCGGCCCTGGAGCGCGCGCCCGACCTGATGACCGAGGCCATGGACAGGCGGGTGGTGATCGTCACGCCGACCACGCTGTTCGCGCTCTGCAAGGCGGTGGTCTACGGCTGGCGGGTCGAGGAGCAGGCGGCCAACGCCCAGAAGATCGCCGAGCTGGGCCGCGAACTCTACAAGCGCATCGCCGTGATGGGTGGCCACGCGGGCGGGATCGGCAAGGCGCTGGAGGCCGCGGTCTCGCGCTACAACCAGTTCGTCGGCTCGCTGGAGACCCAGGTTCTGACCCAGGCGCGGCGCTTCGAGGATCTGAAGGTCGACCACGAGGGCCGCAAGGTCGAGCCCTTGGAACCGCTCGATAAGGCGGTCCGGCCGCTGGCCAAGCTGACCCCGGAGACGCCGCCGCAGGTGCGGCTGGTGGCCGGCGACGAATCCTGAACGCCGGGCCTGTCGGCTTGACGCCCGGGGTCCGGCCCCCTACCTCGCGCCCATGGCCCTTAGAGACATCCTCGTCGTTCCCGATCCGATCCTGAAGAAGGTCTCGGCGCGCGTCGATGCGGTCGACGACGACCTGCGCGCCCTGATGGACGACATGCTGGAGACCATGTACGCCGCGCCCGGCATCGGCCTGGCCGCCGTGCAGATCGGCGTGCCCAAGCGGGTGATCGTCATGGATATCTCCGGTCCCGAGGACGAGAACGCCCCGCGCTTCTTCGTCAATCCGGAGATCCTCTGGGCCTCGGAGGAGACCGCGCCCTACGAGGAGGGATGTCTGTCGGTGCCGGAAATCTACGACGAGGTCGAGCGGCCCTCGCGGGTGAAGCTGCGCTATCTCAACTACGCCGGAGAGACGATCGAAGAGGAGGCCGAGGGGCTCTACGCGGTCTGCATCCAGCACGAGATGGACCACCTGGAAGGCGTGCTGTTCATCGACCACCTGTCGCGGCTGAAGCGCGAGCAGGCCGTGAAGAAGGTCAGGAAGCAGGCCAAGGCCGCTTAGGGCGACCTTTGCGCGCGGGCTGTCGCGCGGCTACACCGGCGCCATGAGACTGGCCTTCCTGGGAACCCCCGACTTCGCGCTGACCACCCTGCGCCGGCTGGTGGCGGCCGGCCACGAGATCGCCTGCGTCTATTCCCAGCCGCCGGCGCCACGCGGGCGGGGCCAGACGCTGAAGCCTTCGCCGGTCCACGCCTTCGCCCTGGACCAGGGGCTGATCGTCCGCACGCCGGCCTCCATGCGCGACCCCGGCGAGATCTTCGCCTTCGAGGCGCTGGACCTGGAGGCCGCGGTGGTGGTGGCCTTCGGCCAGATCCTGCCCGGCGAGGTGCTCGACGCCCCGGTGTTCGGCGCGTTCAACCTGCACGGCTCGCTGTTGCCGCGCTGGCGGGGCGCCGCGCCGATCCAGCGGGCGATCATGGCCGGCGACGCGGTGACCGGCGTCCAGGTCATGCGGATGACGCCAGGGCTGGACGAGGGGCCGATCCTGGCCTCGGAAACCTTGCCGATATCGTCGCTGGATACGGCAGGCTCGATCTTCGAGCGCATGGCCGACATCGGCGCCGAACTGATGGCGCGGACGCTGGCCGCCGTCGAGCACGGCGAGGCCATCGAGACGCCGCAGCCCGCAGATGGCGTCACCTACGCCAGGAAGATCCGGCCCAAGGAGGCGCGGATCGACTGGAGCCGGCCGGGCCTTGAGATCGACCGCAAGATCCGCGGGCTGTCGCCGTTCCCGGGAGCCTGGTTCCTGCTGCCGACCGATCGGGGGCCGGTGCGGGTCAAGGCCCTGCTCTCGGCCTTCGAAGACGCCGACGGCGCGCCCGGGCAGGTGCTCGACGACCGGCTGCTGGTGGCGACGGGGCAGGGCGCGGTGCGGCTGTTGCGCGTGCAGCGCGAGGGCCGCGGGCCGCAGGACGCCGAGGCCTTCCTGCGCGGCGCGGCCGTGGCGGCCGGGACCAGGCTCGACTGATGCCCCGCTATCGGCTCACCCTGGAATATGACGGCGGCCCCTATCGCGGCTTCCAGGCCCAGGCCGGCCTGCCGACGATCCAGGGATCGCTGGAGCGCGCGGTCACCGGCTTCTGCGGCGAGACCGTGCGCGTCCATGCCGCCGGCCGCACCGACACCGGCGTCCACGCCACCGGCCAGGCCGCGCATGTCGACCTCCAGCAGGACTGGCCGGCCGAGACGGTGCGAAATGCGCTCAACGCCCATCTGCGGCCGGAACCGATCGTGGTGCTGGCGGCCGAGGTGGCGGCGCCGGACTGGCACGCGCGGTTCTCGGCCACCGGGCGGCGCTACCGCTACCGGATCCTCAATCGGGTCAGCCCGCCGGGCCTGGACCAGGGGCGGGTCTGGCATGTGAAGAAGCCGCTGAACGCCGAGGCCATGCACGCTGCGGCCCAGGTGCTGGTCGGCCACCACGACTTCACCACCTTCCGCGACCTGGCCTGCCAGGCGAACTCGCCGATGAAGACGCTGGACGTGGCGGCGGTGCGCCGCGAGAGCTGTGAGGTGGTTCTGGAATTCGCCTCCCGCTCGTTCCTGCACCGCCAGGTCCGCTCGATGACCGGCTCGATCGCCGAGGTCGGGGTGGGCCGCTGGACGGCGGACGACCTGAAGGCCGCGCTCGACGCCCGCGACCGCAAGGCCTGCGGCCAGGTGGCGCCGGCCGACGGGCTCTATCTGACCGGCGTCGACTACGCCGCGAATGCTGTGAAATAGCCCGCGATCAAGCGCTCATAGACCGCCTGAAGTTGGCGGATTTCGGACACCGGGGCGCGTTCATCCACCTGGTGCATGGTGGTCCCGACGAGGCCGAATTCCACCACTGGGCAAAGCGCGCGGATGAAGCGGGCGTCCGATGTGCCGCCGGAGGTGGAGAGCTCCGGGTCTGAGCCGGTGACCGCGCGAACGGCGGCCGCCACCACCTCGGTGAACGGGCCGGGCGCGGTGAGAAAGGCTTCGCCGCTGATCTGTGGGACGACGGCGACCGTGCCCTCGAAACCCTCGCCCGCAGCTTGCGCCTCGCTGGCGATCCAGGCCGCCAGATCGGCGCCGGAGTGATGGGGATTGAAGCGGATGTTGAGCTGCGCCCTCGCGGTCCCGGGGATCACATTGGTCGCGGTGTTGGGCACATCGATCCGGGTGATCTCCAGGTTCGAGGGCTGGAATTCCGGGTATCCGTCGTCGAGCACACGCGTCTGCAGCCTCTGCAGCAAGGTCAGCAGCACCGGGACCGGATTGGCCGCGCGGTGGGGATAGGCCACATGGCCCTGCACGCCGTGGACGGTGATCTCGACGTTGATCGATCCGCGCCGGCCGACCTTGATCATGTCGCCGAACCGCGCGCTGGAGGTGGGCTCACCGACCACGCAATGGTCGATAACCTCCTCCTCGATCTCCAGCGCCTCGACCACCATCTTGGTGCCGTGGGTGGCCACGCCCTCCTCATCACCGGTGATCAGGAAGGACAAGGAGCCCGTCACCTTTCCGGCCTCGATCGCCGTGGCGCAGGCCGCGGCGAAGGCGGCGATGGCCGACTTCATGTCCACGGCGCCCCGGCCGATCAGCACGCCTTTGATCTCCGCGGCGTCGAACGCCCCCTGGCTCCAGGCGGCCGCGTCGCCCACCGGCACCACGTCGGTATGGCCGGCGAAACAGAGGTTGGGGCGGGCGGTCCCATACCGGGCGTACAGGTTCTCGATCTCGCCGAACCTCAGGCGCCGGCAGGAAAACCCCAGGCCGGCCAGCGCCGCTTCGACCACATCCATGGCCCCGGCGTCGGCGGGGGTCACCGACGGCCGGCGGATCAGCGCTTTCGTCAGGTCGATCGCGTCGATCAAGCTCGCCCCCCGCGCGGTGTTTGATAGTCTTGGGGATTTCTCCTAGACCCGAATGACCGCAGGCCCAAGCCGGCGTCCCGCCCGCGGGCGGTCGGCGGGCGGCCGGCCGAGGGGCCTCCATCTCAGTGGGCGGGGCGCCCCCGTCGGCTCTTCGCTGGGCTCGAAGGCGCGGAAGACCGCTGGATGAACGCCCGGCGCAGCAGCAGGTCCAGGGGGTTCCAGGTCATGGCGCGGGCGATCTGCCAGGAGCTGGCGGTGCGGATGGCCTGGGCCTCGCGGCGGGCCCCGAGCGCCACGTCGATGCGCCGCAGGCCGGCGGCGAGCCCACGGACCGGCGCCGCGATCTCGCCGCGCGTGGCGTGGCGTACGAACAGCACCAGGGTCGCGGTGATATGCAGCGGCAGGGTCAGCCAGAACAGCACCGGCGGCGTGTTCTTGACGAAGACCCACAGGCGGTTGCGCGTGCCGTGGAAGACCGCGAAGTCGCTGCGCCGCCCGCCGGTCGACGCTGAACCCACATGGCGCACCACCGCGTCGGGGACCAGCAGGGTCGGCTGGCCGACGAGCCGCAGCCGATAGCCCAGGTCCACGTCCTCGCAGTAGCAGAACAGCCGCTCGTCGAAGCCGCTGAGCCGCTGGAACAGGTCGCGGTCGATCAGCATCGCCCCGCCACAGGCGGAGAAGACCCAACCGGGCTCCAGCGCGCCGGGATCGCGATGGCCGAAGCCGCCACGGAACGGATAGCCGGCCAGCGACATGACGTCGCCAAGTCCATCGAGCCGCGTCGGATCGTCGGCCATCAGCTGGCGGGAACTGAAGCAGCCGACGGCGGGGTTCGCCTCGGCCGCCGCCGCCAACCTGGCCAGCCAGTCGGGCGCGGCGAAGGCGTCGGGGTTGAGCAGGGCCAGCCACCGCCCGCGCGCCGCCCGCGCGCCCTGGTTCACCGCGGCGGCGAACCCCAGGTTGTCGGCGTTCTCGATCAGGCGGATCGCCGGATCGGCCGCCGCCGCCATCTGGGCCACCCGGTCGCTGGAGGCATTGTCGATCAGCAGGATCTCATAGTCCGTGAACGTCTGGCCGGCCACACAGGCCAGGCAGCGCTCGAGAGTTGATCCGCTTTCGTAGACCACGATGATCAGGCTGACCGCCGGGACCGCCGCGGCCTTGAGGGGCTTGCCAATCGCCGCGCCGCGCGCCATCCGAAAGCTCACTCCCACCCATACGAGCCCCCATGACGACGATCACGCCCCTGGCCCTGGCCGAGGTCCTGCTTATCACGCCCAAGCGGCATGGCGATGCGCGCGGCTGGTTCGCCGAGACCTGGAGCCACAGGGCGCTGCTCGCCGCCGGCGTCGACACCCGGTTCGTGCAGGACAACCAGGCGTTCAACGCCCGCAAGGGCACGCTGCGCGGCCTGCATTTCCAGACCGCGCCGCACGCGCAGGGCAAGCTGGTTCGCGTGCTCAAGGGCGCGATCTACGACGTGGCGGTCGACATCCGGCCCGGTTCGGCGACCTACGGCCGGTGGGCCGGCGCCACGCTGACCGCGCAGGCCGGCGAGCAGATCTGGGTCCCCCGCGGCTTCGCCCACGGCTACGTCACCCTGACCGACGACACCGAGCTCTTTTACAAGGTCGATGGCGACTATGCGCCTCAGCTCGAGGGCGGCCTGATCTGGAACGACCCGGACCTGGGCATCGCCTGGCCGCTCGATGGCGACCCCGTGCTGTCGGACAAGGACAGGGCGCTGCCGCGACTGAGGGACATGCCCGAACGAACCTTCTGAGCCGCCTGTCGGCTGGACCGGCGGCATTAACGAATCGGTGGCGTTCGCGCGCCTAAGGTCCCCAGCAAGAAACAGGCCAGGGGGCAATTTTGGCGCTCAGCGCGCGTTTGGAGCTCCGGCAGGGCCAGGGGCTGGTGATCACGCCCCAGCTGCAGCAGGCGATCAAGCTGCTGCAGCTGTCGAACCTTGAGCTCGACGCCTTCATCGACGCCGAACTGGAAAAGAATCCCCTGCTGCAACGCGACGAGCGCGATGCCGAGCCCGAGGCCGAGGCGCCGGCGGAGGCCGCCGCCGACAACGCCGCGGCCGACCGCATGGACGACGCCGGCGCGCGCGCCGAGATGGACGCCGCCCACGACGAGGCCTCGCCCGGCGAGCACGCCACCGGCGACGCCGAACGCGACCTGGGCGGCGCCGACGCCGGGGGCTCGGTGGACTGGTCCCGGGCCGGTAGCGGCGGCTCCTTTGAGGGCGACTCCGACGCCCTTGAAGGCGCCCTGACCCGGGCCAGGACACTCAACGAACACCTGCACGACCAGCTGTCCGCCGCCGGCCTGAAGGGCGCCGAGGCGGCCGCCGCGTCAGTCCTGATCGACGCCGTGGATGAGGGCGGCTATCTGCGCGCCGACCTGACCGAGACCGCCGAGCGGCTGGGCTGCGACCTGGCCCTGCTCGAGCGGGTGCTGGCGGTGCTGCAGGGGTTCGAGCCGGTAGGGGTCTGCGCCCGCGACGTCGCCGAGTGCCTGAAGCTCCAGCTGATCGACCGCAACCGCTACGATCCGGCGATGGCGGCGCTGCTGGCCAACCTGCCGCTTCTGGCCAAGCGCGACATGGCGGCGCTGAAGCGCGCCTGCGAGGTCGATGACGAGGACCTCCGCGAGATGGTCGCCGAGCTGCGGGCGCTGACGCCCCGCCCTGGCGCGGCGTTCGGCGGCGAGCCGGTGCAGGCCGTGGCGCCCGACGTCTTCGTCCGCGAGGGACTGGGCGGCCTTTGGCTGGTGGAGCTCAACACCGACACCCTGCCGCGCCTGCTGGTCGATCAGCGCTACCATGCCCGCGTCAGTGCGGCGGCCCGCAGCGATCAGGAAAAGACCTTCGTCTCCGACTGCGCCGCCCAGGCCAGCTGGCTGGTCAAGAGCCTCGACCAGCGGGCCAAGACCATCCTGAAGGTCTCTTCCGAGATCGTCCGCCAGCAGGACGGCTTCCTGGTCTATGGGGTCGAGCATCTGCGGCCGCTCAACCTGAAGACCGTCGCCGACGCCATCGGCATGCACGAATCCACCGTCAGCCGCGTCACCTCGGGCAAATATATCGCCACCCCGCGCGGGGTCTTCGAGATGAAGTTCTTCTTCACCTCGGCGATCCAGGCGACGCAGGGGGGCGAGGCCCATTCGGCCGAGAGCGTGCGCCACAAGATTCGCCAGCTGGTCGATGCCGAGGCCGGCGAGGCCGGCGTCCAGTCCGACGACGCCATCGTCGACATCCTCAAGCTGGCCGGCGTCGACATCGCCCGGCGCACGGTGGCGAAATACCGCGAGGCCATGCGAATTCCCTCCTCGGTTGAACGACGGCGGCGGCTCAAGGAACTGGCGTAGACCCCTTCCCACCCAGGTTGGCTCAGCCTGAGAAGAGGAGAAGGGTTCCAGGCATCAGCGACGACCCTGTTCCTTCCCGGCTGACGCGATTCAAGTCCGCCCGGACAGGGTCTGGCGCCGAATTTTCTTGGCGCCGCGCCGGCCCGCCCCCAGATGAACGGTGATGCCTATAGATCCCGAAGTCCACCAACCCCTCTCGCGGATCCTGCGGGACATCTCCGAGCAGGCCGACCCACGGGTTTCCGTCGGCGATCTGATGGAGCGATTCGATGGCCGCGCAATGGGCGCCCTGCTGCTGGTCTTCGGGCTCGCCTGCATCCTGCCGCTCCCGCCGGGGGGCACGACCATCTTCGGCGCGCCTCTGGTCCTGCTGGCGCCGCAACTGATGATTGGCGGGTCGCGCGCGCCCTGGCTGCCGGCGCGGATGCGGGCGCAGACCATCGCCACGGCCGACCTCCGACGCGGCCTTCCGCGCGTCCTGGGAGCGCTGGAATGGGTGGAGGCGGTGTCGCGGCCTCGACTGCCGATTCTGTTCGGAACCTGGGGCCATCGGGTGATCGGGCTGGTCTGCACCGTCCTGGCCCTGGTGCTGATCCTGCCGATTCCGCTCGGCAACATTCTGCCGGCGGCCTCTGTGAGCATGCTCTCCTTAGCGCTGGTGCAGCGCGATGGGCTGATGGCGCTCCTCGGCTATGGCCTCGCAGGCCTCAGCGGCGGTGTCCTGGTGCTGGCCGCAGGCCTGATCCTCCGCGCGATCAATGAACTTCTCGAGGTTCTGCCGATCGCTTGACACCTTCCCCGGCCCGGCGCGTTGATCTTCACATGCAAGTTCAAGTCACCGGCAAACACCTCGACGTCGGCGAGGCCCTGCGCGCGCGGGTCGCCGACGAAATTTCCGCCAGCATCGGCAAGTATTTCGACCGCCAGGGCGGCGCCGCCGACGTGGTGGTCAGCCGCGAGGGCCATGCCTTCAAGGTCGATTGCGCCGTCACCCTGGCGTCAGGCCAGCAGCTCACCACCCATGGCCTGGGCGGCGACGCGCACCTTGCCTTCGACGCGGCCATCGCCAAGATGCAGAAGCGCATCCGCCGCTACAAGAACCGGTTGAAGGATCACCATCCCCAGGCCTTGGCCCGCCAGGCCGAGACCGCCGCCTACTACATCCTCCAGGCGCCGGACGACGACGGCGACGATGAGCCTGACGATGGAGACGGAGCCGCCTTCCCCGAACCCCTGGTGATCGCCGAGACGGAGAAGAAAATCGGCGCCATGACCGTTTCCATGGCGGTGATGGAACTGGACCTGACTGAATCTCAAACAATCGTGTTCAGGAACGCCGCGCATGGCGGATTGTCCGTGGTATATCGCCGGCCCGACGGCAACATCGGCTGGATCGACCCGGCGCGAACCAAGGCGGACGGGGCCTGATCCGACGGATCCGGCGAGGTCCGATCAGGCTTCAACCGCCCGTCGAAGCGGACCGTCAGGAGGACGGACCGTCAGGACGACGGGGCGTTGCGGTACGGGGCGTTGGGGCACGGGGCGTTACGGCAATGCGAGCTTATTGAGACCCATGCAAATCGGCGACCTTCTCGATCGCAACGCGATTGCCTTGCGCGTCAGCGCCGCCAACAAGCGCCAGGCCCTGGCGGTGATCTCCGAGATCGCCGCGCGCAACTTCGGGCTCGAGGCCGGCGATGTGCTGGACGCCCTGACCAGCCGCGAACAGGCCGGCTCCACCGGCGTCGGCCATGGCGTCGCCGCCCCCCACGCCCAGATCGACGGACTGACCCGCTTGCGCGGCGTCTTCGTGCGGCTGGACCAGCCGGTGGCGTTCGACGCCGTCGACGACCAGCCGGTGGACCTGATCTTCGCGCTGTTCGCGCCGAAGGACGCCCCCGGCGTCGAGCACCTGCGCGCGCGGGCCCGAGTGTCGCGGGTGTTGCGCCAGGCCGACCTGCGCCGCCAGTTGCGCCAGGCCCGCTCCGCCGACGCCCTCCATGCGCTGCTGGTGCAGGATCCGGTGACCCGCTCCTCGGCGGCTTAGGGGAAGGCGTCGCGAACCTCAGTGCACCGAGACGGGCGCGAGTTCGTGGGCCAGAGCGGCGGCCACCGCCGAGGCGCGGTCGGCCATCACCGCCAGCCGCTCGCCGTCGGCGCGATGTACCGCATAGAGGATCTGCTTGGGTTTCAGGTCATACCCCGGTTGCACCTGGTCGGGCGAAACGCTGGCCAACAGCTCGGCGCCGCTGACCGGC
>NZ_JANMBF010000094.1:0-4894 GCF_031360265.1 Phenylobacterium sp.
CCCCCCCCCCCCCCCCGGCACCAGGTCCCCCAACCCCGCGGCCCCCCCCCCCCCCGCGCCCCCGCTTCGATTCACGGGGCGCCTTCGACCTCGGCGATCAGCCGCAACGCCTGCTCCACCTCGCTGTCGGGGACCATCAGGCGGACGGGCAACTGGCGGTAGGCCGTGTCGGCGTCGAAGATGAACGGATGCAGGTCGGCCGCCTCCAGGATCATCTTCAGGTAGCTCAGCCGCACCGGATCCTCGGTTTCCAAGATGGCGATCATACTCAGGCTCCACCCGCCGCGGGCGGGTCGGGCAGCCGACGCACCCGGACCAGGATCTGTTCGCGTTCTCCCGCCGCGCGCTCCACCAGCAGGCGGGCGACCTGGGCGTCGTCGTGGAAGGCGTAGCCCTTGAGGGCGTCGAGGATTGCCTTGGCCAGGTTGTCGAGGTCCATCCAAGGTGGATCACCGATATGTTCCATGCGGATTTCCACGGCGAAATCGCCCCAGGTCGGGCGGGAGCCGCGCCAGGCCTTGTGGAAGAACTCATGGATCAGCGGCTTGTAGTATTTCGCCTGGGTGGTGAGGCCATCGACCTCAAGCTCCATCGCGCCGCCCCGCTCTCGGGCGCGGACCTTGCCGTGCTGGGTCCAGGGCTCCGTCACGGCACGACGGCAACGCCCGCGGCCACCGCCGCACGCGCCAGCCGTTGATCGAGAGTGGCCAAGGGCAGCCGAAGCCGACTTGCAACGTCCAGATAGGCGGCGTCATAGACGGTCAGGTCGTGCAGGTCCGACAGGCGGACCAGCGCCCAGGCGTCAACATCGTCATCCCACTCGATCGGCAACCCGAGAAAGTCCTCAAGCATTCCGTCTCGCTGGGCGTGTGCAATCTGTCCGCGTCTGAGGCGGTTCCGCAATCCGTTGGGCACCTCCAGCAGCATCAAGCGCGGAGCTGCGGCGCCATCGCGCATGCCACGGCGGACCAGGGCCTCAGCCTGCGCCGCGCGATCGTCCTTCAGCAACCAGGCGAGCACTGTCGAAGCGTCGAGCACAAATGCACTCAATAGCGGCGACCCTCTGCGATATCGGCCCTGATTTCCTCGATGGTCGTTGTGAAGCCCAGCGACTCTCGCCGCGCCCGAACTCGCGTCAGCAGCGCTTCGCCTTCCTCCCGGGTCAGGCGTTTGTGGATGGCGTTCAAGGTCGCGACCGGTTCGCCGCGTTTGGTGATCACCACCTCCTCGCCCCGTTGAGCGGCGGCGAGCAGTTCCGACAGTCGGTTTCTGGCTTCCAACACGCCGACACGCATTCGCCGCTCCTGGCTAGGTATCTGGCTATATGAGCCTCCCCCGGTCCTGTCGCAAGCGCCTTGCAGTCTCGCGCCGTCTCGCTAAACCGGCCCCGCCCGCACGTGGAGACCCCGATGAGCGCCACCCGCACCGAGACCGACACCTTCGGCCCCATCGAGGTTGCCGCCGACCGCTACTGGGGCGCCCAGACCCAGCGGTCCTTGCAGAACTTCAAGATCGGCTGGGAGAAGCAGCCGATCCCGGTGGTCCGGGCGCTGGGCGTGGTCAAGCGAGCGGCGGCCGAGGCCAACCTGGCTCTGGGCAAGATCGATCCGAAGGTCGCCGAAGCCATCGTCGCGGCGGCTCAGGAGGTCATCGATGGCAAGCTCGACGACCACTTCCCGCTGGTGGTCTGGCAGACCGGGTCGGGCACCCAGTCGAACATGAACGCCAACGAGGTGATCGCCAACCGCGCCATCGAGATGCTGGGCGGGGTCATGGGCTCCAAGACGCCGATCCACCCCAACGACCACGTCAACATGAGCCAGTCGTCGAACGACACCTATCCGACGGCCATGCACATCGCCTGCGCGGAGGAAGTGGCCCGCCGCGTGATGCCGGCGCTGGAGCACCTGCACGCCGCGTTGACGGCCAAGAGCAAGCAGTTCGCCCACATCATCAAGATCGGCCGCACCCACACCCAGGACGCCACCCCGCTGACGCTCGGCCAGGAGTTCGGCGGCTATTCGCACCAGATCGCCATGTCGGTGCGCCGGCTGAAGGATACCCTCTACGGCCTCTATGAGCTCGCCCAGGGCGGCACGGCGGTGGGGACCGGCCTCAACGCCCCCCTTGGCTTTGCCGAGAAGGTCGCCGAGCGGATCGCGGCGATCACCCGGCTGCCGTTCATCACCGCGCCCAACAAGTTCGAGGCGCTGGCGGCCCATGACGCCATGGTGTTCAGCCACGGCGCCCTGACGGCGGCGGCTGGCGCTCTGTTCAAGATCGCCAACGACCTGCGCTTCCTGGGCAGCGGCCCGCGCGCCGGGCTTGGCGAACTGGCGTTGCCGGAAAACGAGCCGGGCTCCTCGATCATGCCGGGCAAGGTCAACCCCACCCAGGCCGAGGCGCTGACCATGGTCTGCGCCCACATCATGGGCAACCAGACGGCTATCGCCTTCGCCGGCAGCCAGGGCCACTTCGAGCTGAACGTCTTCAACCCGGTGATGGCCTACAACTTCCTGCAGTCCTGCCGGCTGATGAGCGACGCGGCGGTGTCCTTCACCGACAACATGGTGGTCGGGACTGAGGCGCGGGAGGACAACATCAGGGCCAATCTGGAACGCTCGCTGATGCTGGTGACCGCGCTGGCCCCCACCATCGGCTACGACAACGCCGCCAAGATCGCCAAGACGGCGCACAAGAACGGCACGACGTTGCGCGAGGAGGCGGTCGGCGGCGGCTATGTCACCGACGAGGCGTTCGACCGGCTGGTCCGACCGGAGACCATGATCGGCCCCGGCTGAACGCCATTGACGGGACTCGCCTGGGGGCGCGTGAAGGCGCCATGGCCCGTGAAACCGTCTACATCCTGCAGAGCTATGTCGCCGGGCGCGGCAAGGCGCTGAAGGCCGAGCAGCAGGTCGGCTGCAAGACCGCCGAGGAGGCGCGGCGCAAGGCCGAACGGCTGGCGCCTCTGCGGCGGGGAGTCGTGGCGTTCGCCGCCACGGCCGACACCGAGCTTGGCGACTACGACGAAAACCCGGTGATCCTGTTCAAGTCCGGCCAGCTGCCGCATCCGTTCTCGGAGGCCTGAGGCGGTCGTTCAAAGATGACCCGCCGGGCGCACTCTGGTAGTCTGGCGGCCATGGGCAAAGGTGAACTGAAGATCGATCCCGTACTCCTCGCCGAAGCCGAGGCGGTCGGCGTGGCGGCCAGCCGCGTTGCGGAGGACGCCATTCGCCGCGCCATGTTGCAGCGGATGAGCCCCGCTGAAACCGAGGCGCGGGCAGCCAGGTGGGCAGCGGAAAACGCCGAGGCCATTCAGGCGCATCGCGAGCGCATCGAAAGGTACGGCGTGTTCGGCGAGGACCTCAGGACCTGGTAGTTGCGCCAGTTTGACGTCTTTCCAAATCCTTCAGATCGGTCCCGCGAAGCCGCACCCTATGTCGTCGTGTTGCAGTCGCACTTCCTGGCTGCGGTCCCCACGACCATAGTTGCGCCGTTGCTCATCGACGATGATCGATCCGCCTATTCAGACGCCAGCGTGAAGCTCGCCTTCGACAACCAGCGCTATGTCCTGTCCGTCCCGGAACTGGCGGGTATCGAGCCCTCGCGGCTGAAAGGCTGCGTCGGCAGCCTGGCTGCGCACGAAGACGCCATCCGCCGCGCCCTCGACCGCGTCTTCACCGGCTTCTAAGCCGTCCGCATCACCGCGACGTCGGCGAGGTCTTCCAGCGCCGAGCGCCAGGGATTGCCGCCGAAGTCGGCCAGCGCCGCCTTGGCGCTGGCGGCGTAGCCGGCGGCCAGCTCCAGGGTCGATTTCAGCGCCCCGGTCTGGCGCATCAGCTCGCGGGCGCGGGTAAAGTCGGCCTCGGTCTGGTCGCGCCGGTCGATGGTGCGGACCCAGAAGTCGCGCTCGCCGGCCCCGGCGCGGGCCATGGTCAGCAGCAGCGGCAGGGTCGCCTTGCCCTCACGGAAGTCGTCGCCGGGGTTCTTGCCCAGCGTCTGGCTGTCGCCCGAATAGTCCAGCGCGTCATCGACCAGCTGGAACGCCAGCCCCAGGTCCTGGCCATACTGGCGCAGCGCGCGCCGCCGCCCGGGCGAGGCGCCAGCGGAGACCGCGCCGGCCTCCGCGGCGGCGGCGAACAGCTCGGCGGTCTTGGCCCGGATGATCTCCAGATAGGTGGCCTGGTCGAGGTCGAGGTCATGGGCGCGGGTCAGCTGCAGCACCTCGCCCTCGGCGATCACCCGGCTGGCGCGGGCCAGGATCTCCAGCGCCGGCATCGAGCCCGCCGCGACCATCAGCTCGAACGCCCTGGCGAAGAGGAAGTCGCCGACCAGCACGCTCGAGGGCGCGCCCCAGATCAGGTGGGCGGCCACCCGGCCGCGGCGCAGCTCGGAGGAATCGATCACGTCGTCGTGCAGCAGGGTGGCGGTGTGAATGAACTCCACCGCCGCCGCCAGCTTCAGGCAGTTGTCGTCACGGGCGCCACAGAGCCGGGCCGCCGCGATGGTCAGCAGCGGGCGCAACCGCTTGGCCGAGCCCGCAATCAGGTGGTCGGCCAGCGCCGGGATCACCGGCACGGGACTGTCCATATGTTCGCGGATGAGGGCGTCGACGGCGCGCATGTCGGGCCCGGCCAGCTTCAGCAGCAGGTCCAGGGAGGGCGGCGCGGCAACGGCCTGGGCGGCTTCCAAGCGAGGTAATCCTTATCGTCCAAGGCGTCCGGGGCCCACCAGCCGCCGTTTGCCGGGACAATGGTGACGCGATAGGACACGGTCAAGCGACGAGCGCCGCACCCCCTTCTACACCAAGGCCAGCCCAAATGGATGCCGTCACTGAAGACCGTCTGCTAGACGGCCGCGTACGCCTGCGCCAGCCCGCGCGAGGCTATCG
>NZ_JANMBF010000096.1:0-16779 GCF_031360265.1 Phenylobacterium sp.
CGCTCGTCGGGATAGAGCGGCGTCAGGTTGTCGAACAGCACCTTGTGGCGGACGTTCTCGGGGTTCTCGAAATTGGTCAGGTCGACCTTGACCAGGGCGAAGTAGCGCTCGCCTTCGCGCGGGGCCCGGATCGCGCCGTCCACCGTGTCGCCTGTGCGCAGGCCGAATTTGCGGATCTGCGAGGGGCTGACATAGATGTCGTCGGGGCCCGGCAGGTAGTTGGCTTCCGGCGAGCGCAGGAAGCCGAAACCGTCCTGCACCACTTCCAGGGTGCCGGAGCCGGAGATCTCCACGCCCTCCTCGGCCAGCACTTTCAGGATCGAGAACATCATGTCCTGCTTGCGCATGGAGTTGGCGTTCTCGACCTCGAACAATTCGGCGAAGGCCAGCAGGTCGGCCGGCGCCTTGTCCTTCAGCTCCTGCAGGCTCATGCGGGTGAGGCCCATGGTGGCGATGGTGTTGGCCACCTCGGAGGCCTCATCAGCATCGCCGGCGGCGTCGGCGTCGTCGGCGGGCGTCTCAGCGACCGCGGATTCGACGGCTTCGGCCTCTTCGGGGGCGTTGGTGTCGGGGGTTTCGTCGTGCATTGAATTCACTCGTGTTCGCCCTCCAGCCGGACGGAGTCCGGGCGCGGGCTGCTAGATGATGTGGGCGCCTCGTTGGTGAGGGGCGCCGGATGTCTTCGTCTTCGTGGGGGCCGGACAGCCACAGCGTCTGAGCGCTCAGCGGCCGGAAATGAGGCGGGGCGCGCCCCTGCCTGGGACGCGTAGGGGACGGAAACCACGAAAACAGGGGTCGGGTCAAGCAAACCCGCCGGGCCGCGCCCCGGGGTCAGCGCCGGCCGAACTCGGTGGTGACCGCCAGAACCATGACGATGGCGGCCAGGAAAGGCAGCTCGTTGGTCATCCGCCAGAATTTCGCGGTCCTGTCTCGGCGACCCGCAAGAAAAGCCCGGCGCGCGCGGCCCAGGTAGTGCTGCCACCCGGTCAGGAAGACCACGCCGGTCAGTTTCACCACCATCCACGGCTCGAGCAGGAATCCCCAGCCGGCGCTGCGGCGATGCACATCGACCCAGATCAGCAGCCCGCCTAAGATCCAGGCCGCCACCATCGCCGGGGTCAGGATGATCGCGTAGACCTTGCCTTCCCAGCGCAGGAAGTGGGTGTCGAATTCGCTGCCCGGGGGCGCGGTCTCGGTGTGGTAGGCAAACAGCCGCGGCAGGATCAGCAGGCCGGCCATCCAGGCGATCACCATGATGATGTGCAGCCCGCGCAGCAGATCGTAGACGCTGTCGTAGGTCATCCCGCCGCCCCAGCTCGCAGCGCGCAGTTCGCATGGCCGGCGGGGCAGCGCCAAGGCCCGTGCGGGGCCACGCCGCCAGGTCGCCCCAGCGCCTCCAGCACCGCGCGGCCCAGACCGGCGATGAAGCCTTCGCCGACGCCTGGCGTCCGCGCCCGCAGATAGGGCGCGCAGCCGACCTCGCGCGCCAGCTCGGCATATTCGCGATCCAGTTCGACCAGGGTTTCCACATGTTCGGAGACGAAGGCGATGGGCGCCACCACCGCGCCCTTGCCCTCCGCGCCGGCGCGGCGGATCTCGTCGTCGGTGGACGGGGTCAGCCATTGCAGCCGTCCCACCCGGCTCTGGAAACAGACCCGCCAGTCGGTGAGCTCCGGCAGCTCCGCCGCGATCGCCGCGGCGGTGGCCTCGATCTGGGCTCGGTAGGGGTCGCCGGCGTCGACGATCTTCTGCGGCAGGCCATGGGCGGAGAACAGAAGTCGCAGCCTCTCAGACTTGCCCGCCGCCTCCCAGACCCCGCGGATCGCCTGGGCGTGGGCGTCGACCAGACCCCGGTCGGTGGGATAGCAACAGATCGTGCGGCTGTGGCCAGGGCCGCGATAGACCGCGCGCCAGTCCTTCAGCGACGATGCCGTGGTCGTGGTCGAGTACTGCGGATAGAGCGGCAGCAGGACGATCTCGTCGGGCGCAAACGCCGCCACGGCCTGGGCGGTCTCCCGCGCGAAGGGGTCCCAGTATCGCATGGCGATGAAGCAGCGGGTTTCCATCTCCGGCGCCATGGCGTCCAGCACGGTCTCCAGGGCCGCGGCCTGGCCTTGCGTCTCCGGCAGCAGCGGCGAGCGTCCACCCATGAGCGCGTAGTTGGCCTGGGCGGTCTTTTCCCGCGTCGTCGAGATCAGCGCCGCCAGCGGGTAGCGCGCGACCGCCGGCAAGTCGATGATCGATCTATCTCTGAACAAATTGAAAAGAAACGGTTTTACAGCCTCTAGACGATCCGGGCCGCCAAGATTGAAAAGCACGACCGCCAGTTTCGTCACGAGCTTATGGCTTCCTTGCGCGTCGGGACCGTCGCCGACTTTCCGGTGACCCGCGCCACCACCCGGGCGATATGGGCGATGGGGGTGTCGGGCAGCACCCCATGACCCAGGTTGAAAATATAGGGACCGCCGCTCCATTGGGCCAGCAGGGCCTCGACTCGGGCATCCAGCGCTGCGCCGCCCGAACGCAGCAACAGGTTATCCAGCGCGCCCTGGATGGTCTTTCCATCGCTTTGCACGCGCCGGCCTAGCGCCGCGCTGGCCTGGGTGTCCAGCGCCACCCCTTGCACCGGAACGGCCCGTGCATAGGTTTCCACCAGGGCGCCGGCCCCGCGCGGGAAGCCGATGAACGGCGCTGTCACGCCGCCCGCGCGAACCTTCTCGACGATCGCCTGGTGCGGCCGGATCACGATCCGTTCGAAGACGTCCTCGGCCAGGCCTTCCGCCCAGCTTTCAAAGATCTTCAGCACCTGGGCCCCGGACCGCGCCTGCATGATCAGATAGCGGGCGGTGGCGTCGACCAGCACGTCCAGCAGGGCGTCCAGCTTTTCCGGATGCTCATAGGCGAAGGTTCGGGCGCCGGTGCGGTCGGAGCCTCGGCCTTCGATCATATAGGTGGCGACCGTCCAGGGCCCGCCGGCAAAGCCGATCAGCGCCCGATCCGGCTCTAGCTCCGCCCGGACGCGGGCCAGCGTCTCGCCGATCGCCGACAGCCGGCCCGTCGACGCCTCGACCTGATCGGCCATGCGCGGGATGTCCGGCAGCTCTCCGAGCCTGGGTCCCTCGCCGGTTTCGAACCACACCTCCTGGCCCAGCGCTCTTGGGATCAGCAGGATGTCGGCAAAGACGATGGCCGCATCCATGGGAAACCGGCGCATCGGCTGCAAGGTGGCCTCCGCGGCCATCTCCGGATTGTGACAGAAGGCGATGAAGTCGGTCGCCCGGGTGCGAAGTTCACGATATTCCGGAAGCGATCGGCCTGCCTGCCGCATGAACCAGATCGGCGGCCGATCCAGGATTTCCCCGGCGAGGGCGCGCAGGAGACGGGGCTGTTCGGTCGCGCTCATCAGGGCCTTAAATCGACTCTGGCTCGAAGTCTCAAGCCTGACGCCTCAGATCCGGCCCGGCCTGGCCTTCTGTTCCTATCCAAGACTTAGAAAAAGAGTTGGGGTGGCAGCGAAAGAGCCTGTCGAAAGGGTGGAAAAGCCGCCGGTCAGGGCAAGGCGCCGGACTTCTCCCCAGCTTGCTGATCGGGCAGCGGCGCTGACGCCGGGGCTGTGAATCCCGGGGAGGACCCCCAAACCCCCGGAGCGCCTTAAGGTTTTGTTAAGACCTTCGGTGAGCGTCGCGGGCGCCGATCAAGCTGCCCAGAGCCTGTCGACAACCCCCAGCTGGCTATCCCCACGACGCCGGCCCGGTGGGTTAATCAAACGTGAAGACCGGGTTTCATCCCGCCGATACATGTGGGGAGGGTCGGCGACCGCGGCGCATGCGATCTATCCCCATTCGCGCCCGGCTTCGCTAAGAGTGTTCCACAGGAATCGTCCCCAGGCATTTTGCATCAGGCCGCGCCCTTGACCACGTCCGCTCCCAGGCTCGCCACCTACTTCCATGTGCACCTGGTCTCCGATTCAACCGGAGAGACGCTGAACGCCATGGCGCGCGCGGTCTGCGCCCGTTTCGACAACGTCCTGCCGATCGAGCATATCTATGCCCTGGTCCGCTCGCAGCGTCAGCTTGACCGGGCGCTCGGCGACATCGAGGAGGCGCCCGGCGTGGTGATCCACACCATCGTCGATGACCGCCTGCGCGAGGCGCTGGAGGAAGGCTGCCGACGGCTGGACATGCCGTGTATCCCGGCGCTCGATCCGCTGGTCTCGGCCCTGTCGCGCTATCTCGGCTATTCGACCACGACCCGCGTGGGGGCGCATCTGCGGCTGGACAACGACTACTTCAACCGGATGGACGCGCTGAACTACGCCATCGGCCACGACGACGGCCAGGGCGGCCAGGATCTCGAACAGGCCGATGTGATCCTGGTGGGGGTGTCGCGCACCTCGAAGACCCCCACCTGCATCTACCTGGCGCATCGCGGTGTGCGCGCCGGCAATGTGCCGCTGGTGCCGGGACGCCCCCCGCCGGAAAAGCTGTTCGCCTTGAAGAAGACCCTGGTGGTCGGCCTGTCGATCTCGCCGGACCGGCTGATCCAGATCCGCCGCAACCGGCTGCTCAGCCTCAAGGAAAACCGGGAATCCAGCTACATCGACGTGGACGCTGTGCGCGACGAGATCGTCCAGGCTCGCCGGCTCTATGAACGCCAGGGCTGGCCGGTGATCGACGTGACCCGCCGCTCGGTCGAGGAGACGGCCGCCGCGGTGCTCAACCTGCTGCATGGCGGTCACGGCCAGGTCGAGGTGCTGGGGTGACTCTGGTCCTGGCCTCCAGGAGCGTGGCCCGCAGAGCGGTGCTGCAGGGCGCCGGCGTCACCTTCGAGACGGCCGGCTCCGGAGTTGATGAGGATGCGGCCAAGGCGGCGCTGCTGGCCGGTGGCGCGGATCCGCGCGGGGTCGCCGAGGCCCTGGCCGAACTGAAGGCCCTGGCGGTGTCGCGCGGTCGATCCGACCTGGTGATCGGGGCGGACCAGACCCTGGAATTCGAGGGCCGACTCTACGACAAGGCCGAAACTCTCGCCGAAGCCCGCGCGCGCCTGAAGATCCTGCGCGGCAAGCCGCACAGGCTGCATTCCGCCGTGGCGGTGGCCAGAGACGGCGCGGTGATCTGGCGCGAGACCGTCAGCGCGACCCTGACCATGCGCGCCTTTTCCGACGCCTTCCTTGAGGCCTATCTGGCCGCCGAGGGCGGGGCGGCGCTGGGCTCGGTCGGCTGCTACCGGCTGGAAGCCCAGGGCGCCCAGCTCTTCGCATCGATCGAGGGGGACTATTTCACCATCCTTGGCCTGCCGCTGATGGGTCTGCTCGATCTGCTGCGTCGGCGCGGAGAGCTGGCGCAATGAGGCGCGCGATCAGCGGAAACACCCGGGTCGCGGCCGTCGTCGGCAGCCCGATCGTCCATTCGCTCAGCCCGGTGCTGCATAACGCCTGGCTGGAAGCCGCGGGGATCGACGGGGTCTACGTGGCCCTGGAGGTCGATGAGCCGGGCTTCGCGAGCTTCATCAAGGGGCTGCGGGCCACCTCGCTGGCCGGGCTGAACATCACCCTGCCCTACAAGGAATCCGCCCTCGCGGCGGCGCATGACGCACATCCCAGGGCGCGTCGCGCGAAGGCCGCCAACCTGCTGAGCTTCGGCGACCACGGAACAATCTGGGCAGACAACACCGACGGCCTGGGCCTGCTCGAGGCCTTCGCCGAGCAAGCGCCGGGGTTCGATCCTAGGGCCGGACCGGTGGCGATCGTCGGCGCTGGCGGGGCGGCGCGGGGCGCGGTCGCCGCCCTGCTCGACGCCGGCTGTCCAGAGATCCGCATCATCAACCGCACGCCAGCCCGCGCCGAGGCGCTGGCGACCGAGCTGGGCGGCCAGGCCTATGATCTGTGCGACGCCGAGGCCGTGTTCTTCGGCGCCCAGGCGGTGATCAACACCACTTCGGCCGGGCTGACGGACGGCCCGCCGCTCGACCTGCCGCTGGCCGCGACGCCGGAAGCCTGCGTGGTCATGGACATGGTCTACAAGCCACTCGTCACCCCGTTCCTGGCGCAGGCCCAGGCGCTGGGGCGCCCGACCGTTGATGGTCTGGCCATGCTGATCGGCCAGGCGCGGCCCTCGTTCGAGGCCTTCTTCGGCCAACCGCCGCCGCGCGATCTCGATGTCCGGACCCTGGCGCTGAGGGCGCTGGGCGCATGATCCTGATCGGCCTGACCGGCTCCATCGGCATGGGCAAATCGACAACCGCGGCGATGTTCCGCGAGGCCGGGGTGCCGGTCTATGACGCCGACGCCGCTGTCCATGACCTCTACGACACGGGTGGGGCGGCGGTCGGGCCGGTGGGCGAGGCCTTTCCCGGCGCGGTCAAGGACGGCCGGGTGGATCGCGAAGCGCTGCGCCAGGTAGTGCTGGGCGACCCCGAGGCGCTCAAGCGGCTGAACGCCATCGTCCATCCCCTGGTCGGTCGCGACCGGGTGGGGTTCTTCGCCAGGGCGCAGGCGCAGGGCGCCGACCTGGTGGTGCTGGACATCCCGCTGCTGTTCGAAACCGGCGGCGACGCGGGCGTCGACGCCATCGTGGTGGCGAGCGCGCCGGCGCCGATGCAGCGCGAACGGGTGCTGGCCCGGCCCGGCATGACCCCCGACCGGCTCGATGCGATCCTGGCCCAGCAACTGGCCGACGCCGACAAGCGCGCCCGCGCCCACTTCGTGGTCGACACCTCGCGCGGCCTGGATCCTGCCCGCGAGCAGGTGGCGCGGATCATCTCAGCGGTGCGCGATCCGGGGTTCCGATCCGCCCGCGACGGCGCGGCCGGTTGAAGATCGGCGCGAAGCGCGGCATCTAGAGCTATGGCCCGCGAGATCGTCCTCGATACGGAAACCACCGGCTTCGAGCCCTCCCAGGGCCATCGGATGGTGGAGATCGCCTGTCTGGAAATCGACGACTTCGTGCCCACCGGCCGCAGCTTCCACACCTACATCGACCCCTGCCGCGACATGCCGCCCGACGCCGAGCGGGTGCACGGGCTTTCCGGCGCGTTTCTGCGGGGCAAGCCGCGGTTCGAACATCCCGAGGTGGTCGAGGCCTTCCTGGAATTCGTCGGCGACGCGCCGCTGATCGCCCACAACGCCGGCTTCGACCGGGCCTTCATCAACCACGAGCTTGGGGTCGCCAAACGGGCGCCCCTGCACGAGGCTCGCTGGATTGACACCCTGGCGCTCGCCC
Organism: Phenylobacterium sp.; assembly: GCF_031360265.1. Lineage (GTDB taxonomy): Bacteria > Pseudomonadota > Alphaproteobacteria > Caulobacterales > Caulobacteraceae > Phenylobacterium. The sequence goes on from NZ_JANMBF010000096.1 coordinate 7,221, forward strand.
GCGTGCGCTTTCCGGGGATGCACAACTCGCTCGATGCGTTGTGCAAGCGGTTCAGGATCTCGCTCGCCGAGCGCGACAAGCACGGCGCCCTGGTGGACGCTCGACTGCTGGCGGGGGTCTATCTGGAGTTGCGCGGCGGCCGCGAGCGGCGGCTGGAACTCGGCGCCGCGGCCATGACCGGCGTCGCCGTGGCCGCCAGCCGCGCGGCCTACGGGCAACGGCCCCGGACGCTGGCCCCCCGCTCAACGCAGGCGGAACGCGAGATCCATGCCGCGTTCATCCGCGACGGCGTGCAGAACGAGGGCCTGTGGAAAAAGCATGGGGTCTGAACCCCGGCTCCGCCCGCGGGAAGCGGGTCGGCGCCTATGTCTGGCGCGCGCCCTGTCTTCCACCAAAGGCCAAACCAGCCAGCGCTGGAAGGGCTCTCAGGCGTGTCCGACCTGCTGGTCGGCCTGGGCCTTGCGGGCCTGATAGACCCCGGCGAAGTCGATCGGATCGAGCAGGAACGGCGGATAGCCGCCGTCGGAGGTCACGTCGGCGATGATCTTGCGCGCGAAGGGGAACAGATAGCGCGGGCACTCGATCAGCAGGACCGGCTCCATGTCCTCGGCGTCGACACCGGCGATCTGGAAGACCCCGCCGTACAGCAGCTCAACCACGAAAACAGCCCCATCCTCACGGCTGGCCTTGGCCGACAGCTTCAGATCGACCTCGTAGAAGCCGTCATCCCGGCCGCGCGCGTTCATCTCGACGCCCAGGTCGATCTGCGGCTGGGCTGTTCCGCCGCGCAGACTCTCCGGCGCCCGCGGATTCTCGAACGACAGGTCGCGAATGAACTGGGCAAGGATGCGAATGCCGGGGACAGAGGGCGCCTCGGCGGTGTCGGGAGCGCCGCCGGCGCCGGCGTCGAGATCAGTCATGGGTCGGCTTGAATCCGTGAAGGGAACGCGCAAGGGTCGCGTCCTGTGCGGCGGTCGGGCTATCATGGCGCCCCAGGCGATGCAACGCCGCCCCTGACGCGGGCGTTGCATCGTCCTATAGTGAAGACGCCGGCGCGCCCGCGCCGCGGAAGGACCGGTCGTTGCAAGTGCTTGAGCTGATCATCTTCGCCGGCCTTGCGGCCATCGTGCTGTACCAGCTCTACGCCGTGTTGGGCCGCCGCGTGGGCCGCCAGCCCGAGGACGCGCCAGCTGTCCCGACCACGCCTGCGGCGGCCGCGGCGGACACCCAGGCCCCGGCTATCGCCGAGGGCGTGGCCCTCACCGGCCTGGCCGCGGTCAAGGCCAAGGATCCAGGCTTCGACGTCAGCCGGTTTCTGGGCGGCGCCAAGGGCGCCTACGAGATGATCGTCAAGGCCTTCGCCGCCGGCGACCGGACTCAGTTGCGCAATCTCTTGGCGCCCGAGGTGATGGCGGGGTTCGACACCGCGATCGCCCGGCGCGAGGCTGAGGCGCGGACCGAGACCGTGGAATTCCTGCACCCGCCGCGGGCCGACCTTGAGCGGGCCGAGGTTCTGGGCGCGGATCTGGCGCGGGTCACCGTGCGCTTCCTGGCCGAGTTCCGCAGCCGCACCAAGGGGCCCGAGGGGGAGGGCGTGGAAGATCGGCGCACGGCCGAACTCTGGACCTTCGAGCGCCACCTCAAGAGCCGCGATCCCAACTGGATACTGGCCCACGTCGACGCCGCCGAGGCTTGAGGCCGCCGCTGCAAGCCCCCGGCTGCAAGGCCCGCGTTTCGCGTGCGCCGCCCCGCGCACTCGCCCAGGCCCTGGCCGCGCTGCTGCTGTCCGCCTGCGCCACGGCCCATCCAGGCTCGCCCCCGCCCCGCGCCCCGGAGCCCCGCCCGCCGATGACTCCCGCGCCGCCGTCCTCGGCCTGGCGCGCGCCGACCCCGCCGGAGGCGGAGCCGCGCAGCCTGCCGCTGACCGCGCTCAGGGGGTGGGAGGCTGAGGACCACGCCGCGGCCCTGGCGGCCTACCGCGAGACCTGTGGCGCGGCGCGGGATCCGGCGCTGGCGCGGGCGTGCCGCAACGCGCGCGCTGTCGGCCCCCTCGGGCAGGAGCAGGCCGAACGCTACTTCGAGGCCAACTTCCGCGCCGAGCCGCTGGCGGGCTCCGGCGTCCTGACCGCCTACTTCGCCCCGGAGTATCCGGCTCGCCGCAGACCCGATGACGCCTTCAGCGCGCCGGTCCGCCCCAAGCCCGCTGACCTGCAGATCGTCGACGCCGGGTTGTTCGATCCGACCCAGGCGGGCCGGCCCGGGGCGGCGCGCGACACCGGCGACAGTCCGCTGGCGCCCTATCCCGACCGGGCGGCCATCGAGGCCGCGCCGGCGGCGCACGCCCTGGCCTGGATGCGGCCGGAGGACCTGTTCTTCCTGCAGATTCAAGGCTCCGGCGTGCTGACCTTCGAGGACGGGACGCGGATGAAGGCGCTCTATGCCGCCAACAACGGCCGGGCCTTCGTCGGCATCGCCAACGCCCTGCGCGACCAGGGCCTTCTGGCCCGCGACAACACCTCCGGCGAGGCGATCCGCGCCTGGCTTGCCGCCCATCGTGGACCGCAGGCCGACGCGATCATGCGGCTGAACCCACGCTACGCCTTCTTCAGCCTGGTCCCAGACGACGGCCGACAGCCGGTGGGCTCGGCGAATCTGCCCTTGCCGCCCGGCCGCGCCCTGGCGATGGACACCGCCTATCATCAGCCGGGCGAGCTCTACTGGATCGACGCCGGCGCCCCGATCCTGCAGGGCGCGTTCCCAACCTATCGCCGCCTGGCCATGGCCCTCGACACCGGCGGCGCTATCAGGGGTGACATCCGCGCCGACCTCTACCTGGGCGCCGGCGCGGCGGCGGGAACGGAGGCCGGCCGCGTGCGCCACACCCTGCGGCTCTATCGGCTGGTCCCGAAGGACGCGAGCCCGTGAAGCGCCCCCTCAAGCCCGAGGAACGGCAGATCTGGGGCATGGTCGCCGCGACCGTGCATCCGCTACCCGGCAAAGCGACGCCCAGCGTCGAGGTTTCCGACGCGCTCACCGCGCCCGGGACGCCGCAGGGCGCCGCGCGGATCGCCGCCCCGAGCGCCCCGACGCCGAAACCCGCAAGGCCGCGCCCGTCCCTCGACAACATCGAACCGCGCCGCAAGCACCGCATCGCCCGGGAACGCGACCCGATCGGCGCGCGGCTCGACCTGCATGGCCTCGACCAGGATCGGGCGCGCGGCGTGCTCGAGCGGTTCCTGACCCGCGCCTGGGACGAAGGGTTCCGCGCCGTGCTGGTGATCACCGGCAAGGGGGTGCGGGGCGACGGCGTCCTGAAGCGCCGGACCCCGGAATGGCTGGCCGCGCCGCACCTGGCGCACATGGTCGCCGGCATCTCCGACGCCGCCCGCCACCACGGCGGCGAGGGCGCGCTCTATGTGGCGCTGAAGCGGAAGGAGCGGGGCTAGGGTCTTCCCCCGGTACGGGGGAAGACACTCGCCGTCAGGTTTTCCGCCCGGCCTTTTCGTCGAGTCCCGACGTCCCCTCGCGGGCCTCGAGCCGCGCGGCGACCTCGTCCAGCGAGACCCCGGCCGCGGCGAGAACCACGAGCCAGTGGTAGATCAGGTCGGCGCTTTCGGCGGCCAAGGCGGACTTATCCCCTTGCGTCGCGGCGATCACCGTCTCGATGGCCTCCTCGCCCAGCTTCTTGGCTGCGAGCGAGGGGTCGGCCAGCAGCCTGGCGGTGTAGGACGCCCCCGCATCGCCGCCCTTGCGACGGTCGATCACGCCGGCCAGCCGCGCCAGGACGTCTGCGAAACGGCTCATCCTCCTACGCTCCCAGCGGAGCTTCGGAGGACAGGTGCGGAGACCTCCGCCAGGCGCACGGGGATCCGGGCGGCGGCCATGGCGCGCTTTACCTCGCCGATGGAAACCTCGCCGAAGTGGAAGATCGAGGCGGCCAGCACCGCGTCGGCCCCGCCCTCGGTCACCGCCTCGACCATGTGCCGGGCATTGCCGGCGCCGCCCGAGGCGATCACCGGCACCCCGACGGCCCCGGTCACGGCGCGCAGCAGGTCCACATCATAGCCAATCTTGGCGCCGTCGCGGTCCATGGAGGTCAGCAGGATCTCGCCGGCGCCGCGCGCCACAGCCTCGACGGCGTAGTCGACGACGTTCAGGCCGGTGGCGGTGCGGCCGCCATAGGTGAACACCTCCCAGGCGCCCCCCGTCCGCTTGGCGTCAATCGCCACCACCGTGGCCTGGCTGCCAAAGGCGTCGGCGCAGGCGGCGATCAGGTCGCGGTTTTCCACCGCGGCGGTGTTGATCGAGATCTTGTCGGCCCCGGCCAGCAGCAGGCGCCGCGCGTCCTCGACCTTGCGGATGCCGCCGCCCACCGACAGCGGCATGAAGCAGGCGTCCGCCGTGCGGGCGACCACGTCGAGGATGGCGCCGCGGTTCTCGTGGCTGGCGGTGATGTCGAGGAACATCAGCTCATCGGCTCCGGCGGCGTCATAGGCGCGGGCCTGTTCCACCGGATCGCCGGCGTCGCGCAGGGAAACGAACTGCACACCCTTCACCACCCGGCCGTCCTTGACGTCCAGGCAGGGGATGACGCGCACGCGCAACATCAGGCGGCGGCCTTCAGCGCGGCGTCGGGCACGATGGCGCCATTGTAGAGCGCGCGGCCCAGGATGGCGCCGGCGATCTCCACGCCCTTGCGGGCCTTCAGCCGCACGATGTCGTCGACCGTGGCCAGGCCGCCGGCGGCGATCACCGGAATGGCCACCGCGTCGGCGATGGCCCCGAAGGCTTCGACATCGAAGCCCATGACCGTGCCGTCACGGTCGATGTCGGTGATGATCAGGGCCGAGACGCCGGCGTCCTCGAAGCGGCGGGCCACGGTGATGGCGTCGAGGTCACTGTCCTCGGTCCATCCCTGCACGGCGACCTTGCCCTTGCGCACATCGACACTGACCGCGATCTGCTCGGGCCAGGCCTTGGCGGCCTCGCGCACGATCTGTGGGTCGCGCACGGCGACCGTGCCCAGGATCACGCGGGAGACGCCGGCCTCGATCCAGCCCTCGATGTCGGCCAGGGTGCGGATGCCCCCGCCCAACTGCACCGGTACGGAGACGGCGCTGAGGATCGCCTCGACCGCGGCATGGTTCACCGCCTTGCCGGAGACCGCCCCGTTCAGGTCGACCACATGGATCCAGTGGAAGCCGCCGTCGACCCAGGCGCGGGCCTGGGCGGCGGGGGAGGTGTTGAACACCGTGGCGGTGGCCAGGTCTCCGTGGACGACCCTCACGCACTGGCCGTCCTTCAGGTCGATGGCGGGGTAGAGGATCACGGTCGCCACTCCAGGAAGCGCGCGAGAAGGTCGAGGCCGACGGCTTGCGACTTCTCCGGGTGGAACTGCACGCCGGCCACATTGCCGCGCGCCACGGCCGCTGGAAACCGCCCGCCGTGGTCCACATAGGCGCTCACGTCGCGTTCGTCTTTCGGGAAAAACGCGAACGAGTGGGTGAAATAGACCGGCTGCCCTTCTTTCTGACCAGCACCGGCGCGCAGGCCGCCGAACACCGGGTGATCGGCGACGTCGCCGAGGCTGTTCCAGCCCATGTGCGGGATCTTGATCGCCGGATCGTCGCGTTCCAGGCGCGTCACCTCGCCGGCGATCCAGCCCAGGCCGGGCGTCTTGCCGAACTCCAGACCGCGCGAGGCCAAAAGCTGCATGCCGACGCAGATGCCGAGAAACGGCGCGCCCCTCGTCTGCACCGCCTCGGTCATGGCCTCGATCACGCCCGGGCGAGCCTCCAGCGCGGCCATGCAGGCGGCGAAGGCGCCGACGCCGGGCAGCACCACACGGTCGGCCGCGGCGATGGCGCCGGGGTCATCGGTGACCACGATCTCGCAGCGGTTGTCGGCGGCGCGGATCAGGGCTTTTTCGGCCGAGCGAAGGTTGCCCGACCCGTAGTTGATCAGGGCGACGCTCTGCATAAGAAGGAGTCCTTACTTGGTTGCGTGTCCTGCGGAAAAGTGGAGGCCACGTTTCCTGTCCGTCGCTCCGCCTCAGAGCACGCCCTTGGTGGAGGGGGCGTGGCCCCTGGTCTTCGGATCAAGCTCTACGGCGTGACGCAGGGCGCGAGCCAGGGCTTTGAAACCGCTCTCGGCGATGTGGTGGGAGTTCACCCCGTAGAGGGTCTCCAGGTGCACGCAGGCGCCGCAGTTCATGGCGAAGGCGTGGTGGAATTCCTTGAACAACTCGGTGTCCATGTCGCCGACCTTGGGCGTCTTGTAGGCTACGTTCCAGATCAGATAGGGCCGGTTCGACAGGTCGATGGCCGCCCGCGTCAGGGTCTCGTCCATGGGGATGTAGGCGTGGCCGAACCGGCGCACACCCTTGAACCCGTCCAGCGCCTTGGCGAACGCCTGGCCCAGCACGATGCCGGTGTCTTCCACCGTGTGGTGCATGTCGATGTGCAGGTCGCCCTTGGTCTCGATGGTGGCGTCGAAGCCGCCGTGCCGGACGAAGCTTTCCAGCATGTGGTCGAAGAAGCCGATGCCGGTGGAGACCGTCGATTCCCCGGAGCCGTCCAGATCGAGCACGATCCGGATCTGGGTTTCCTTGGTGTTGCGGACAACCTCCGCCGTTCTGGCCGTATCAGGGCGGCTCATCGTCTAATATCCCTTGCCCGCCGCCAGGCCCCTCAACGAGACCAGCGGTCGCGGACCGTAGTGCGAGATCACCTCGGCGGCGGCCAGGGACGCAAGCTCGCCGCACTGCTGCAACGGGCGGCCCTGGCTGAGGCCGAACATGAAACCGGCTGCGTATTGGTCGCCGGCGCCGGTGGTGTCCACGACTTTTTCCACCGCCTCGGCCTTCACCGTCAGCCGTTCGCCCTGCGAAAGGATCACCGAGCCGGCGGCGCCGCGGGTCACGGCGGCCAGCTTCACATGCGGCCGCAGCGCCTCGATGGCGGCGTCGAAGTCGTCGGTCTGGAACAGCGCGGTCAGTTCGGTCTCGTTGGCGAACAACAGGTCCACCTGGCTTTCGATGAACCCCATCAGGCCGCCGCGGTGGCGTTCCACCACGAAGCCGTCCGACAGCGTCAGCGCGATCGTCCGCCCCGCGCCATGGGCTAGGCCCGCGGCCTTGGCGAAGGCGCGCCGCGCCGCCTCGGCGTCGAACAGATAGCCCTCAAGATAGACGATCTTCGCCGCCTCGACGGTGGCGGCGTCCACATCGCTGTCAGTGAACTCCACCGAGGCGCCGAGGTAGGTGCACATGGTCCGTTGCGCATCGGGGGTGACGTTGATCATGCTGATGGCGGTGCCCGGCCCTCCGACCAGGGGGGCGTTCTCGAACCGGGCGCCGATGGCGCGCATGTCGTGGGCGAACACCTCGCCCAGCTGGTCGTCGGCCACCTTGCCCATGAACGCGCCCCGGCCGCCGAAGCTCGCCAGGCCGGCGATGGTGTTGGCGGCCGAGCCGCCGGACGCCTCGACGCCTGCCGCCATCTTCGCATAGAGCGCCGCCGACCGCGCCGGATCGACCAGCATCATGGCGCCCTTGTCGAGCCCGTTCTCAGCCAGGAAGGCGTCGGTGGCGGGTGCGATCACGTCGACGATGGCGTTGCCGATGGCGGCGACGTCGTAGAGGTCTGGCATGGGTAAGCTTTCGAGGCGGCGGCGAGGGCGGGGCTTAGCGAAGATGTGGCGGCGCGGCAAACCTGCGACCTAGCGGAAAAGTCTCAATCCCGCCTGAACGCGGTCATTTCGCCATGAACAGGCTCCAGGAAGGGCACAGGTCCGCCACCACGCACGCCGCGCACTTTGGCCGACGCGCGACGCAGACATAGCGGCCGTGCAGGATCAGCCAGTGATGGGCGCGGGTCTGCAGGGGCGCCGGGACGATGGCCATCAGTTGGGCCTCGACCTGGTCCGGCGTCTTGCCGCGCGCCAGGCCCAGACGGTGGGCGACCCGGAACACATGGGTGTCGACGGCGATGGCCGGCTCGATCCGCAGCTCGTTCAGCACCACCGAGGCGGTCTTGCGCCCGACCCCCGGCAGGGCCTGCAGCGCTTCGCGGGTCAAGGGGACCTCACCCCCATGCTGCTCCAGCAGGATGCGGCTGAGCGCGATGACGTTCCTGGCCTTGGTGTTGAAGAGACCGATCGAGGCGATGAACGCCTTAAGCCCGGCTTCGCCCAGCGCCAGCATCGCGGCCGGCGTGTCGGCGACCGCGAACAGCTTGCCCGTGGCCTTGTTGACCGAGATGTCGGTCGCCTGGGCCGACAGCGCCACGGCCACCACCAGGGCGAAGGGGCTGGCGTAGTCGAGTTCGGTGCGCGGGTCTGACTCCTGGTCCTCGAACCGGCGGAAGATCTCGGCGATCCGGGCCTGTTCAGCGGGCGGAAGAGCTTTCTTGCGGGGCGCTTTTTTCGCGGTTTTCGGACTTTTCGCCATCGCCAGACAGGATGGAGCCCGCGCGGCCTTCCGCCAAGGCGGTTTTCGGGCCTATCTTGCCGGCCAGATGTCCGGTCAGACCTACATGGACGCGGTGATCACGCCGCACCGCTCGCTCTCCGAGCGCGGCTTCATCGTGCTGATTTCTGTGGTCACGGTGAGCAACTGCATATCCTCGGCGGTGTTCGTGCATTTCGGGGCGACCCTGGTGCCGATCTTCATGGCGCTGGACGTGCTGGCCGTGCTCGTCGCCTTCACGGTCAGCTTCGCCTCGGCGCGGCGGGTGGAACGGGTGCAGGTCACCGCGCGCGAGGTCCTGGTCACCCACGAGGCGCCCAATTGGCGGCGCGTGGTCTGGGAAAGTCCGACGGCCTTCACCCGCGTGGCGGTCGAGCGGGAGGAGGACCGCACCGTCGGCCTGCGGCTGGCGCTTTCCGGCCGCGACGTCGCCGTGGCCCAGTCGCTCAGTCCCCGCGAGCGCGGCGAATTCGCCAAGGCGCTGGAGCGCGCGATCTGGGAAGCGCGGCGCGAACGGAGCTAGAACGCCCCCTCGCCCCTCGACCGATCGCGCCGGGGACACGATGAGCGTTGCGCCCGCGGGGACAACCGCCAAGATGGGGGCATGGTGTTCAGCGACACAGAGATCGACCGCTATGCCCGCCACTTGGTGCTGCGCGAGGTGGGCGGCCCCGGACAGCAGAGGCTGAAGGCCGCCCGTGTGCTGATCGTCGGCGCCGGCGGCCTGGGCTCGCCGGCCGCGCTCTACCTGGCCGCCGCCGGGGTGGGCGAGCTGATCCTGGTCGATCCCGATACTGTGGACCGTTCGAACCTGCAGCGTCAGGTGCTGTATGCCGAGGCCGATATCGGCCGTCCCAAGGTCGCGGCCGGCGCCGCGCGGCTGCGCGAGCTCAATCCGCATATCGCCGTCTCCGGCCGCCCTGTCGCGTTCGACGCTTCGACAGCGGACGAACTGTGCGAGGGTGTCGATGTGGTCCTCGACGGCACCGATGATTTCGGCGTGCGCTACGCGGTCAACGCCGCCTGCGTGCGGCACGGCAAGCCTCTGGTCTCCGGCGCAATCGGCCGATGGACGGGGCATGTCGGGGTATT
>NZ_JANMBF010000113.1:0-21719 GCF_031360265.1 Phenylobacterium sp.
CGGGGTAAAGCGGATGCGGTAGGCCGCTTCATCGACCCGGTGGCGCACCCCGTCGATCCAGCCGAAGCAGAGCGCCTCATCGACACTCTGCGGCCAGGTGATCGAGGCCCGGTCGGAGCCGACTTTCCAGAAGCCGACCGAAAGCGCGCAAGCCGTGGCGTGGTTGGCCGCCAGCCAGGCGCGCCACGCGGCGGGGGTGGCGAAGAAGTGGGGCTCCATCAGTACGCCAGCGCCACGCCGTCCTTGCGCATCTCGGTGGCGGCGGCGTAGCGGCCGGGCCAGCGCTGGATCGCCTGGTAGCCGCCGGCACGCCGGTCTCCAGGTTCAGCGTCCCCAGCGGGCCCAGGTCCTCGCCGGTCGGCTCATGGCCGCCGTCGTGGTGCCAGCGCGGCGCGTCGCCCGCCTCCTGCAGGCCGAGATCAAAGTCGACGATGTCGGAGATAATCTGCGCCTGGCCCTGGGGCTGCATGTCGCCGCCCATGACGCCGAAGGACAGCAGCGGCTCTCCGCCCTGGGTGGCGAACCCCGGAATGATCGTCTGGAACGGCCGCTTGGCCGGCGCATAGACGTTGGGATGGCCGTCTGAGAGGGCGAAGAGCTCGCCCCGGTTCTGAAACATGAAACCCAGGCCGTCGGGCATCAGGCCCGAGCCCATGCCGCGATAGTTGGACTGGATGATCGAGATCATCATGCCGTCCCTGTCGGCGACGGTGAAATAGGTGGTGTCGCCGTGGCCGGGCGCCTGGCCCGGGTGGACGGGAAGGAGGATGCGGTCGGGGCGGATCAGTCTGGCGCGCGCCTTGGCGTAGTCGGCCGAGAGCAGCCAGTCGATCGGCGCCTTGTAGAAATCCGGGTCGGCGTAGAACCGGGCGCGGTCCTCGAACGCCAGCCGCTTGGCCTCGACGCCGTGATGGATGGCGGCCGCCGACTGAAAGCCCATGCCGCGCAGGTCGAACTGCTCCATGATCTTCAGCGCCTGCAGGGTCGCCAGCCCCTGGCTGTTGGGCGGCAGGCCCCAGACGTCGACGCCGCGATAGTTGATGCTGGCCGGCTCCACCCATTCGCTGTGATGGGCGGCGAGGTCGGCCCGGGTGATCCAGCCGCCGATCCGCCGGAAGTAACGCTCGATGGTCTGCGCGATCTCGCCTTCGTAGAAGGCCCGCCCGCCCCCCTCGGCGATCAGCCGATAGGTCTTCGCCAGCTGCGGGTTGCGGAACACCTCGCCCTCGCGCGGGGTCTTGCCGTCCTTGACCCAGACCGCGCGAAAATTATCGGTCTCCTCGATGTGGTTCTCCGGCCGGGCGAAGGCCCGCTCCGACGCGCCGACGTAGAAGGCCACGTTCTGGACCATGGGGGCGCCGTCCTCGGCATGGCGGATCGCCGGCGCGAACAGATCCTTCCACGGCAGTTTCCCGAACCGCTGGTGGAGCGTCCACCAGGCGTCGACCGCCCCCGGCACGCTGACCGAGACAGCGCCGAAGGAATTGATCAGGCCCCTGTCGTTGGCGCGCCGGCGCTGCTCGGCCAGGCTCAGGCCCCGGGGGCTGCGCCCCGATCCGTTCAGACCCAGGACCTTCCTGGCCTTGGGATCCCACAGCAGGACGAAACAGTCGCCGCCTATGCCGCAGGAGATCGGCTCGCCGAACCCCAGGATGGCGTTGGCGCAGATCGCCGCGTCCACCGCTGAGCCCCCGGCCTTGAGCATCTCGATGGCGGCCTGGGTCGCCAGGGGATGGGCGGTCGCCGCCGCGCCATGCAGGCCCCAGGCGGCGGACCGGCTGGCCCAGGTCGCTCCGTCGATCCGGTCCCCGCCGCGGACATCGGGCCGGTCGCGGTTGGGGTTCTCCCGCCGGCTGGTGGCGAAGGCGCGACCTGCCAGGGCGGCGGCGGGAGCGGCGGCGAGGAATGTGCGGCGGCGCATGGGGCGGGGTTCCGGTGACTTGTCGAGACGGTGTTAGCAGATCGGGTGCAGCGGGCGAACGGGTCGGCCCGATCCATCGCTGTCGCTTAGGCGGGATCAGGGAGATGGAAGATCCGTCGCTGCGGCTGGCGTCGCTGCTTGACCCGAATCGGGGATGCGGGCGCGCCTAGAGCCCTTCCCACTCGGGTTGGATCAACCTGAGTGGAGGAGAAGGGCTCCAGATATAGCGACGACCCTGTTCATTCCCGGCTGACTTGATTCAAGTCAGCCGGGACAGGGTCTAGTCCTGGAGACCGCGCAGCTGCGCCTGCATTGCCTTGAAAGCCTCCGGAATATCCTTGTGCCGGAAGGGGGCGAACTCGGCCTTCGCCGCGTCGAGCCGGGCTTTCATGGCCTTGGCGACCTCGGGATGACCGGCGGCGACGCTGTAGTTCTCCGCCCGCCCGCCCTTCAGGTCATAGAGCTCCTGATAGGTGAACAGGGACAGCGGCAGCTTGCGGCCGCGGTAGTAGAGGGCGTCGACGTACTTCCAGTCCTGGGTGCGGATGGCGATCGGAACCTCGTTGTCGAACAGCACGATCTGGTCGTGCGGCGAGGCGGCGCCCTGGCTCAGGACGCTGGTGATGTCGCGCCCGTCCAGGGTGACGCCGTCCAGCGGCGCGATCCCGGCGAGCGCCAGGAACGTCGGCAGGAGGTCGATGCCGCTGATCATCGATGACACCCGTCGGCCGGCGGGGAATCGGCCCGGAGCCCAGGCGACAAACGGGACCCGATAGCCGCCATCGTAGCCGCCGCCGCCCTTGCGCTCGCGCAAGGCCCCCGGGGAGCCCTCGAACCAGGGGCCGTTGTCGGACGTAAAGATCACCACCGTGTCGCGATCGAGCTTCAGCGCCTTGAGCCTGGCCATCAGCCTGCCGACGATGGAATCGATCTCCTGGACCACCGCGCCATAGGGACCGGCGTCGGTGTTGGCGTCGAAGGGGGCGTGCGGGTTCTCCGGCAGATGCGGCGCGCTCAGCGCCAGTTCGACAAAGAACGGGCGGTCCTTGTTGGCCTCGATGAAGGCCTCGGCGTGGGCGTAGAACTGCTGTTGCAGCTGGGGATAGTCGACCTCGGACCTGGCCACCTGATCGGATCCGGCGTGAGCCTCGTAGAGCGCCAGAGGCTTCATGTCATGGCTGTAGGGAATGCCGAAGAAAGTGTCGAAGCCGTGCTTCGTCGGTGGCCAGGCGGGGCCCAGATGGCCCAGGTGCCACTTGCCGAACAGGCCGCTTACGTAGGCCGGCTTGAGCGCCTTGGGGATGGTGATCTCGCTGAGCGGCAGCCCGCGATCATCCTGCTGCATGATCACCTCATAGCCGAGGCCGCAGCGCACCGGATAGCGGCCGGTGAGCAGGCCCGCGCGCGAGGGGCTGCAGAGATTGGCCGGCGCATAGTAGTCGGTGGCGACCACCCCTTCGCGCGCCATGCGCTCCAACGCCGGGGTCTTCAGCCCGCCCGGGCCATAGAGGCTGACGTCGCCGTAGCCCAGGTCATCGCAGAGCACGACGATGAAGTTGGGTGGCCGGCGCGACGGCGCGGCGGCCTGGGCCGGCGCCGCCAGGGTCGCGAGCGCCGCGGCGCCGGCGCCTCGTAGCAGGGTTCTGCGCCGCATGACCGCCTCGCTCAAAGGTTGCTCGCCGACAACATAGGCCCGAACAAGCGGCGCAATCCACGCCGGAAACCCGACGTTGCGCCGGCGCGTCCTCAGGTGGGGGCGAAGGAGCGGGGACCGCGCCCCGCCGGAGCCGGCAGCGGCAGGGTGATGGTGAACCGCGCCCCATGGTCGTTGGCGGCCTCGAGGGTTCCGCGCAGTTGCCGCACGACGGCCTCAAGGATGGTCATTCCCAGGCCCTGTGACCCCGAAGCGCCACCCCGGCTGGAGAGAAATTTGCGCCCCAGCCCCTCACCCTCGTCGGCGACAACTATCACCAGGCGTTCGCCGCGATGACGACAGGTCACATGCAGGACGCCGCGAGCTCCCCAGGGGTAGGCGTGTTTTGCGGCATTCATGGCCAGTTCGTTGACCGCGATGGCCAGTTGCTGGGCGACCTCGGCCGCGACCGTTACGGGATCGGAGTCCACCCTGCAGTCGAGGCCCGTGGAGTCGGCGATCAGCCGGCCAAGTTCGCCCAGAAAGGGATCGAGATCGACCCCGGCCGCCTGGGTCTGGGCGGCCAGGAAGCGGTGCATCTGGCCCACGGCCGAGAGCCGCTCGGCGGCCTCGATCAAGGCGGCGCGAGCGCTGGGGTCGCGCACCCGGGCGCGCTCGAAGATCAGAAAGTCCGCCGCCAGCTGCAGGCTGTTGGCCAGGCGATGATCGAGCTCGCGGCGCTCGTCCGCCGGGCTTGGCGCGCGCGGCGTCAGCGCCTTGCGAGGGACGGCCGCGTCCGCGTCATTGGGCCTTGCTGGATCCATGGCGCCAGCCTCCGATTGTGCGGCCCCCCGCTATCCGGTCGCCCGATCAGACCGCCAATTGGTGTAGAAGCAACCAACAAGCGCGGCCTTGGCGTCGCTTTTTCCCGCTCCTCTCGCGGTGACGGCAGAACAATCCGCGAACCGGTGTGAAATTGCTCATTGCGGATGGCCGATCTGGCGCGAGCGCGGGGAGCTCCTTACATTCCGGGCGGCGCGCCTCCGCGCGCGGAGGACTTTCGATGACCAATCTTCGGCCCCGGATCGGTGCGGCGCTCGGCATTGGCCTGGCGCTGGGGCTGCTTGCGGCGGCGCCGGCGGAGGCGCGACGCGGCGGCAGCTTCGGCAGCCGGGGCGCACGAACCTATTCGGCGCCGCGTTCGACCTCGACCTACGGCGGTTATGTGCCCCCGGTGCAGCGCTCGATGACGCCCAATAGCGGCCAGGGTTCCGGCGGCGCCTATGCGCCCCGGCCGGGGCAGCCGGGCTACGCGGCGGGGGGCTTCAACGGCGCGCGGCCCGGCCAGCGCTTTGGCGGATTCGGCGGCGGGCTGCTCGGCGGGCTGGTGGCGGGCGGCCTGATCGGCGGCCTGATGGGGCATGGCTTTGGCGGGGGCTGGGGGGGCGGAGGACTTGGCGGCGGCTTCGGCGGCGGTCTCCTGACCATTCTCATCCAGCTGGCGGTCGTGGCCTTCGCGATCTGGATGATCACGCGCTGGTTCCGGCGCCGGCGTCCGGCCTTCGCCTCGCCTTTCGCGGCGCAGCAGCCGGCCTTCGACGCCGGGGCGCCGATGTTCGGAGGCGGCGGGTTCGGCGCGAGTCCTGAGCCGGCCGCGCCCTATGTGCCGACCACCGGCCCGGCTTGGGAGATCGCCATCACGCCGCAGGATCAGGCGGCGTTCGAGGCCCTGCTGATCCAGATTCAGGAGGCTTTCGGACGCGAGGACTATGGCGCGTTGCGCGACCGCTGTACCCCCGAAGTGATGAGCTACCTCGCCGAGGAACTCAGCGACAACGCCACCCACGGCAAGCGCAACGAAGTCACCGGCACACGTCTGATCAAGGCCGACGTCGGCGAGGCCTGGCGTGAGGGCGACATCGACTATGCAACCGCGGCCATGCACTATGAAAGCATCGACCTGATGAAGGATCGCAGCTCGGGCGCGGTGCTGTCGGGCGACCCGAACCGCGCGACACAGACCACCGAGCTCTGGACCTTCGCGCGCCAGGCGGGCGCGGCGTGGAAGCTGTCGGCGATCCAGGAGACCTGAGACCCCCAGCTACCGGACGGGTTTCAGCATCAGGGCCTGCAGCGCTTCATCGATGGGGATGAAGAAGCCGATGTTGTGCGACCTGCCGTCGGGAACATAGCTGAGGTCGGTCAGCCCGATCAGCAGGCCGTGTTCGTCCAGCAGCGGCCCGCCCGAATTGCCGTGGTCGACGGCCACGTCGCTCTGGATGAACGACTGGCCCTGGAACATGCGGCTGGCGGTGGAGACGACCCCGCGGGTCAGGGTGCCGGCGAAATCGCGCTCCAGCGGGGTGCCGATGGCGTAGACGGTTTCGCCGAGCTCCACGGGTCCGTGGCGGATCGACAGCGCCCGCACCTTGGGCGGGGCGGTCCGGATCAGCGCCACGTCGCGGTGCGCATCCGAGCGCACCACCTCGCCGGCCGTCTCCGATCCGTCCGGCCAGCGGACCCGCACCCGCGCGCCTTCGGCGGCTACGTGGTGGTTGGTCAGCACATGGCCGTCCGAGGAGATCAGCACGCCGCTGCCCATGCTGGCGCCGACAAAGATCGAAACCACCGCCTTGGCGGCCTCGCCGAGCGCCATCGGTTTGCCCGAGGCCGGCAGTGGCAGGATCATGGCGGTGCGCGGCGCCCGGGGCGGCGGGAGGGCGGGGCCCGGAATTCCGCCCACCGCCTTGGCGAAGTCCTCCGAGCGGGCCAGTTGCCGGGCGTTGGCGGAAAAGGCGCCCCGCAGCGCCCGCTGCGCGCCCTTGGAGGACGAACCGGAGCTCTCAGTCTCGATCCGCGCCAGCACCTTGCCGCCAGCCGCGGCGGAGACCTGCCATTTGACCGACATGACCGTGCGGTCCGCCGGCGGGCCGAGCGCGGTCTTCTGGCAGGAGGTGGTGCGCACCCCGGCGATCTGGGCGATCACCTGGACGTCGGCCGCGCCGGCCGCGTCATCGGCCGGCTCCGGGACTGCAAAGCCCACATCGCTCAATGCCTTGCGCAGCAGCTTGCGATAGGCGTCGAGGGCGAAGGCCGCGGCGTCCGCCGCATCCCAGGCCAGGGCTCCGGCGGGCGCGCAGTCCGGGCCGGTCTGCCGTTCGCCGACCCGGTCACCGCCCCGGAGCGTCGTCTGCAGGCGGGTGAGCTCGATGCTCGGCCTGGCGCGCTCTTCGCCGTGCGCCGCCGTCGCCGCGGCGACCGCCACCCCGAGCGCTAGCCACGCCCACAATCCCATGCGGTTCCCCCGAATTGGAGTTCGAACGTACCAGACCTCGGCGAGGCTGCCAGCCCGGAAGCTAGGCCTCGCTGAACACCGCCAGCTCATTGCCGCTGGGGTCGCGGAAATGGAAGCGCCGGCCGCCAGGGAAGCTGTAGATCGGACGGGTCACCGAGCCGCCGGCGGCCTTGACCCGCGCCTCCATGGCCTCCAGGTCGGTGGCGAACAGGATCACCAGCGGCGCCGCGGCCCGGTCTTCCGGATCGGCGTTGAATCCGCCATCCAGACCCCCGTTGTCGAACGCTGTGTAGGACGGACCATAGTCGGTGAACGTCCAGCCGAACGCCCGCGCATAGAAGCCCTTCGTCGCCGGCAGGTCCACGCCGGGAAGTTCAACATAGTCGATCTTGCCGTCCACCCGCATCGCCCTGGCTCCGAAGTTGTTCTATCTTTGTTCCAAAGCTAATCGGTCAGGCGGACAGAGTCCAGACGCTGGTTCGCTTGACCGCCATGTCCTCCAGTTCGCGGGTGGTCGGAACCTGGTATTCGGCCAGCTTGGTCAGCCCCTCTTGGCGGAAATGGCTGCGGCCGGGATCGCCGATCAGCACGGTGGTCCCCGCGGCGGCGGCGGCGCGGAGCCAGGCCATGACCCGCTCGGCCATCGGCTTTTCGTAGCAGATGTCGCCGGCCAGGATGACCCCGGCCCAGTCCGGCGCCGGCGCGTCGAGCAGGTCCTCGTCGGTGAACCGGCAGGTGACTCTGTTCACCTCGGCGTTGAGCGCCAGCGCCGCGCCGCAATAGGCGTCGATGTCGGCGCAGAGCACGCTGGCGGCGCCGGCCCGCATGGCGGCGATCCCGACGATCCCCGAGCCGGAAGCGAAGTCGACGACGGCCTTGCCCATGACGGTCCGCGGGGCGTCCAGCACATATCGGGCGAGCGCCTGGCCGCCGGCCCAGGCGAAGGCCCAGAAGGGCGGCGGCAGGCCGATCTCCTCGAGCGCCTCCTCGGTGAGCCGCCAGATCGGGGTGATCTCGTCGGCGAGGTGCAGGCGCAGTTCCGGGACATGCGGCGGCGCCTGGAGCCGGGTGTTGGCGAGGATGAAGGCGCGGCGGCCCTCGGGCGTGGCGGGGATCATCCGCCTTCGTTGGCGGTTGCGCCCGCGCGGTCAACCGTTCCCGTGGACGCTATTCGGATCCGGTAAAGGTCCGGGGGCGGCCATCGCTCCGGACGGCCTCGTAGAAGTAGGCGACCGGGACATCCAACGCGACGGCGACGCTCCAGAGCTGGGCCGCGGAAATGCTACAGGCGCCGCATTCGTATTTCTGGATCTGCTGAAAGGTCACGCCGCAGGACACGGCCAGGTTCTGCAAGGTCAGGTCCATCATTCTGCGGCGGCGGCGGATGGCGAGGCCGACGCGCTCCTGGATGTGCCGGACCGTCGCCGCGGAAAAGGGCGCCGAGGTCGTGTCGACGACCGCCTGGGTCGGCCCGGAAGCCGAGGCGGCCGCGTCCGAGGCCGGGTATGCTTGCATGGACCTGCTCTCGCGCTCGAAGCGACCCCGTCCGGCAGGACGGGTCTGTCGCCTGTCTCGCCAAACTATCCCTGATCCCGGCCTGGCGCAGTTGCAGCGGCGAGCGTCGAAATGCACGAAGTTGCACGCTGGCCTGTCGCGCGGCGGGCGACCGCATACCGGTGTTGTCCGTCGACGAGGCGGTGCTGACCGTCGAAATGCTCGTAGGTCCGCCGCCTCAGCCAAGGCGCGGGGAGGCGGCGCGCCGGGATGGGCGAAGTCGCGGCGGGCGGCTGACCGCGCCGAGCCGCCCGCCAGCGATCGGGCCTCAGCGACCGTCATCGTCAAGGTCGGCGATCAGGCGCTTCAGCCGGGCGATCTCGTCAGCCGAGAGCGCGCGGCGTCGCACCCAGTGGGTCACCAGGGGCGTGAGTTCGCCGCCGAACAGCCGGTCGAGCAGGCCCTGGCTCTCCTCGGTGACATAGTCGGCGCGCTCGATCAGGGGGCGGTAGCGCGTGCGGCCCTCGACGCGCTCGGAGCTCAGCGCCCGCTTCTTCAACAGGCGGTTGATCAGGGTCTTGACCGTGGCGTCGCCCCAGCCCTGGGCGACGCCGACCTCGGCGACGATCTCCTCCGCGCCCAGGGGGCCGCGCCGCCACAGCGCCTCCATGATCTGGCTCTCGGCTGCGGAAATCCTGGCCACCGCCCGGCCTCACGATGCGACAGCGGCGGGGAGTTCGACGCCGTAGAGCCGGGCTTTCAGGTGTCGGTGGGCGATCGCCGCCACGGCGGCGGCCAGCAGGCCCAGGCAGGCGGAGAGCGCGGCTTCGGCGAGGCCTGGCGCCAGGATGCTGAGCGAGGGCGCCGGGCGGACGTTGGCGATGCCGATGAACATGTCGAGCAGATCGTAGGCCGCGCCGAAGAAGCCGATCATGGGGCCGGCGGCAGAGAGGGCCGACAGGAAGGCCACCGCTCCGGCCAGGCCGTCGGAGCGCCGCTGGCGGAGCCGTGCGAGCTGCACGATCCAGATCGCCACCGCGGCCACGGTAGAGATCACCAGGCCCGCGAACACGACCTGCACGATCGGATGGGCATTGGCGAAAATGGCCAGCCCGGTCAGTCGTTCGGCGGTCGGCACAACCGCCAGCGGCGGGTCGGCGGCGGCCACATCGGCCAGGGCGGGGGTGGTGATCAAGGACAGGGTGAACGTCATGAGGCTGCGCAGGCAGGGTTTCGACATCGGGGTTCCCTTCAAACTACGTCCGTAAACAACACGGAAATTACAGACGTAGAATGACCTGTCAAGTCCGGCGCCGGCTTTGCAAACCTCCCCGATCGTGGGGGCCGAGGTGGCCCGGAATGAAACATGGAGCGCCCATGCGCCTTCGAATGACTCTTGCGGCCACGGTCGCCGCCATCGCCACCCTCGCCGCTGCTGGCGCGCACGCCGGCACGCTGTACAGCTTCGCCGGCCCGACCGGGGAACTGCCCACCGACGTCTCGATCACCAAGTCGTTCTCGGGCGCGGCCGGCGCGGCCCAGGTCGCCTTCACCCTTGACGGCTACGCCAGCCTCGACGGTCAGAACTTCTATGAGGACGACTTCACCCTCAGCCTGAACAGCGCGCCGATCCTGTCGGGAACGTTCAACCTGGGCGGCGGCGGCGCCAACGTTGTTTTCTTCGCGCCGGTCGGAGCCAGCGTGAACAATATCTCTGGCAATGGCATGGCCGTCACCTTCGCTGGCGGCAAGGTGCTGATCTCCAGCCCGCTGACCCTGCTCGCGGGCCTGAACAGCCTGACGTTCAACTACAGGGCCCTGCCCGGCCCCGCCCATGCCGGGTTCCAGGGGACCGGCGACGAAGGCTGGGGCCTGCGCGACATCGTCGTCACCCAGGCGGCCGCCGGCGTGCCGGAGCCGGCCAGCTGGGCGCTGATGCTGACGGGCTTCGGCGGTCTTGGCGCCATGCTGCGCCTCAATCGCCGGCAAGCGGCGCTCGTCGCGGTTTAGGCCGCCTTCGAGGTCGCCACCCTGAGCATGCTGACGTAGCCCGGCGACGTCAGCATCTCCCCCATCACCCGCTTCCTGACCAGCAGGCGGTGGGCGCGGGGCAGGTTGTAGCAGGGCACATGCATGAACATGTGGTGCTCGCAGTGATAGTTCACATAGTAGGGCGCGATGAACGCGCGTTCGAGCCAGTTGGCCATCGTGGTGCGGGCGTGGCGCAGGGGATCGGGCTCGTCCTTGGCCACGCAGGCGTGCTCGGCGATGTTGCGCAGGCGCGTGACCATCGGCAGCCACGTCGCCTGGGGGACCAGCCATAGCACCGGCCACACCCACCACAGGCCGAACGGCGCGGTGACCGCGACGGTGACCGCCATGCCGATCAGGAAGCGCCGCCGCGCGAGGATGGCCTCGCCCAGGATCGGCGCAAGAGGCTCACCGGGCTTGCGGCCGGCGATCCGCTTCACAAAGCCCGACCAGCGCAGCTTGTAATAGGTCTGTCCGGTCAGATCGCGGGCGATCTTGCGCCACAGGGACTGACGCGTGATCGGGAACGGGGCCGACAGCACCAGGTCCGGGTCCTCGGTCTGCTGGGCGTATTTGTGGTGCGCCAGGTGGTAGGTCCGGTAGCCCAGGAGGCCGCCAGTGGTCAGGTGGTTGCCGACCCAGTCGTTGACCTTGAGGTTGGGATGCAGGGCCGCGTGGGCCGCATCATGCATCAGCACGGCGATCCCCAGCTGACGTGCGCCGATGATCGCGATGGCCAGGGGGATGGTGAGCGGCCAGACCACGGCCATGGCCATCGCCAGGCCGACGACGCTCCAGGCGTGGGCCAGCAGCGCCAGGCCCTTCCACCGCGAGCGCCGCGACAGGGGCGCCCACTCGTCCGGCGCGAAATAGGCTTTCGGATCGATGCGCGCGGCGACGGCCATGGCGCGATTGTAGCGCCATCCGCGCCGTTTTCACAGATGGACAGCGTTGGGCCGTGTCTAGCCGATCAGCCGGGTTCCGGCGACCAGGGCGACGAACAGGATCAATCCGGCCCAGCTGTTGGACCGGAAGAGCCGCAGCGCCCGGGCGGGATCGTCGGTGCGGACGCGGCGCGCCTGCGAGCAGAGCTGGATGCCATAGGCGATCAACAGGACGTAGAAGGCCGGGCCAAGCGCCGCCGCCGCGCCGGTCGCCAGCAGCAGGGCAAGGCTCGCCAGGTAGAAGCCGAGAATCGCCAGCGGCGCGCGCGCGCCCAGACGGCGGGCGGAGGACTTGACGCCGGCCAGGGCGTCGTCCTCCAGGTCCTGGATGGCGTAGATGGTGTCGTAGCCGAGCGTCCAGAACAGGCCCGAGGCATAGAGCAGCAGGGCCGGCGCCTGCAGCGAACTGTCCGCCAGCGCCTGGCCGAGGAACCGCCAGTCGCGGGAGGCGATCACGTCGGGGGCGACGGCGCGCCACAGGCCGGGCCCGACGCCGGTGGCGGCCGAAAAGCCCAGCAGGGCGCCCCAGTTGAAGGTCAGGCCGAGCCAGGCCTGCGGCCACCAGGTGATCCGCTTCATGAACGGATAGGCCGCCACCAGGGCCAGCGACGCCGCCCCCAGGGCCACGGCCGTCGGCGGCAGGGTCAGCAGGATGGCCAGCGAGGCCAGGCAACAGGCGATGACCAAGCCCCAGGCCTGGCGCACGCTGATCTGGCCGGCGGGGATCGGCCGCAACGCCGTGCGGGCCACCTTGGCGTCGATGTCGCGATCGACGATGTCGTTGTAGGCGCAGCCCGCCGCGCGCATCAGCGCCGCGCCAAGGAACACGTCGAACAATAGGCCAGGGTGGGGAAGTCGGTGCTCCATGGCGTCGGCCAGCGCGATCCCCTGCCAGCCGGGCAGCATCAAGAGCCAGATGCCCGTCGGCCGATCGAACCGCCCGAGCTTCAACCACGGCCGAAGCGCCGCCGGCGCGAACCGGTCGACCCAGTTTGTCGGCATGGCGTCGGGCAGGGGGGCGGTGGCGGCCATGGCCATCCTCTAATGCGCCGCGACCAGTGTGGCCACTGAGCCACCCTGCCCGGAAACCCGAACCGCGTTCGACCGCCGGCTTGACGCCTGTGAACCGCGCGCTAGGTTTGTGTTTCTGCAACCCGAAAGGAGGGCCAGGATGAAGTTCATCGTTTTCGCCGCTCCTCGACGGTTCGCCGGGCCGCCACCGCGCTTCTAACGCAACCGGACGACGTCGCCTGAGGGCCTGACCGGTCCGCGGTTCGAAGTCTTGCCGCGCGCCCGTGGTCCGCCGGAGCCATTTCCAAGGCTCCCGTTTCGCCCAGATTCAATTGCCCCGCGCCCGCCGCGCCGCCGCCCTTCAAGGGCCCTCGCGGCCTCCGGGCGCCGACCTTCGAGTTCATCCGATGACCGACCACTACGAGGACGCCGACGACACACGCGAACGCGTGTTGAAAAACCGTCAGGTCCTGGGCTTCATTTCGAAATTCTGGCTGCGCCGGCCCTGGCTGCTGGTCGGCACGGTGGCCCTGACTCTGGTGGCCATCGGGTTCGACCTGTCGCTGCCCTGGGCGGCGGGACGGCTGGTGGACGCCGTGGGGCTCGGGCCCGCCAACCCCGATCCGGCCTGGCGCGCCTGGGCGATCTTTGTCGGCGTCTATCTGGCGTTCTCGGTGATCCGCAACACCGCCATGAGGTTCTTGATCCCGATGTCCGCCAGGAACATGAAGGACATGACCGACGAGGCGTTCCAGCGGGTGCAGACCTTTTCGGCCGACTGGCACGCCGACAGCTTCGCGGGCTCGACGGTGCGCAGGCTCTCGCGCGCCATGTGGGGCTATGACGTGGTCACCGACGCGGCACTGATCTGGTTCGGGCCGGCGGCCATCGTGCTGGGCGGACTGTGCGTGATGATGGCGGTGCGCTGGCCGATGGTGGGGGCCTTCGCGCTGGCCGTGACGGTGCTCTACATCGTCTCCAACATCGTGCTGACCTCGCTTTACGCGCGGCCGCTGAACCTGAAGTCGGTCGCGCTGGATTCGCGGATCGGCGGCGCCATCGCCGACTCCATCTCGTCCAACGCCACCGTCAAGGCGTTCGGCGCCGAAGCGCGTGAGGACGAACGGATCGCCGGCGTCACCGAGATGTGGCTGCAGGCCACGATGAAGACCTGGAACCGGTTCACCGACCTCTGGCTGATCCACAACATCATGCTGGTGGTGTTGCAGGCGGGGATGACGGGCCTGCTCGTGCGGCTTTGGTCGCAGGGCCGGGCCAGCGCCGGGGACATCGCGTTCGCGATCACCTCGTTCATGCTGATGAGCGGCTATCTGCGGAACGTCGGCGACAATATCCGCATGGCGCAACGCGGGCTCGACGACAGCGAGGACGTGGCCCGCTATGCCACCATGGCCCCTCAGGTGCGCGATGCAGCCGGCGCCCCGACGTTCCGCAGCGAGCTTGGGGAAATCGTCTTCGACCGCGTGGTGTTCCGCTACAAGTCCGCCGAGCAGCCGCTCTACGATCACTTCACCCTGCGCATCGCACCCGGGGAACGGGTGGCCCTGGTCGGGCCGACGGGGGCCGGCAAGTCGACCTTCGTCAAGCTGATCCAGCGGCTCTACGACCTGGAGAGCGGCCAGATCCTGGTGGACGGGCAGGACATCGCCACAGTCAGCCAGGGGTCGCTGCGCCGCGCCATCGCCGTGGTGCCGCAGGACCCGGCGCTGTTCCACCGGAGCCTCGCGGAAAACATCGCCTACGCCCGACCCGGGGCGACCGCGGACGAGGTGGCGCTGGCCGCCCGACGGGCGCGCGCGGCCGACTTCATCGCCAGGCTGCCGGCCGGTTACGGGACCCTGGTGGGGGAGCGCGGCGTCAAGCTCTCGGGCGGCGAGCGGCAACGCGTGGCGATCGCCCGCGCCTTCCTGGCCGACGCGCCGATCCTGGTGCTGGACGAGGCGACCTCGTCGCTGGACGTGGAGACCGAGCGCCAGGTGCAGGCGGCGATGGAGGAGCTGATGGTCGGGCGCACCACCATCGTCATCGCCCATCGGCTGTCGACGATCCGCGGCGCCGACCGGATCCTGGTCTTCGATGACGGCCGCATCGTCGAGGAGGGCCGGCACGCCGAGCTGGTGCAGCGCGGCGGCGCCTATGCCCGGCTGCACGCGGTGACGGAGGGATGGGTGTAGCGCTGTCAGCGCTGCGCGGTCTACGATCCGGCGATGCGACATCCAGCATTGGCCGCACTCCTGTCCGCTCTCGCCGCGGGCGCCGCCCTGGCCGCCGACGCGCCAGACTATGGGCCGCTCAGACTCTATGACGGCGCTTGGAAGGCGACGATTCTGGATCCAGGATCCGGGGCCTCCACGGTGACGATCGCCAATAGCTGCGCCCGGGTCGGGATCAATTTCATCTGCGGGCAAAGCGTCGGCGGAGAACCCCGGGGCATGACCATCTTCCTGCCCGGCGCGGCGCGCGGCCGGTGGAAGACGCGGCACGTTTCAGCGACGGGCGAAGCTGGCGGCCCGCCGGGCGATCTCACCATCGAAGGACCCGTTTGGACATTTCTCGATCAGGAAAAGTCGGCCACCGGCGTCCTGTGGTCCCGCAACATCAACCGGTTCGGTGGGCCGGATCGCATCCACTTCGAGACGGCCACCTCGTCCGACGGCAAGACTTGGATTGCCGGGACCTCCGGAGATCTCGTGCGCGCGCAGCCCTAGAGCCCTTCCCACTCAGGTTGGCTCAACCTGAGTGGAGGAGAAGGGCTCCAGATGTAGGCG
This sequence comes from Phenylobacterium sp., assembly GCF_031360265.1. Classification (GTDB taxonomy): domain Bacteria; phylum Pseudomonadota; class Alphaproteobacteria; order Caulobacterales; family Caulobacteraceae; genus Phenylobacterium. The sequence goes on from NZ_JANMBF010000113.1 coordinate 15,119, forward strand.
ACGACCCTGTTTTATCCCGGCTGACTTGAGTCAAGTCAGCCGGGACAGGGTCTAGCCGACAACGTCGGACAAGGACCCGGCCAGGTCGCCCTTCTTCTCCACGCGTAGGGTCTCCAGCCCCAGCCAGCCCGCCATCAGCTTCAGCTCGGCCGCAAGGCGAAGCGGCGTCGCATCCGTCGCCCAGGGTTCGGCATGGCTGGCCTGAACGACCAGGGTCCGCGCCTTGCGGTCGGCCTTGAGATCCACCCGGGCGGTCAGCGCGTCGCCCTCGAGGAACGGCAGGACATAGTAGCCGTGGGTGCGCTTGTCGGCGGGGGTGTAGATCTCGATCCGATAGCGGACGCCGAACATCCGCTCGGTGCGCTCGCGGAACCAGATCAGGTTGTCGAAGGGCGACAGCAGGGCCTGGGCGTCGATCCGGCGCGGCCAGCGGGCCGCGGGGTCCAGGTAGGCGGGTTCGCGCCAGCCGTTCACGCGCACCGGCAGCAGGGAGCCGTCCTCCACCAGCTCGGCCAGACGCGCCCTGGCGCCCTCCACCGGCATGCGGAAATAGTCGCGCAGGTCCTTGGCCGTGGCGACCCCCATGGCCCGGCCGGCGATCCGCAGCAGTTCACGCTGGGCGTCCTCGCGGCTCGGGGTCGGCGCATCGACGATGGCGCGGGGCAGCACGGTTTCCGGCAGGCCATAGACCCGCTCAAAGGTCCCGCGCCGGGTCGCGGTGGTCAGGTCTCCGGTCCAGAACAGGCCCTCGACCGCGCGCTTGGCCTCGCTCCAGCCCCACCAGCCGCCCTGGCCCTTGTGGCCCATCTCCAGCTCCGAGGCCGACATCGGTCCGCGCGTGGCGATCTCGCTCAGCACCTTTTCCACGAACTCGGCGCGTTCGCGACGGAAGCGCGCGACACCCTTCCACAGGCCGACCCCGTCGCGCGCGTCCTGCATCCGCCAGCGGAACAAGGGCTGGGAGGTCAGCGGCAGGAGCGAGGCTTCGTGCGCCCAGTATTCGAACAGCGGTCGTTTGCTGGCCCAGGCGACCTCTTCCAAGAGCTCACGCCGATAGGCGCCCAGCCGCGAGAAGGCCGGCAGATAGTGGGTGCGCGAGACGACATTGACGCTGTCGATCTGGATCACGCCCAGCCGCTCGATGAGCGTCAGAAGCTGGCGCTTGGTTACAGGTCCGCTGGGCCGGGGCGCGCCGAAGCCTTGGGCCGCGAGCGCGATGCGGCGAGCCTCGGCGGCCGTGAGCATGTCCTTCAGCATCGGTCCGGCCGTCCCCCCCAGTCGTCCCTTCGAGTCGTCAGCCAGAAGGTAGGATTCGAACAAAGAAAGAACAACAATCCGATTGGCAATGGTTAACGGCCGCGCCCGCCCGCCGTGCTCCTCGGAACAGAAGATGAATCAGAGGTTAACAGCCAAGGTTATCTCAACCGGCCAGGCCCAGCGCATCGATCGCCGCCATCTGCGCCGGGTCGAGCGGTCCGGCGGCCTCGGCGGCCAGGCACTGGGCCAGCTCGATGCGGTTCTTCACACCCAGCACGACGGTGTCGATGTCCGGCAGGCTGAGCGCGTAGCGATGCGCGATATAGGCCGGATCCTCGCCCCACAGGTTGCAGAGCGCGCGATAGGGCTGGGCGCGGTCGAAGTCGGCGCGGTCGGGACTATTGGGCGACAGCTCGCGGTCGACGCCTGAGGTCAGGGCTCCGGCCTGCACCGCGCGAATGCCCATGACGCCGACCCCCCTGGCGCGGGCGGCGGCGGCTATCCGGCGCGGGCCGGCAGGCTCGGAGAAGCGGCGCAGGGCGCCGGCGCTGTCCATCAGGTTGGCGATGACCTGCACCGCATCCGGCCGCGGAGTCTGGTCCATCGCGGCGAGCACGGCGGTGGGCACGCCGATGCCGGTGATCCCCCAGCCGCCGATCCGGCCCCGGGCTTTCAGGCGCTCGAAGGCCGGGACCACGGCGTCGCGATAGACCGAAAGCGCGGTGGAGAACTCCTCGCGCCGGCTGTCGCCGTGGGCATAGGAAAACCCGTCCTCGTGCAGATTGGAGTGCAGAAAGAACAGGTCCACCCGGTCGAGCCGCATGGCGGCCAGGCTGGCCTCCAGGGAGGCGGTCAGCAGGGCCTCGACCGCGCCCGGCGGCGGGGAACCCAGAGCGCATTTGGTGGTGATCGCGACACCCGGCGGCAGGCGGCCGGCGAACACCTCGCCGATGAATCCCTCGCAGGCGCCGTACATCGGCGCGGTGTCCAGAACCGTGATGCCGCCGTCGACGGCGGCTTTCAGCGTCGCCATGGCCTCATCCCGGCTGGTCGGGCCCCAGACCTGGCCGATGCCGCCGCCGCCCAGCGTCAGCCGGCTGACCGGTCCGAGCGGTCCGAGGGGGGCGGTCTGCATGATCGGGCTTCCTGCTATCTGGCGAGCCGGCCGTCGGTGAGGGCCTGGGCCTCGAACTCGAAGACCACATCGGGGTCGGGCTTGTCGACGGCCTTGAAGATCGCCTTGGGCGCGAGCAGATTCAGCAGGTAGCGGATGGTGTTCAGTCGCGCCGCCTTCTTGTGGTCGGTGCGCACGATCACCCAGGGGGCGGCGTCGGTGTGGGTGCGGCGCAGCATCTGGTCGCGGGCTTCGGTGTAGTCGTCCCATTTTTCTTCGGCCAGGGCGTCGAGCGGGCTGACCTTCAGCGCTTTCAGGGGATCGTTGCGCCGGGCCTTGAGGCGCTGGGCCTGCTCCTCGCGGGAGATGTCAAGCCAGAGCTTGACCAGCCGCAGGCCACTGCCCGCCAGCATCGCCTCGAATCCCGAAACGTCGCGCAGGAAGGTCTCGTGCTCGGCCGGCGTGCAGAACCCCATCACCGGCTCGACGCCCGCGCGATTGTACCAGGAGCGGTTGAAGAGCACCACTTCTCCGGCCGCCGGCAGGTGGTGGACATAGCGTTGGAAATACCACTGGGACTGCTCACGGTCCGAGGGCCTGGGCAGGGCGATGGCGCGGGTGTTACGCACCGACAGGTGCTCGGTGATGCGCTTGATCGCCCCGTCCTTGCCGGCCGCGTCCCGACCTTCGAAGATCACCAGGATCTTGCCGCCCGCCTTGATCTCCGCCTGCTGGAACCGCACCAGGGCGGTCTGCAGGCGCTCAAGTTCGTGATCATAGTCGTCAGTGTGCTTGGTCATGCCGGAACCCTATGCCCGATGAAGGCCGTGGCGCTACAACGGCTCAGATGATCCGTCTGTTCATTCCCCACGATCTGGCCGCCGGCGCGGAGCTGGCCCTCGATCCCGGCCAAAGCCGATACCTCGCCGCCGTCATGCGCCAGGCGGTCGGCGACGAGCTGCTGGCCTTCAATGGCCGCGACGGCGAGTGGCGGGTGCGGATCACGGCGGTGACCAAGCGAGCGGTCGCCGTGCGGGCGGAGACGCTGGCCCGGCCTCAGGCGGTTGGGCCGGACCTCGACCTCATCGTGGCGATGGTCAAACGGGGCCGCGTCGAGACCATCGTCGAAAAGGCCGCGGAGCTGGGCGCGCGCCGGGTGCGGCTGGTGACCACCGAGCGGACCAATGCCGACCGGGCCCGCGTGGATCGGCTGACGGCCGTCGCCATCGAGGCGGCCGAGCAGACCAGGCGGCTCGATGTGCCGCAGGTGTTCGAGCCGGTGAAGCTGGAGGCGCTGATCGCCGGTTGGGAGCCGACCCGGCGGCTGCTGTTCTGCGACGAGGCGGGTGACGCTCCGCCCATCCTCCACGTGCTCACCCCTGACCCCTCCCCGCAGGGGGGAGGGGAGCCTTGGGCGATCCTGATAGGTCCGGAAGGTGGTTTCTCGCCACGCGAAAGACAGACACTTCGAGCCCTGCCCTACGCGATCCCCGTCTCGCTGGGACCGCGGATCCTGCGCGCCGACACCGCCGCCATCAGCGCGCTGGCGCTCTGGCAGGCCGCGCTGGGCGACTGGACCCCCAAAGCCGCCCCTTGAGCTTGCCGCGATTGCGCCCACCTAGAACTCCGACGTAGAGAGCACAGCCGCGCGAAAACAGGCTGCGGACCGGGTTGGGGGAGAAACTGCATGGCCGAGAGCGCCGCCGACGATCGGCCCCTGACGTTCGAGGACCTGGTGGCCTGGTTCGACAAGGGCTCCAAGCCCAAGTCCGACTGGCGCGTCGGCGCCGAGCACGAGAAATTCGTCTTCCGGCTGGGGACCCACGACCCTGTCGCCTATGCGCCCGCCCCGCCGGAGCAGGGCGGCATCAAGGCGCTGCTGGACGGCCTGACGCGGTTCGGCTGGGCGCCGGTGACCGAGGCCGGCGCCGTCATCGCCCTGGAACGCGGCAAGGCCAATGTCAGCCTGGAGCCCGGCGGCCAGTTCGAGCTTTCCGGCGCGCCGCTGGAGACCATCCACGACATCTGCGAGGAAACCGGTCAGCACCTGACCGAGGTCAAGACCGTCGCCGACGAGCTCGGGGTCGGTTTCCTGGGCCTGGGTTATACGCCTGAGTGGCGGCGCGACCAGGTGCCGGTGATGCCCAAGGGCCGCTACAAGATCATGCGTGAGTACATGCCCAAGGTCGGCGGCATGGGCCTGGACATGATGTTCCGCACCTGCACCGTGCAGGCCAACCTCGACTTCGGCTCCGAGGCCGACATGGTGGCCAAGTTCCGGGTCAGCCTGGCGCTGCAGCCGGTGTGCACGGCGCTGTTCGCCAATTCGCCGTTCAAGGAAGGCAAGCCGTCCGGTTTTCTGTCGGCACGGGCCAACGTCTGGACCGATACCGACCCCGATCGCACGGGCATGCTGGATTTCGTCTTCGCCGACGGGTTCGGCTTCGAGACCTACGCCAACTATGCGCTGAACGTGCCGATGTATTTCGCCAAGCGGGGCGACCGCTACATCGACCTGTCCGGCCGCTCGTTCCGCGACTTCATGGACGGCAAGCTGGCCGAACTGCCGGGCGAACGGCCGTCGATCAAGGACTGGGCCGACCACACCACGACGATCTTTCCCGAGGTGCGGCTGAAGCAGTACCTGGAGATGCGCGGCGCGGACTCCGGGCCGTGGAGCGCGCTCTGCGCCCTGCCGGCGCTGTGGATGGGGATCTTCTACGACAGCGCTGCCCTGGCCGCCGCCTGGGATCTCTGCAAGTCCTGGAAGATCGAGGATCATGAGCGTTTGCGCGCCGACGTGGCGCGCGTGGGCCTGAAAGCCGAGATCGCCGGCCGCTCGGTGCAGGACGTCGCCAAGGACATGCTGGCCATCGCCCGCCAGGGCCTGAAGCGCCGCAACCGGCTCTCCGGCGGCATGGTCGACGAGACCAACTACCTTTCCCAGCTCGACGAGATCGCCGACAGCGGGATCACCCAGGCCGAGCGCCTGCTGGACCTCTACAACGGCCCCTGGGCCGGCGACGTCAGCCAGGTGTTCGACAGCTTCGCCTACTGAGGCGCCCAGGTCCTCCCCCAGGGCGAAGCCCGATTGAGGGGGAGGTGGCTCGAGGCGCAGCCTCGAGACGGAGGGGGTTGAAGCCCATCCACCCACCCGCTCGTCATCCCCGGGCTTGTCCCGGGGACCCATACGCGCCTGAGTCACCGTAAGCGCGCGGCCTCGCCCAGGCCCACCTTCAGCTTCAGTGTTTATGGGTCCTCGGGACAAGCCCGGGGATGACGGTCTTCCGGAGAGAGTGAGCCAGATCTCGGAAGCCGACCTGTGGCTTAGACTGCGCCTGCCGCAACCCAGACCACTCGGAAGTCTGCGACAGGAGAAAGCGGACCGGTACCCGACACGCCTCAAACCGCATTCCGCGAAAGTCCAGAGATCAAGGTCCAAAGGAGAAGACCTGCTCCGGAGACTAAGATGGCCAGGATGCCGCTACTGGCCGTTGCCCATATCCAGAATTTCATGGGCTGTTCAGTTCGGCGGACTGGCTCGGCGCCTCGCCGGCTCCAGCCCCCAATCTTGAACAGCATCCAGAGCCGGAACCCGTGCAACACCGCGACCTCCGCCGCAACTATCGCGAACCCGGCCAAAATCACAGTGGTGGTCCGATATTCAGCAAACGACGCAATCAGACCGACCGCGACAATTGCGAAGCCAATCGAGCCCGACGCCCACGTCAGCATTCGTGCTCGCCAGTACAGGACGAAGGCTTCGCCCGTGGCTTTCCCTGGCCAGTCCCGCGCTACCTGTTCTGCCAAGCCTTTCGGCGACCACAAGCCAAGCAGCACTGCCCGCACCTTTTGGATGCGCGATGCATTCGTCGCTTCAATGGGACGAGTTAACATTTGAGGAACGTACCTGTCGTTCTCGATCGGAACAATTGGCGGTCGCCAGACCTGCTAGCTAGATGCCCGCGACGGGTCGGATGTGAAAAATCACCGCACCGGCAATGAGCGGATATCGACGATTTTCGACCGCCCGGCCTTGACAACGGGCTTCATATGTTCTATCTCTGTTCTAAACCATGACCAGCCTCAATCCCCGCAGCCGACAGCTCTCCGACATGGCCGATTGCGCCTATCGGCTGGGCGTGGCGTTCGGGGCGGCGGCCGAGGCGGCGCTGGGCACGGACCGGTGGCTGCCCTTCTTCAACGCCTTCGATCGCTGCTTCTTCTCAA
>NZ_JANMBF010000149.1:0-12512 GCF_031360265.1 Phenylobacterium sp.
GCACGCCGGCCGCGCGGGCTTCCGCGAGAAGCTGCGGACGCTCGGCTACGAGCTGGGTCAGAACGCGCTCAATGAGGCGTTCCAGCGCTTCAAGGACCTGGCCGACAAGAAGAAGCACGTATTCGACGACGACATCGTGGCCCTGGTCGACGACGCCCTGGCCTCGGGCTCCGACCGCATCCAGGTGAAGACCCTGCGGGTGATCGCCGGCACCGAGGGGCCGCAGGAGGCTTTCCTGACCGTCACCATCGACGGGGCGGAGACCTCGGCCAACGCCACCGGCGACGGCCCGGTCGACGCGGTGTTCAACGCCATCCACAAGGTCGCCCCGCACGAGGCCATCCTGCGGCTGTTCCAGGTGCATGCGGTGACCGAGGGAACTGACGCCCAGGCGCAGGTCTCGGTACGGCTGGAAGAGGACGGGCGGATCGCCACCGGCCAGGCCGCCGACACCGACACGCTGACGGCGTCGGCCAAGGCCTACGTCAACGCGCTCAACAACCTGACGGCGCGCAAGGAAAAGTCCGCGCCCAAGGCGATCGCCTCGGGGTTTTAGCCGCCCACACCCTCAATTTGTGCGATGCTCTGGATCTTCCTCACGGTCGCGGCCGCACCGCTGCAGGTGGCGCGCAACGTGCTGCAGCGGGGACTGGTGGGTGACGCGGGTCCCTGGGGCGCGACCCTGGTCCGCTTCCTGTTCGGCCTGCCGTTCTCCCTGCTGATCTTCGCTGGCGTGGCCCTGGCGACGCCGGCGGCCGACCCGCACCTTTCCCCCCGATTCCTGGTGGCGGTCGCCGCCGGGGCGGTCAGCCAGGTCGCGGCGACGGCGGCCCTGCTGATGGCCATGCGCAGCTCGGGCTTCGCGGTGGCGACCTTCATGCAGCAATCCTCGCTGCCGCTGGGCGCGCTGATCGGCTATTTCGCGTTTGGCGATCGGCTGAGCGCCGTCCAGTGGGCGGGGCTTGCGATCACGACGCTGGCGCTGCTGTCCCTGTCCTGGCCCACCCGGGCGCGCGCGGCCGGCGTCGCTGCGGGCTCGCTCTATGGCCTGGCTTCGGGGCTCTCGTTCGCCGTGGCGTTGAACGGCTATCGCCAGGCGGGGCTGGCGCTTGAGCCGGCGCATCCGATCTACTCCGCCATGGCCGCGCTCTGCGTCGCCCAGGCGCTGCAGTCGCTGGTGATGGTGCTGCTGCTGGGGGTGATCCGGCCCGACGCCCTGCGTGCGGTCGGCGCGTCGTGGCGGACATCGCTGGGCGCGGGCGTGTTCGGCACGGCGGCCTCGGCCTGCTGGTTCTCCGCCCTGGCGCTTGCCCCCGCGGGCCAGGTGCGCGCCGTCGGTGTCATCGAGGGCCCCCTCGCCGCGGCGGTCGGGCGGCGCCTGTTTCGCGAACGGCTGACGGTTCGCCAGATGCTGGGCGGCGCGCTGGCGGCGGCCGGCGTGATGATGACCGCCCTCGGCTGAGCGTTCATGTTTGCCGCGGGGCGTCGTAGCGGACTAAACCGGGCCATGGCCGCCTCCGATCTGCTCAATGCCGCCCTGTCGTTGCGCCGCGGCGAGGGGCCGCGCGTCGGCGCCGAACGGATCGCGCTGCTGCGGGCGCTGGGCGAACTCGGCTCGATTCGCGCGGCGGCCCAGCACGTCGGCCTAAGCTACAAGGCCGCCTGGGACGCCGTGCAGGCGCTGAACAACCTCTTCGAGACCCCGCTGGTCACCGCTCAGGCCGGTGGCCACCAGGGCGGCGCGGCGCAGCTGACCGCATCAGGTCGCTCGGTGATCGCCGCCTTCGAGCGCGTCGAGGCGGAACTGGGCGCGGTCATGGGCCGCCTTGAGCGGGGTCTGGGCGCCGCCGCCGACGGTCGCCATTCGCCGGGCGAGGTCGGCGGTCTGATCTGGAGCCTCGGCCTGCGGACCAGCGCGCGCAACGCCCTGCGTGGAACCGTCACCCGCGTCACCGACGGCGCCGTCAACGCCGAGGTCGGCCTGGCTGTCGCCTCTGGCGTCGGGATCACCGCCATCGTCACCCGCGACAGCGTCGCCGCACTGGGCCTGTCGGTCGGCCGCCCGGCCATCGCCCTGATCAAATCCAGTTTCGTGATTCTGGCCCGCGGTGACGGGATCGTGACCTCGGCCCGGAACCAGGTCGACGGCGTCGTCGCCGCGCGACACGACGGCGCCGTCTCCAGCGAGATCACGCTGCGCATCGCTGAGGGCAAGACCCTGACCGCCACCGTCACGCGGGCCAGCGCCGAGGCAATGGCCCTCGCCGAGGGCGCGCCCGTCACGGCCCTGATCAAGGCCTCGCACGTCATCCTGGCGGTGGAGTAGGCGCGGGTTGTCGCCGGGCCGACGACGGTCACCGGCGCCGCGACGTCGCACCCGGCTCTTTATGCCTTGAATTCGACCGGAGGGCAGGGCAGGGATGCCCAAGTCACCCGGTAACTCGAAACGACGCGTCGCGAGCTTCAGCGCAGGCGGGGCTGTTTCGACCTTTTCGGCGGGACCGCCCCTTCTTCCAGCCCCCAGTCTTCAGGGCCCTCCATGATCTCTTCGCTCTTCGGCGCCATCTCCAACGACATCGCCATCGACCTCGGCACCGCCAACACCCTGATCTACATGAAGGGCAAGGGGATCGTGCTGAATGAGCCTTCAGTGGTGGCGCTGCGCAACGTCGGCGGCCGCAAGATCGTCCACGCCGTCGGCATAGAGGCCAAGCAGATGCTGGGCCGCACCCCCGGCCACATGGAAGCCATCCGGCCCATGCGCGATGGGGTCATCGCCGACTTCGAGGTCGCCGAGGAGATGATCAAGTACTTCATCCGCAAGGTTCACAACCGCAAGGGCTTTGTGAATCCCAAGGTCATCGTCTGCGTGCCGTCCGGAGCGACCGCCGTGGAGCGGCGCGCGATCAACGACAGCTGCCTGAACGCCGGCGGCCGGCGCGTGGGCCTGATCGATGAGCCCATGGCCGCGGCGATCGGCGCGGGCCTGCCGATCCACGAACCCACCGGCTCGATGGTCGTCGATATCGGCGGCGGCACCACCGAGGTGGCCGTGCTGTCTTTGTCGGGCATCGTCTATTCGCGCTCGGTCCGGGTCGGAGGCGACAAGATGGACGAGGCGATCATTTCCTACATGCGCCGCAACCATAACCTGCTGATCGGCGAGACCACCGCCGAGCGGATCAAGAAGGAGATCGGCACGGCTCGCGCGCCGGCCGACGGCGAGGGCCTGTCCATCGAGGTCAAGGGTCGGGACCTGATGCAGGGCGTGCCGCGCGAAGTGCGGATCAGCGAGAAGCAGGCGTCGGACGCGCTTTCCGAACCGGTCGGCCAGATCGTCGATGCGGTAAAGATGGCGCTGGAAGCCACCCCGCCGGAGCTGGCCTCCGACATCGCCGACAAGGGCATCATGCTGACCGGCGGTGGGGCCCTGCTGCGCGGTCTTGACGCCGAGATCCGCGACCACACCGGCCTGCCGGTGACCGTGGCCGACGACCCGCTGAGCTGCGTCGCGCTGGGCTGCGGCAAGGTGCTCGAACATCCGAAATGGATGAAGGGCGTGCTGGAATCCACGCTAGCCTAGGCGGGATTTGAGTCGCCGCGCGGTGGGGGCCGTCGCGACATCGCTGGAACGAGGCCCAAGTGTCCTTCAGGGACAATCCGCTCGGTGAACTGAAGGTCCCGCTGACCTGGGCGGCGGCGATCGCGTTGATCGTCGCCATCGTCGCGGCCGCGGCCATACTGGTGTCGGACCGTCGCGAGACGTTCAAGGCGGAAGCCTATGGCGCGACGCGCCGCGCCAGCGACACGGTGCTGGCGCCGGTGGGCGACGCGCTGGCGACGCCGGGACGCTGGTTGGGCGATGGCGTCGACGTGGTGCGCGGCTATTTCGGCGCTGTCGCGGAGAACAACGACCTGCGGCGCCAGCTCAAGGACATGCGCCAGTGGCGCGACGTCGCCATCGCCCTGAAGGATGAGAACGAGCGCTACCGCACGGTCCTGGGGCTGAAGACCGACCCGCCGATCCCCATGGTGGCCGCCCGCATCGTCAGCGACAGCCGAGGCCCCTTCGCCGACACCCGCCTGGCCAACGCCGGCAAGGAAAAGGGGGTCAAGCCCGGCAATCCGGTGATGAGCGAGAACGGGCTTGTCGGCCGGGTGATCGGCGTGACCACAGGGGCCAGCCGGGTGCTGCTGCTGACCGACATCGCTTCGCGCACGCCGGTGATGATCGACCGCACCAACGCGCGCGCGATCCTGACCGGGGATGGCGGACCCAATCCCCGGCTCGACTATCTGCGCGGCCGCGATCCGATCCGCGAAGGCGACCGGCTGCTGACCTCCGGCGATGGCGGGGTGTTGCCGCGCGGCCTGCCGGTCGGGACGGCCGTGAAGGGCCTGGACGGGCGTTGGCGCGCGGTGCTGGCCTCCGACCGCGCGGCCATCGACTTCGTGCGTATCCTGCTGTTCGAGGACTTCACCCAGGTGCTGAACCAGCGGGAGTTGAACCTGATGCCGCCGCCGCCGCCGACCCTGGGCGCCCAGGCCCTGGCCGCTACCCCGCCGGGCGCCGCTGCGCCTGGTCCGGCGGTCAAGCCAGCCCCCGGACCGGCCAAGATCGCGCCGGCGCCAGATGCGGCGCCGCGATGAGCGCCGCGCGACCGCTTCAGCCCTGGCGCTGGCTGGGCGTGCCGATGCTGCAGGCCGTGGCCGCCACGCTGCTGTTCGGCCTGCCCCTTCGCGCGTTCGGCCTGCAGCTTCCCGAGCCGATCTTTCCGATGGCCGCGGTCTTCGCCTGGGCGGTGATCCGCCCCTCGGTGCTGGCGCCCTTCGGGGTGCTGGCCATGGGCCTGTTCCTCGACCTCTACTGGGGCGGGCCGCTGGGCCTTTGGGCGCTCTGCCTGCTGATCGCCTATGGCGCGGCGCTGGCCGGGCGCAGCATGGTGGCCGGGCAGAACCGGGCGATCCTGTGGGGCTGGTATGGGGTGGTCACCGCCACGGCCATGGTGGCGGGCTATCTGTTCGCCATGCTGGATTCCAAGTCGGCGCCCGGCCTGGTCCCGGTGGCCTGGCAATTCCTGGCCACAATCGTGCTCTATCCCTTCGCCGAGCGGCTGATCGAGCTCTTCGAAGACGCCGACGTGCGGTTCCGGTAGGGACGGGAAATGTCTGAGCCGTCCATCTTCTTCGCCGAGGTCAACGAGCGGCAGGGGGTTTTTCACCGCCGCGCGTTCCTGCTGGGCGGGTTCGTGGGCGTCGGCGTGCTGGCGCTGGGCGGACGGCTGGCGCATCTGCAGCTGATCGAGACGCAGCGCTACGAAAAGCTGTCGGCCTCCAACCAGTTCAACTTCAAGATGACGCCGCCCCCGCGCGGCCTGATCGTCGATCGCAACGGCGTGGTGCTGGCCTCCAACCGCCCGAACTTCCGGCTAATGGTCGCCAAGGACAAGGGGATCGATCCGCAGTCGACGCTGAAGACCCTGGCCGAGTTCGTGCCGCTGGACGACGCCCGCCAGACCCGCCTGCTGCGGGAGATATCCAACGCGCCGCGCAAGTCCCCCGTGCAGATCATGGAGGACATGAGCTGGGAGCAGTTCAGCGCCATCAATATCCGCGCGCCGGAACTGCCCGGCGTCACCGCCGACATGGGCGAGGTGCGGGTCTATCCCTATGGCGGGGCCTTCGCCCACGTGATCGGCTATGTGGCCAAGGTCAACCGCTCGGACCTTACGACGACCGGCCCCAACGCCGATCCGATACTCTTGAACCCCGGCTTCCGGATCGGCCGGCAGGGCGTCGAGCAGGCCTTCGACCTGGTCCTGCGCGGCAAGCCCGGCGCCCAGAAGGTCGAGGTCGACGCCAGTGGCCACGAGGTCTCCACCGACCCGGCCGGCGACATCAAGGCGATCCCCGGCAAGGAGATCGTGCTCACGCTGGACGCCGACATCCAGAACCGCGCCATGGAGGTGTTCGGCGACCAGTCCGGCGCCGCGGTGATGATGGACTGTCGCAACGGCGACATCCTGTGCCTGTTCTCCGGCCCAAGCTTCGACGCCAACCGCTTCGTTCGCGGGTTGACGGGTGCGGAGTACGCGGCGCTGGCCCAGTACGAGCGCAAGCCGTTGTTCAACAAGGCGCTGACCGCCACCTATCCGCCCGGCTCGACCTTCAAGACCATCGTGGCGCTGGCGGCGCTGGAGAACGGCTACGACCCCAGGACCGTGCATGTCTGCAACCGAGCCTGGGCCTGGGGCGGCAGGGTCTGGCATTGCGACAAGGCCCATGGGGCGCTGGACCTGACCGGCGGGATCGCCCATTCCTGCGACATCTATTTCTACCAGTGCGCTCTGACCCTGGGACCCGACAAGATCGCCAAGGTGGCGCGCGAGTTCGGGCTGGGCGAGATCTTCGACATCGGCATCCCCGGTCAGAAACCGGGACTGGTGCCCGATACCGCCTACAAGCGCCGCGCGTTCAAGAAGGACCCGGTCTGGCATCCCGGCGAGACGCCCAGCATGGGCATCGGCCAGGGCTATACCCACCTCAATCCCCTGCAGCTGTGCGTGCAGGCCGCGCGTCTGGCGAACGGGCGCAAGGCGCTGCACCCGCGGTTGATCCGCTCCATTGGCGGGGTCGCCCAGCCGTCAGGCGCGGCCTTCGGCGATCTGCCCTTCGCCCGCCAGAACATAGACTTCGTTCGCGCCGCGATGGCCGCGGTGACCACGGTCGGCACCGCCGCCGGCCTCGGCGACATGGGGCTGGGCGACATCAAGATGGCCGGCAAGTCCGGGACCGCCCAGGCGTTCAACTATTCCACGGGCCATGGGGTCCATGGCACGCAAGGGGAGTGGAAATACCGCGACCACGCTTGGTTCATCGCGTTCGCGCCCTATGACGACCCGCGCTATGCGGTCAGCGTGCTGGTCGAGCATGGCGGATTCGGCGCGGGCGCCGCGGCGCCGCGGGCTCGCGAGATCCTGCGGGTGGCCCTGCTGAAGGACCCGGAAATCCGCGCCCGGGTGGAAAAGCCGCTGCCGATCCCCGAACCGCCGCCGGTCAGCAGCGATCCCGACGTGGTCGATCCGCCGACGCCCGACCCCGCCCAGCAGGTTCCCGCCCAATGACCGTCTCGGCCCTGACACGTCCCGGCGAGCGCGACCGGCTGATCGTCAAGATCGGGGAGATCGACTGGATCTTCTGCCTGACCCTGTGCCTCATCGCCGGCGCGGGGGCGGTGATGCTGTTCTCCATCGCCGGGTCCTCCTGGACCCCGTGGGCGGCGGCGCACCTGATGCGGTTCGCGCTGTTCTTCGCGATCATGATCGTGCTCAGCCTGATCGATCTGCGGGTCTGGTTCGCCCTGGCCTATCCGATCTACGGGATGGGCTTCCTGCTGCTGATCGCCGTCGATCTGGTGGGGCACCACGCCCTGGGCGCGCAGCGGTGGCTGCAGGCCGGACCGGTCACCATCCAGCCGTCGGAGATCATGAAGATCGGCCTGGTGCTGGCGCTGGGTCGTTTCTACCACGGCCTGTCCGGCAAGAGCGCCCAGCTCTCCTGGTGGCTGCTGATCCCGGCGATCCTGATCGTGGCCCCGGTGGCGCTGGTCGCCAAGGAGCCGGACCTGGGCACCGCCATCCTGATGCTGCTCACCGGCGCGGTGATGGTGGTGCTGGCCGGCCTCTCCTGGCGGGTCATCGCCGCGGGCGTCGTCGGCGCGACCGTCATGGCGCCCCTGGTCTATTTCTTCGCCATGCACGACTACCAGCGGCAGCGGATCACCACCTTCCTCAATCCCGAGGCCGATCCGTCCGGCGCCGGCTATCACACCCTGCAGTCGAGCATCGCCATCGGCTCCGGCGGCCTCTTGGGCAAGGGCTATGGGCTGGGCTCGCAGAGCCAGCTGAACTTCCTGCCCGAGAAACAGACCGACTTCATCTTCGCCACCCTGGCCGAGGAGTTCGGCTTCGTCGGCTGCGCCGCGATCCTAGTGCTCTACGCCGCGGTGATCTTCATGGCGCTGCGGACCGCCTATCTGAGCCACAGCCATTTCGGCCGGCTGGCGGCGGCCGGGGTGACCGCCACCTTCGCCCTCTATGTGCTGATCAATGGCTCGATGGTGATGGGCCTGGCGCCGGTGGTGGGGGTGCCGATGCCGCTGCTCTCCTACGGCGGGACGGTGATGCTGACCGTGATGGTGGGCTTCGGCCTGGTGATGGCCGTCCGCGTCCATCGCTATTCCGAAGTCACCAGCGGCAAGGGCTCGCTGCTGTAGGCGCCGCTCCCACCTCGGCGCACCCTCCCGGAACCGGGAGGTTGCTCCGTTGGCGTCGTTCGGGCCGGATGCGCGCCCTTAGTGGCTTCATCGTCAGGACATTCGAATGCGTAAGATTTCCCGGTTGGCCTCCGTCGCCATGGCTCTGGCGCTCAGCGCCGGCGCGGCGAGCGCCGCCGATCTCATTCCCTATCCGGCCGCCGGCGCCTACAACGCCACGACCTATGCGTTTACCGCGACCACCACGGGCGACCTCACCGCCGCCATCGTCGGGGGCTTCAGCGCCGGCTACACCAACGAGCTCGGCGTGCTGGTGAACGGCGTGGCGCAGGGGGGGTTCGGACTGAACAACCACACCTCCGTACTGGGCGACACCTACAACTTCGGGCCGGTCACCGCCGGTGACAGCCTGATCTTCGTGCTGCACAACCTGTCGCGCGGGCTCGACGCCTTTTCGCTGGCGTCGATGAACCTCGCCTATGACAGCGTCGGCTATGCCGGGGGTCACAACCACGTCTATTCGACCGCCTACACCGCCACGCCCGCGCTCGGCGGCGTGGCGCCTGGCGTCTATGTCGGTTTCGAGGACCTGGCCTTCCCCGGCTCGGATTACAACTACACCGACGAGAGCTTCGTCTTCCGCAACATCACGCGCACCCCGGCCGGGGTGCCGGAGCCGGCAACCTGGGCGATGCTGGTGATGGGCCTTGGGCTGGTGGGCGCGGGCCTGCGCGCTCGCCGCCCGGCGACCGCCGCGGCCTGAGACAACCTGGTGAACGCCGCCGGCGCGTCAGCCGGCGGCGTCACTTGAAACGATTGAACCAGGCCAGGATCGCGCTGGCCTTGGCCGCCGATTGCGAGGGCCGCTCGGCCAGGCCGTGGTGCGAGGCGCCGGGCACGCGGATCAGCGCCGTGGGCACGCCACGCAGCTGCAGGGCGGCGAAATACTGTTCGGCCTCCGAGGGCGGGGTGCGGTGGTCGTCCTCGCCAACCACCACGAGGGTCGGGGTCTTTACATTGCCCACCAGCGACAGCGGCGAGCGCGCCCAATAGCCTTGCGGATCCTCCCACGGCATCTTGCCGAACCAGTAGGCGGCCATGAAATTGTAGCCGTCGGTGGTCAGCACCTCGCTGGTCCAGTTGATCACCGGCTTCTGGGTGGCCGCGGCCTTGAAGCGGTCGGTCTTGCCCACGATCCAGGCGGTCAGCGCCCCGCCGCCGGACCCGCCGGTCACATAGAGACGCCGCGGATCGACGAAGCCCTTGGCGATGGCGGTGTCCACCATGCTCATCAGGTCGTCGTAGTCGTGGCTGGGATAATTTCGATCAATCTGATTGGCGAAGGCTTCGCCGTAGGACGTCGAGCCGCGCGGATTGCCATAGACCACCACATAGCCGGCGGCGGCATATTGCTGGACGTCGGTGGAGAACACCGGGCCGTAAGCCGCGAACGGGCCGCCGTGGATTTCCAGGATCAGCGGGTATTTCTTCGTCGGGTCGAAGCCCGGCGGTGTGGCGATCCAGGCGTCGATGGGCGTCTTGTCGTAGGCCGAGACCACCGGCATCGCCTCGACCCTGGCGAGGGTCTTGCCGGCTAAGAGGTCGTCGTTGAGGTGGGTCAGGCGCTGGGTCCTGCCGCCGCGCGCGACCGCGATGTCGGCCGGCGACGCGGCGTCGCCGATGGTGAAGGCCACGAGGCCGCCCTTGCCGACCGAAAAGTCGCCGCCGGTGTAGGGCCGGTCGAGGTCGGCGGGGACCAGGCCGCTGGCCACCGTCTCCAGCTTTCCGTCCAGCCCGATACGGGCGACCTTGCCGACGCCGCGTTCGGTGTAGGGGGCGTAGAGGCTCTTGCCGTCCGCCGCCCAGCTGGGCGCGCCGACGCTGTTGTCGAATCCGGCCGTGATCGCGCGATTGTTCCGGCCGTCGCGGTCCATGACGTAGAGGCGGACGTTTTCGTAGCCGCGGTGGCGCGTGTCGTCGAAGCCGACATAGGCGATCTTCGAGCCGTCGGGGGAGACGGCGGGCGCCTGGTCGGGGCCGATGCGGCTGGTCAACCGGGTCAGGGCGCCGTCGGCCAGGGCGGCTGCGTAGATCTCGCTCTCCTGCGGATCGCGCTCCCAGTTGGCGGCGCGGTTGGTGGCGAACAGCACGGCCTTCCCGTCCGGGGTGAAGCTGATCGGGCCGGCGTCATCGAACCGGCCGAAGGTCAGCTGGCGCGGCGCGCCGCCGTCGGCCGAGACCGCGAACAGGTGGCGGTAGCCGGGCTTGAGGTAGCCTGCGCCGTCTGCGCGATAGGTCAGCTGTTCGATGACTTTCAACGGCGCGGCCCACTTGGCGCCCTCGGGCCGGGCCAGGGGCTGGCCCAGCGGCTTGCCGTCATCGAGCGTCAGCATGATGAACACCAGCGTCTTGCCGTCCGGCGACCAGGCGATGTCGTTGGGCGCCTGCTCCAGCGTCGTCACCCGGGCCGAGCGCCCCGCGGCCATCCAGCGGACGTAGAGCTGCGCGCCCCCGGGGCCGGCGGTCACATAGGCCAGCCGGGTCCCGTCCGGCGACCAGCGCGGCGTGACGTTGGCGGCCTCGTCGACCACCAGCGGCGTCTGCGCGCCGGTCTGCGCATCGACCAGCCAGATCGACGGCCGGCCGTTGTCGATCATGATCTCCTGGGTGGTCCGCACATAGGCGATCGCCCCGCCATCGGGCCGCACCTGCGGGTCGGACGCGGTGCGCAGGCCGAAGATGTCGCGGCCCTGGAAGACCTTCGAGGGTCCCTCGGCGACCTGGGACGACGCGGGCGCCGCGCCGGCCAGGGCGAGCGCGCAGACGAGCAAGGCAAGACGCATGGAAGCTCCCC
The DNA here is from genome assembly GCF_031360265.1 of Phenylobacterium sp. Lineage (GTDB taxonomy): Bacteria > Pseudomonadota > Alphaproteobacteria > Caulobacterales > Caulobacteraceae > Phenylobacterium. The sequence goes on from NZ_JANMBF010000149.1 coordinate 11,130, forward strand.
AAAACGAATGTCGCCTAGAAAGGCCGCGCCGGGGGGTTTGTCCAGCGCCGCCAGGGCGGCTACACCGCCCGCATGGCCGAAGCGTTCAACGACAAGATCCTGCCCGCCGCCAAGGCCGCGCGCTATGCCGAGGTGGGCCGAGAGATCGCCGCGGTGTTGGCGGGCGAGCCGAACCTCACCGCGCGGATGGCCACCGTGGCCGCGATGCTGGCCGCCAGTTTCGACCACTATCTGTGGACCGGCTTCTATGTGGTCGATCCGGACAAGCGCGAGGAACTGGTGGTCGGCCCCTATCAGGGGACGCTGGGCTGCCTGCGCATCGCGTTTGGCCAGGGGGTGTGCGGGACCGCCGCGCGCAGCCGCCAGACCCAGGTGGTCGAGGACGTCGAAGCCTTCCCCGGCCACATCGCCTGCGACAGCCGTTCGGTCAGCGAGATCGTCGTGCCTGTGGTCGACGCAGAGGGCCGCCTGATCGCCGTCTTCGACGTGGACTCCGACCGCCCCGCCGCCTTCGACGCGACCGACCGCGAGGGCCTGGAGCGGATCCTGCAGGACAGCTTCGCGGATTAGATAGGCAGGAACGCAAGCAAGGCGCTCCCCGCCTTGGCTAGGGGTACGTGCTTGATCTGCGACCGGAGAGCCCTGGTGAACCCTATCAGGAACACCGGGGCCCTTAGCCCTGAAGGTCAGTGCCGGATCGGAGAACCATCACGTCTAGGTCGCCAGCGTCGCAAGACGGCGACGATTGCGGATCAGCGCCCCGACCCCGCTGAAGCCCAGGATCATCAGCGCCCAGCTGGCGGGCTCCGGCACTCCAGGGCCCACCGGCACGGCGATCGGTCCGACGTTGAACGTATCTTTGCCGACCGCCGGGCCGTTGTTCTTCACGGCGTGGGAGGTGTAGCCGTCAAATCGCGTGGTCCGAAATTTCGACAGCGCGGTCAGCGTGAAGTCGGTTTCCGGGAAGGGTCCGCCGCTTATCCGATAAGGCGCCCCGATCCAGGTGAGCATCAGGTTGATAATCGTCGGATCGTCGGTGAACGCCGGGTCGGTGAGCAATCCGGCGGTGAACAGCTCCGTGCCGGCCGCGAAATTCGGATCGGACGACGTCACGCTGCCGGGAATGTATCCGGCGAAATCGAAGATCGCGCTCTTCGAGCCGCTGACCAGACCCTGGTCGCTGTCGAGCGTAAACTTGTATGTATAGAGAAAGTTTCCGGCGGAGGGCGTCACACTTACCAACGTCGGCGTTACATTGGCGTGCGCCGCACCTGTTAAGGCCAAGGCTAAGCTTGTTGCTCCGGCCAGTAAGAACTTCTTCACGGCGGAATCTCCCAGATCCAGAAAGCCCACCCATGAAAAAGCTAAAACCTACCCCCCCCC
>NZ_JANMBF010000154.1:0-4458 GCF_031360265.1 Phenylobacterium sp.
GCGAGATCGGCGACACCCGCGGGATGAGCGACCGGGTGGCCGCCGACAACAGCTACATCGAGGAATGGTCCCCCGTCCTCGATCTGGCCATCCTGGTCCGCACCGTCCCGCTCATCTTCAAGGATCCGCGCGCTTACTGACCGCGCGCCGCCCGGCAGATTCCGCTCGCCGGTCCCAACGGGGTTCTCTAAAATAGCGGGTGTCGCCACCGGGATATATCGGCGCGCGCCGTATTTCAGGGACCGCCGCCCGCCGGCGATGAAGGGGCAAAGCTTGCACAAGAACCATCCGATGCATCTCGCCGCTTTGGCCCTGTGCCTGGCGCTCGGGTCGTCCGCGGCGGCGGCGACACCGACCGGGGCGGCATCGCCGACCGAGGTGGTGGCCATGGTCTCGGGTGTCCCGATCACGCTCCAGGATCTGCGCCAGGAATATGAGGTGATGGGCGCGCGCGAGGGCGACGCCAAGGTGCGGGACCAGGCGCTCGGTCGGATCATCGCCCGGCGCTTGATGGCGGCCAAGGCGAGAGAGCGCGGCCTCGACAAGTCACCGATATTCCTCTCATCCCTGAGGCGCGGAGAGGAAAGCCTGCTGGAACAGGGGTATCAGAGCAGCATCGCCGAGGCGGTGGCGGCGCCCAGTGCGACCGAGGTGCAGGCCTATGTCGCCGCCCACCCCGAGAAGTTCGCCCAGCGCCGGATCATGCTGATAAACCAGGTCGTGGCGACGCCGGCCAATAGCGACTTCGAACGCTTCAAGCCGCTGAACACCCTTGCGGAAATCAAGCACCTCTTCGATGTCGAAAAGACGCCGTACCAGGAAGGCGTCGCGACCCTGGATACGCTGACCGCCAGTCCGCAGTTGCTGAAGTCCACGGCGGCCTTGCCGGAGAACGAGGTGTTCGTGGTTCAGGGGCAGGCGAAGTCCATGATCTTCAACCAGATCGCCAAGTCGACGGCCACCCCGTTGGTCGGAAGCGCGGCGACAACCTACGCCGAAGGCGCCCTTCGTCAGGAACGCACCCAGGAGGCTGTCCGCGCCGCCGTCGACGCCCTGGGCAAGGCCGCGACGATCCGATACTCGGCGGGCTATGAGCCGGCCGCGGCCGAGCGCCCGAAGTAGCGGTCAGGCGGGCGTTTTCGTCGGGTCGGCCGGCGCGGCCAGGTCCCGCGAGGCGACGATCTCGTCGATAAGATAGAGCGGCCGACCCTTGACCTGCATATAGACGCGCCCGAGGTAGGCGCCGACAATGGCCAGGCAGCCGAGCTGGCCGACGCCGAAAAACACGCTGATCAGCGCCAGGCTGGTCCAGCCGGGCGCGGCGCGGCCGAAGAAGTAGCCGACAAACGCATAGAGAAAGATCGCCACGCCGATCAGGGTTCCGGCCAGGGCCAGGACGACCGCGAAATTCAACGGCGCGGTGGAAAACCCGGTCAGCCCCGCGACCGCAAGGCGAAGCATCTTGCTGAGCGTATATTTGGTCTCGCCGGCGTAGCGCGCATCTCGGTCGTAGAGGAGCTCGGTCTGACGTCCGCCCAGCCAGGCGACCATGCCGCGAATGAACCTGTCCTGCTCGGGCATGGCGTTCAACCGCTCGGCGATCCGCCGCGAGATCAGCCGGAAGTCACCGACATCCTGCGGGATATCCACATCCGAGACCGAGCCCAGCAGACGGTAGAACAGGCTGGCGGTGGCCAGCTTGAAGCGGCTTTCACTGGCGCGGGTTCTGCGGCGGCCATAGACCACGTCGAAGCCCTCGGCCGCCGCGCGCAGCATCTCGGCGAGCAGTTCGGGCGGGTCCTGCAGGTCGGCGTCGATCACCAGAACCCAGTCGCCGCGGGTGAGCTTCAGTCCCGCGCTGACCGCCAGCTGGTGGCCGTGGTTGCGCGCCAGGTTGATGCCCACGACGCCCGGTCGGGACGCCGCGAACGCCTGGATGATCTTCCATGTGTCGTCGCGGGACCCGTCATTGATCAGGACGATCTCGTAGGACGCGCCGACCGCGGCTTCGCAGGCGGCCTGCATCCGGTCCATGAAGGCCGGCAGGGTGTCCTGTTCATTGTAGCAGGGCGCGACGACGGACAGCCGCGGGGCCGTGGCCTTGCGGCGCGAGGCCGCGTCTTTGCGAGGGCCGCCGGACGGTGTTGACGTCACGCTGCTCGTCTCCTGAGGCCGCCCGCGCGACCGCCCGCCCAGCCCCGTGCGAGTAGATCAGAGACCTTAAAGATCAGAGAACAGGGCCAGCCGCGTCGCCTGCCGCATTGTCCGCGACTGCCCGCGGCGGGCCACAGATGGTCCCTGACGTAGTCGTTCCGGTGCGCCAAAGTCGTGTGCATGGTGAATGCTTTGGTTAGCTTAACAACAAGTAGTAATAGATGATCTAAGATATTAAAGTATGTTAACCCCTTCTGTTATAGGTCTGGAAATTCAGACTACATAAGACTGCTGCTCAAGTTGTTCCTGTGCTAGCGATCCAATCCGGTGAGCGGCGCGAGTTGATACTGGAGTAGCGCCTTGATTACGACAGTCAGTACGTCCGACGGTCTCTGGTCAGCAGTGAAGGTGGCGCACGCCGGCGACACGATTCTGCTCACGCCCGGCAACTATACCGCCATGAGCATGACCGGGATGAACCCGAACGGCATGGTGACGATCACCTCGCTGGATCTTGGCCACCCCGCCGTGATCGCCAGCATCACCCTGACGAGCAGCTCCAACCTGACCTTCAGCCACATTGAGGTGACCCCGAAGGCGGTTGGCGGCGTCGCCGTTACCTTGGCGGCGGACACCAATATCCATTTCGACCATGTGAATATCCATGCCTCGGCGACCGCCGACGGCAACGCGATGATGATCCGCGACAGCAAGAACGTCAGCGTCACCCATTCCGAGATCCACAATATCGGGACCGGCATCAGCTACATCAACAGCGACACGGTGATGTTGTCTGGCAACAAGCTGCACAACATCCAGTCCGACGGGATGCACGGGGGCGGGACCTCGAACATCACCATCACCGGCAACACCTTCACCGACTTCGCGCCCAAGCCGGGCGACCACCCCGACGCCATCCAGTTCTGGACGACGGGAACCACCGCGTCGGCGCACGACATCGTCGTGACCGACAACATCATCACCCGCGGCGCCGGCGGCGTCATGCAGGGTATCTTCCTCGGGAACGAGAAGATGCTGGAATACAAGACCGTGACGATCACCGGCAATGCGGTGGTGGGCGGCATGTACAACGGCATCTTCGTCGCCGATGCCTCCAACGCCAAGATCGAGGGCAACCTCGTCCAGGGCTACAAGGACATGAATTCGTGGATCTATCTCAGCAAGATCACGAGCGGCGTTCTGGACTACAATCAGGCGACAACCTTTGCGCTTGCGAAAGATAATGTCGGGTTGAACAGCCACGACAACACGACGATCATACTCCAGCCGGTGGGCGACCTTACGGTTCTGGACCACTGGCTGCACCCGCAGGGGCTGGTCACGGCGGTTGTTCCTCCGGAGACCTTCGACCCCATCGCCTCGTCGATCTGGTCCAGTTCCAGCAGTTGGTTCTAAATGCGGCGCGCTGCCAGGATCCCCCTGGGCTTCCGCGTTCGCCTCGCGACGCCCGGGCCGAAGGTCGGCGCATGGACGTTGCTGCGGGGCGTGCGCCTGCGGAGCCGTGGACGCTCAAGCCGGAGTGCCGAGATATTCATTTTCCAGCCACACGGCTGTGCTAATCTCTGCTTAGGGCCCGTAGAGGTAACGTAGCCTGCGCAGATGACGTATGGTCGCGGCGTTCGGGAGATTTCAGTCGGTGCCAGATTCAATCGTTCCCGTTGCACCCGCCCCCGCGGCCCCTGTGGTCGTTGACACCTCCGACGGTCTCTGGTCGGCGATCAAGGCCGCCCTGCCCGGGGACACGATCCTGCTCGCGCCCGGGACCTATTCGATGTTCAGCATGGCGGGCGCCAATCCCGCCGACACGGTGACGATAACGTCCCAGGATCCTGGTAACCCGGCTGTGATCGCCGGCATCACCCTGACGAACAGCTCCAACCTGACGTTCACCAATATCGAGCTGACGCCGAAAGCTGAAGGCGCCTACGCCGTAACGCTCGGGTCTGACACCAATATCCATTTCGACCACCTCAATATCCACGCCTCGGCGACCGTCGACGGCAACGCGATGTTGATCCGCGACAGCAAGAACGTCAGCGTCACCCATTCCGAGATCCACAATATCGGGACCGGCATCAGCTACATCAACAGCGACACGGTGCTGCTCTCCGGCAACAAGCTGCACAACATCCAGTCGGACGGGATGCACGGGGGCGGGACCTCGAACATCACCATCACCGGCAACACCTTCACCGACTTCGCGCCCAAGGCGGGCGACCATCCCGACGCGATCCAGTTCTGGACCTCTGGCACCACCGCATCCGTGCACGACATCGTCGTGAC
>NZ_JANMBF010000196.1:0-6444 GCF_031360265.1 Phenylobacterium sp.
GTGCCGGCCGCGGCGTTGGCGCGGATGCGGTCGACGGCGGCGTCGGGCAGGCCCTTGCCGAACCAGGGCGTGTCGATGAAGCCCGGGCAGACCGCATTGACCCGGATCTTCGGGGCCAGGGCGCGGGCCAGCGAGAGCGTCATGGTGGTCAAGGCGCCCTTGGAGGCGGCGTAGGGGATCGAGGAGCCGATGCCGGTGACGCCGGCGATGGAGGCGGTGTTGACCACGGCGCCCGGCTGGGGGGCGGCTTCCAGCAGGGCGCGGCAGGCGCGGACCATCTGGTAGGCGCCGATGACGTTGACCGCATAGAGGTCGAGGAAGTCCTGGGCGGAGACGGCGTCGAGGTCGGCGTGGTTGGCGAAGCGCGTGGTCCCGGCGTTGTTGAACAGGGCGTCGATGCGGCCGAAGGGCGCCGCGGCGGCGGCGATCGCGCGGCAGTCGGCGTCGGAGGCCACGTCGCCCTGCACGACCACGGCGCGGGCGCCCTCGGCCTCGACCAGCCTGGCGGTCTCAGCGGCCTCATCGCGGCTGCGGGCGTAGTTGACCACCACGGTCGCGGCGCCCTGGCGCGCGGTCTCGATGGCGATGGCCCGGCCGAGACCGGTCGAGGCGCCGGTGACAACCACCACGAAGTCCTGAAATCCGCCGACGGCCATGCTCGCCTCCCTTTAAGCCCTGTAGGCCCTGTAAGCCTGATAGCCGCTCGCGAGGCGGCTGTCTCGGTTGCGGGGGCCGGGCGGCGGGGCTAAAGCGGCCGGCATGGACGAGACCCGACTGACCCAGCTCGGCCACGCGGCGCGGGGCTTTTCCAGCCCCGAGGCGGCGGTGCTGGAGCGCGTGGCCAACCCGCAGGCCGATACGCTGTATCTGGCGCGGTTCACGGCGCCGGAGTTCACCTCGCTCTGCCCGGTGACCGGCCAGCCGGACTTCGCCCACCTGGTGATCGACTATGCGCCGGGCGACTGGCTGATCGAGTCCAAGTCGCTGAAGCTCTATCTGGGGTCGTTCCGCGACCACGGCGCGTTTCATGAGGACTGCACGGTGGCGATCGGACGGCGCATGGTCGCCGTGGCGGAGCCGCGCTGGCTGCGCATCGGCGGCTACTGGTTCCCGCGCGGCGGCATCCCGATCGACGTGTTCTGGCAGAGCGGCGCGCCGCCGGATGGCCTGTGGCTGCCCGACCAGGGCGTGGCCCCGTACCGCGGGCGCGGCTGACGCGCGCCCGGAGTGTCCGCGGAGGCGTCAGGCGCGTCGGGCATCGAGGAGCCAGCCGAAGGTCAGGACGGCCGCCACGGCCCCCGCCAGTTGGGCGACGATGAACGCCGGCGCCGAGCTCGGCGCGATGCCGGCGAAGGTGTCCGACAGGCTGCGGGCGAGCGTCACGGCCGGGTTTGCGAAGGCGGTGGACGCCGTGAACCAGTAGGCCGAGGTGATGTAGAGACCGACCGCGCAGGGCGTGAAGTCCGGACGGAACCGCAGGGTTCCCAAGATGGTCGCCAGCAGTCCGAACGTGGCGACAAACTCCGACCCCGCCTGCGCCGGCCCATCGCGGAGCTTGGTCGCGACCTGCAGAATGGGTTCGGCGAACATGGCGTGGGCGATGAACGTCCCGAGCACGGCGCCGACGGTCTGGGCCGCGACATAGGCCAGGGCGAGCCTGACCGTAAGCTCACGCCGGATCGCGAAGGCCAGGGTGACCGCCGGGTTGAAGTGGGCGCCGGAGACCGGCCCGAAGACGGTGATCAGCACCACTAGGCCCGCGCCGGTCGCCAGCGTATTGCCGAGCAGCGCGATGGCCGTGTTGCCGCCGGCCAGCCGCTCGCCCATGATCCCGGAGCCGACCACGATGGCCAGCAGCAAGGCCGCGCCCAGGACCTCGGCGGCGATGCGGCGGGCGAACGTGAAAGGTCCCAGGGGAGGTTCAAGGCTGGCGTCGGCTGGCGCCTTCGCGTCCCTCATAGCGCGTTCTGGACGGCTGCTGCGCCGATCTCGCCTATCCGGGTTTGCAGGGACGTCCGGTCGAGGGTGGCGATCGGCAGGGCCAGAAACAGCTCCATGCGGTTGCGCAGCTGGCGGCTGGTCTCGGCAAAGGCCAGCGCGATCTCCGTCGCCGTGCCGGTCACCGCGGCCGGGTCGGGAATTCCCCAGTGGCCGGTCATGGGCTGGCCCGGCCAGACCGGGCAGACCTCGCCGGCGGCGTCATCGCAGACGGTGATAACGAAATCGAGCGGCGGGGCGCCGGGCGCGGCGAACTCATCCCAGGATTTCGACCGGAACCGGGACGGGGAGAAGCCCAGCCGCTCGACGATGGGAAAGGTCCCCGGGTTGACCGCGCCCTTGGGGTTCGACCCCGCGGAATAGGCGACAAAGCGACCCTGTCCGAGGCTGGCGAGCAGCGCCTCGGCGAGGATCGACCGGGCCGAATTGCCGGTGCAGAGGAACAGGACGTTGTAGGTGCGCTCGGACATCGGGCCTCCGGATCAACAGGCGCGGGCTTCAGCCTGGCAACAGCGGCTGGCGATCTCGGCCAGGGGGCCGCAGATCTGGGGCTTGCCGCCGCAGCAGTCCTCCAGGAGGAAGGCCAGTAGATCGCGCATTCGGTCGTAGCCGGCGGCGTAGATGATGGACCGCCCGTTCCGCGCCGAGGTGACCAGCCCCGCGGCCGCCAGAATGCCAAGGTTGGTGGAGAGGGTGTTGGCCAGGCTGCCGGTGGCCCTGGCGATCTCGCCCGCGGCCAGCCCCGCCTCGCCCGCGCGGACCAGCAGGCGGAACACCTCGAGCCGGCCAGGATGGGCAAGGGCCGAAAGCGCGCTGACGGCGGTCTGGGGTTCCATGGCGGCGTCAGCCGTAGGTGGCGGCGGCGGCCATGGGCGCGCCCGCGCAACTGGCCAGGGAGCTCTCGGCTGGCGCAGCCATAGCCGCGCTGGAGGCGTCCTTGCCGTCGGCGGTCGCCTCGCCGAGGGTGAAGAAGGTTTCCCTCCGGACGCGGGGGGGATCGGTCACCCCGCTCTTGTCCGAACAGGCTTCATGGAAGCGGATGGACCTCGCAAGGTCGGACACGTTCACGTGCAGACGTCTCATGTCGGTCTCCCCCGATCCGCTAAGAATTCTATAGTTCGGGAAATAAAGAATCGTCAATGGTCATCCGGGAGCCGTCGAGGCCACGAACTCGGGTTAACAGAACGCAAATTTTCTCGGTCATCCCGGCCGCAAGCCTGCGCTCGCAGGCTGGAGAGCCGGGACCCAGCGTCCCGCGCAAGCCTTCTGGGTCCCGGATCGGCTCTTCGGCCGTCCGGGATGACAGGAATTTGGGGGTATCGCCTGAAAAATTGACCTGAGTTCGTAGCCCTGCGGGAGCCGTCGAGGCGGCTGGACCTGGAAAACTCGCGCCGCGCATGGATCACCGCCCCCGGGGACCGGGCCGCCGCGTGACGGCCTCCCGGGGCAGACTCGCAAGACCGGTGATGTTGAGCAAGAGTAGACGTCTGGTCATCAACCGAGTTCGCGATCACCTGGGAAGATCTGCTCAGGTCGGCGAACGGCGCCTGTGGCTTTTATGCAAGACTGTCACAAATTGCCGCGTCCGGCGGGTCGCAAGGTTTGACAAAGTCGGCGACCCGACATGGTGTCCCCGGCCAATAGGACCGGCTTTCGCACCGCCCGTGATGGCAGAGAGGGCGGAGCTGGCGCCGGACCTGCCGGTCCAGGCGATCAATATTGAGGATCTGAAGTCATGAAACATCTGTACATGGGCGCAAGCCTGATCGTGCTTTCCGCGCTCGTCGCACCGGCCGCCATGGCCGCCGCGGCCGCCGACGCCACGGCCGGCGTCTCGGAAGTCATCGTCACCGGCACCCGGGTGACCGGCGTCAAGGCCGAGGACAGCGCCGCCCCGGTGCAGGTGGTGGGCGGCCTGGCGCTGAAGCGCGTCGGCCAGCCGGACCTGATCCAGGCCCTGACGCAGAACCTGCCGTCGTTCAATTCCGAGGCCTTCGGCACCGACACCGGGGCGCTGACCCTGTCGGCGCAACTGCGCGGCCTGAACCCCAACAACACCCTGGTGCTGGTTGACGGCAAGCGCCGCCACTCCACCGGCAATCTGCATGTCGCCCCGGGCGTGTTCCAGGGCGCGGCGACGCCGGACCTCGGCCTGATCCCCGTCGGCGCCATCGACCATGTCGAAGTGCTGCAGGACGGCGCGGCGGCCCAGTACGGCTCGGACGCCATCGCAGGCGTGGTCAACATCATCCTGAAGTCCGCCAACCACGGCGGGTCGATCAGCGGCACGGGCGGCGCCTACTATTCGAACGGCGGGGCCACCGGCGCCCTGTCGGCGAACATCGGCCTGCCGCTCGGCGACAAGGGGTTCATCAACCTGACCGCCGAGACCCGCTATCACGACTTCAGCCAACAGGGCGGCGCGGACCGGCGCCTGTTCAACCTGGACGGCACGCTGAAGGCCGGCCTCAACCCGGTCGACGCGGCGGGCGTGAAGAACGCGCCGGACTATCCCCGGGTCAACCACATCTATGGCGACACCGCGTCCAACATCTACAGCGGCTTCTACAACGCCGGCTACGACCTGGGAGAGGTCCAGCTCTACAGCTTCGGCAGCTACAGCCACCGCAAGGCCTCGGCCTACGAGAACTACCGGCTGCCCTCGCGGGTGAGAGGCTCGACCGTGCTGGGCGTCCGCGGGGACGTCACGACCCCGGGCGAACTGATTCCCTTCCCCAACGGCTTCAACCCGCGGGAAGCCCTGAGGGAGGACGACTTCTCCGTCACCGGCGGCATGAAGGGCGTCGTCGCGGACTGGGCGTGGGATCTCTCCACCACCTACGGCCGCGACAAGAACGAGATCTCGACGCTGAATTCGGGCAATTCCTCGCTGTTCGTCGACACGCACACGACCCCGCGCAACTTCTTCGACGGCGCGTTCGTCAGCTCCGAGTGGACGGGCAACCTGGATGTCTCCAGGGCGTTCGACGTGGGGGCCGCCTCGCCCCTCAACGTCGCCTTCGGCGCGGAAGCCCGCAAGGAGACCTACGACATCAGCACCGGAGACCCGGCCTCGATCTACAAGGAAGGCGGCCAGTCCTATCCGGGCTTCCAGCCGACCGACGCGGCCAACCATTCGCGCACCAACTATGCCGGCTACATCGACCTGGCGGTCAACCCGGTGGAGAACCTCAAGGTGGATCTCGCGGCCCGCTATGAGCACTACAGCGACTTCGGCAACACGACGGTCGGCAAGCTGACGGCGCGCTACGACTTCAGCCCGGCCTTCGCCCTGCGTGGCACGGTCAGCACCGGCTTCCGGGCGCCGACGCTCGCCGAGGAGTTCTATTCGGCGACCAACGTCGCGCCGACCTTCGCCGTGGTGAACCTGCCGCCGAACTCGCCGGCCGCGCACCTGGTCGGGTTCCAGAACCTGAGGCCCGAGAAATCCACCAACTATAGCATCGGCTTCGTCGCCCATCCGGTGGAGCGCCTGCAGATCACCGCCGACGCCTATCAGATCGAAATCCGCGACCGGATCGTCAACACCGGAACGCTGCTCGGCCTGCTCGGCACGACGGTGGTGTCCCCCGGCGCGCTGGCCGCGATCGCCGCGCACGGCAATATCCTCGACCCCAGCGTCACCTATGTCGGCATCGCGGTGTTCACCAACGGGGCCAACACCCGCACCCGCGGCGTCGAACTGACCGCCAGCTACGCGTCCGACTTCGAAGAGTACGGCCACGTCGACTGGTCCTTGGGCCTCAACTACAACGAGACCACGGTGACCAGTCTGAAGCCGCTCCCCGCGGCGGTGGCCAACGCGGCGTTCGGCCAGACCAGCATCCTCAGCCCCACGGCGCTGAGCACGCTGACCACGGCCTCGCCCAAGGAAAAGGCGGTGCTCGGCTCCTACTGGACCAAGGGCAAGTGGAGCGTCAACCTGCGCGAGGTGGTCTATGGCTCGGTGAGCACGATCCTCGACTTCAGCGGCGCGGGCACCGGTCCCGAGGCGCGGAAATTCACCGTCGGCGCCACCGGGATCACCGACATCGACGTCGGCTACAACCTGACCGAGTCCCTGAAGATCGATATCGGCGCCAACAACCTGTTCGACCAGCGCCCGCCCGGCGTGCCGAACGTTCCCGACGGCTCAGGCGGCGTGCGTCCGCTGAGCGGTAACAACGTCTACGGCGAGCCGGCGCAGTTCTCGCCCTACGGGATCAACGGCGGGTACTATTACGCGCGGGTGACCTTCAACTTCTGACCTGGCCTTGGGGAAGGCAACGAACTCAGCTTAGCAGACCCTAAATCTTCCCTGTCATCCCGGCCGCAAGCCTGCGCACGCAGGCTGGAGCGCCGGGACCCACAGTCCAGCGCGGGCCGCTCTGGGTCCCGGATCGGCTTTTCAGCCGTCCGGGAAGACAGCGTTTGGGGTTTGTCAGG
>NZ_JANMBF010000034.1:0-12645 GCF_031360265.1 Phenylobacterium sp.
GGGGGGAAGTTTTCCGGGGGGGTAACTTCATTGTTGTGCCCGGGCGCCCGGGGGGGCGGGGGCGGTGGGGTATTGGCGTGGGGGGCCCGCGGCGGCCCGGTCTGATTGCGCCCGGTCTGATGATATAGGGGCGAGGATGCCCGCACCGCCCGCCCTGGCCACCGAGATCGCGCGCGCCTCGGCGCTGCTCGCCACCGATCCGGCGCAGGCCGAGCGGCGGGCGCGCGATCTGCTGCGGACCGCGCCGAAGGACCCGCGCGCCCTGCTGATCCTGGGCTCGGCGCTACGGCGTCGGGGCGATTTCGCCGGCGCGCGGGCGCTGCTCGAGCCGCTGGGGCGGGCCTATCCGCAGGCGGCCCTGACCCAGTACGAACTGGGCCTGACCGCGACCGGGCTGGGCGACCCGAGCGAGGGGATCCTTGCGCTGCGGCGCGCCGTCAGCCTGAAGCCGGACCTGGCCGAGGGCTGGAAGGCGCTGGGGGACGCCTTGTTCGCCGCGGGCGACGCCGGAGGCGCGAGGGCCGCGTTCAAGGCCCACGTCCGCGCCGCGGTGGCCGATCCGGCGCTGGGGGACGCCGCGCAGGCGCTCTACGTCGATGACCCGGCCAGGGCCGAGCGGCTGCTCAAGGCGCATCTGGAGACGCGGCCCGGTGATGTCGCCGCCCGCCAGATGCTGGCCCAGGCCTTACTTCGGCTGGGCGATCGCCACGCGGCGCAGGCCCTGCTTGAGACCTGCCTGAAGGCCGAGCCGGAGCGGGACGGCGCGCGGTTTCAGCTGGCCGAGGTGCTGTTCCAGCAGCAGGACGCGCAAGCGGCCATCGGGCATCTGAACGCCCTGTTGGCGCGCGAACCCGGCGAGCCGGCCTATCGCAACCTGCTGGCCGCCTGCCTGGGCATGGTGGGCGAGTATGAGCCGGCGATCGCGATCTATGACGGGCTGATCGCCGACTATCCGAAGCATCCGGAGGTCTGGCTGAACCGCGGCCATGCGCTGCGCACCGTGGGGCGCAGCGACGCGGCGGTGGCGGCCTATCGGCAATGCCTGGCGCTGGCGCCGGGCCTGGGCGAAGCCTACTGGAGCCTGGCCAACCTGAAGACGGCCGAAGCGACGGCGGGCCTTGAGCCGGCGATGGTCGACCAGCTGGCGCGGGCCGACCTGAGTGACGACGACCGGCTACACCTGCACTATGCCCTGGGCAGGACGCTGGAGGATCGCGGCGAGGCTGAGGGCGCCTTCGCGCAGTATGCGGCCGGCGCGGCGCTGCGCCGCAAGACCCTGCGCTATGACGCCGGGGCGACGACGGCGCTGATCGCCCGGTCCATCGAGCTGTTCGCGCCGGCGTTTTTCCAGGCGCGCGCCGGGTCGGGATCTGCGTCGGATGCGCCGATCTTCGTTGTCGGACTGCCGCGCTCCGGCTCGACCCTGGTCGAGCAGATCCTGGCCAGCCACTCGCAGGTCGAGGGGACCATGGAACTGCCCGACATCGCCCTGCTCGCCCAGGGGTTGATGCAGCAGGTGGGCGGGGACGTGGCGGCCTATCCCGAGTTGCTGGCCGGCCTGGACGCAAGCCGGCTGGCCGCCCTGGGCGAGGCCTACATCGCCCGGACCCGGGTGCAGCGGAAGTCCGGGCGGCCGTTCTTCGTCGACAAGACGCCGAACAATTTCCATCACATCGGCCTGATCCAGCTGATCCTGCCGCGGGCCCGGATCATCGATGCGCGGCGCCACCCAATGGGGTCGGGATTTTCGGCGTTCAAGCAGCATTTCGCGCACGGCCACGCCTTCTCCTACGACCTGACCGACCTTGGCCGGTATTATCGCGACTATGTGGCGCTGATGAACCACTTCGACGCGGCGCTGCCGGGGCGCATCCATCGGGTGATCTATGAGGACCTGGTGGAAGACACCGAGCATCAGGTGCGTCGGCTGCTGGCCCATTGCGGCCTGGCGTTCGAGCCCGGCTGCCTGGCGTTCCACGAGAACCGCCGCGCGGTGCGGACTGTCAGCTCCGAGCAGGTCCGACGTCCGATCTTTCGCGAGGGCCTGGAGCAATGGCGCGCGTTCGAGCCGTGGCTGGAGCCGCTGCGGACGGCGCTGGGGCCGGCGGCCGAGCGCTGGCGGGGTGGCGGTTAGGGCGCCCAGCGCGTGACCAGCCCCGCGGCGTCGGGGCGTTCGCGTTCCAGCGGCGGTTCGCGTGGCGTGCCGATGAGGATGAAGCCCGCGACCTGCTCGGTGTCGGTGAGCCCCAGGATCGCGCGGGCGCCGTCGTCGTAGGCGTACCAGTCGGTGATCCAGTTGCCGCCATAGCCCATGGCCAGCGCCGCATAGAGCAGGGTTGTGCAGACCGCGCCGGCGGAAAGCTGCTGCTCCCACGGCGGGATCGCGGACGGGCGGGGGGTCGAGATCACCGCGACCGCGAGCGGCGGGATCTTCAGCTTGGCGAGCTTGGCCACGGCGGTCTGGTCGCCACGGGCCGCGGCCAGCGCCTCGAGCCGGGCGGCGAAGGCGGCCTTGCCGTCGCCCTCCAGGACGATGAAGCGCCAGGGGGCGAGCTTGCCGTGGTCGGGGACGCGGGTGGCGAGCCGGATCAGGGTGTCGATCTCGGCCGGCGAGGGCCCCGTCGAGGTGAGGGTGACGGCGGAGGTCGAGCGGCGGGTGGCGAGGACGGTCAGCACCCGCGGCGCCGGCGTCAGCGGGACGGGCACGCCGAACTTCGGGGCGGGGGGCAGGGGGGAGGTCACGCGGTGTCTCGTCAAGCTTAAGGAACCGATAGGATGCGCCCTTTATGGGTGCGCACGCACGCACCGCAAGGCGAGCTGACCCCGATGTCCCAGAAACCCGCGTGGCTGGTCGCGCACGGAACGCCCTGGAAGGCTGGCGTGGAGCGGGTGGCGTTCGAGAGCGGCTGGATCACCGTCACCGAGCAGATCGCCACGGCGCCGACGGGCCGGCCCGCGCCCTATGGGCTGGTGCGGTTCAAGAACCTGGCAGTGGCGGTGCTGCCGATCCATGAGGACGGTACGGTGACGCTCGTGGGCCAGCACCGGTTCCCGCTGGGGGACTACAGCTGGGAACTGCCGGAGGGCGGCGCGCCGCTGGGCGAGGATCCACTGGCGGGCGCACGACGCGAACTGGCCGAGGAGACCGGCCTGGCGGCGGCGGACTGGCGCGAGGTGATGCGCGCCCAGCTGTCCAACTCGGTGACCGACGAACAGATGATCGGCTATGTCGCGATGGGGCTGTCGACCGCGCCGGGCGGGCATCAGGCCGACGACACCGAGGCGATCGCGCTGGTCCGCGCGCCGTTCCGCGAGGCGCTGGACGCGGCCCTGGCCGGATACCTGCCGGACATGCTGACAGTGGCGATGTTGCTTCGGGGCTACCATATGGCGCGTGAGGGATCCTTGCCGGGCGCGCTGAGCCGCGCCATGTTAGGATAGGGAGACGCCTCGATGGGGCGGGAGGAACCGATGAGCCAGCAGCGTCTTGAAGTCGTCGATCCGGCCACCGCGCCGCCGGTCTGGGCCGCCTTGCGCAACGAGGCCGAGGCCGCCGCGCAGAAGGAGGCGGCGCTGGCCAGCCTGCTGGCCGCGGTGATCCTCAACCACAAGAGCCTGGGCGGGGCGTTGTCCTACCAGCTGGCGCGGAAACTGGGCGACCAGGAACTGCGCGGCATGAGCATCCGCGAGATCGCCGAGGAAGCCTATGCGTCGAACCCCAGCCTGGTGGAGATCGCCGAGGCCGACCTGAAGGCGGTGTTCGAGCGCGACCCGGCCTGCAAGGGATATGTCCAGCCGTTCCTGTTCTTCAAGGGCTTCCTGGCTCTGCAGACCCAGCGGGTCGCCAACTGGCTCTGGACCGAGGAGCGCGAGACCCTGGCGCTCTATCTGCAGAGCCGGATGAGCGAGCTGTTCCAGGTGGATATTCACCCCGCGACGCGGATCGGGCGGGGGGTGTTCATCGACCACGGCACCGGCATCGTCATCGGCGAGACCGCGGTGATCGGCGACGACGTCTCGATGCTGCAGGGCGTGACCCTGGGCGGCACCGGCGCCGAGCGCGGTGACCGCCACCCGAAGATCGGCAAGGGCGTGCTGCTGGGCGCGGGGGCCAAGGTGCTGGGCAACATCATCATCGGCGACTACGCCAAGATCGCCTCCGGCTCGGTTGTGCTGAAACCGGTGCCGGCCGGCTGCACGGCGGCGGGCGTGCCGGCCCGGCTGATCAACTGCCCGACCTGCGAGGAGCCGGCCCGCAGCATGGACCACACGCTGGCCGACGTGGTCTATGACTACGTGATCTGAGGTTTCCCGGCGTTCCTGGTTTTGCTTTCCGGTTGTGACCGGCTAGGTTCCGCCGCGCAGAAGACTTCAGGAGCGTTGGCGTGGACGAGAGAATGATCCGTAAGCTGGAGGGCCACCTGCGGGGGACCTTCGCCAACGCCCGCATCGCGTTGACGCCCCGGCCCAAGCAGAAGGATTCCGCCGAGGTCTATGTCGGCGAGGAGTTCGTCGGCGTGGTGTTCGAAGACGAGGACGGCGACGGCTCATTCATGTTCGAAATGGCGATCCTGGCCGAGGATCTGCCGTAGGACTCGATTCTGTTCGATTGACTCGACACGGGACCGCGAGGTCGGGCTGAGCGTGCAGGGGCCGCCTTGCTGGCCCATCCATTGCAGAGCCGGGGTCCGGGGCGTCGGGACGGCTGGCGCCAGTGTTTCGGACTGGCACACGATGACCTTGCACCTGAAGACCACCGCCATGGCGGCCGCCGCGGCTTTCGCGCTCGCCGGTTCGGCGCAGGCGGGGATCGTCCTCGGCTCGATACCAGGCGCGCCGGATCCCGGTCCGCGCGCCGGCGAGACCAAGGTGATCGATTTTGAATCGGCGCAGGCCGGCGTGATGCTGTCGGGCGACTATGCGATCGACGCCTTCAGCATCCCCGGGATCGCCGCCGAGCCGGCGGGCGACACCAGCAGGTTCCTGTCCGTGCCCCGCGACCTCAGCCTCGGCACGTCGGCGACGATGATGTTCTCAGGGTTCCTGGGCGCCAGGGACGTCGCGGGCTTCAGCTTCTACTGGGGCTCGATCGACGGCTACAACACCGTCCAGCTACTGCACCGCGACGGCTCGGTCTACGCCACCATTCCGGGCGGGACCCTGCCGCCGGCCAATGGCAACCAGAGCGCGCCCGGCACCAACCGGCGGATCACCTTCGACCTGACCGGCGCGGACCGGAACCTGGGCGGCCTGCGGTTCAACTCCACCCAGTACGCCTACGAGACCGACAATTTCGCGTTCAAGGCCGCGCCGGCGCCGGAACCGGCGACCTGGGCGATGTTGTTCGTGGGCTTTCTCGGCGTCGGCTCGGCGCTGCGGCGCCGCGGCAAGAGCCCGTTCGCCGCCTAACGGACCTGAGTCACCTTCAGGCTGCCGGCGGGCAGCGGCGGGATCGGCGGTGCGTCCGGCGCGGCGCCGAGCCAGGCCGCCCACAGGGGGCGCGGCAGGATGACGATCTGGCGGTCGTGATAGGGGGCGATGTCCGGTCCCGGCTCCATGGTCAGGAGCGTGAAGCGGTCCTCGCGCACCAGACCGGCGATGCAGAACAGATCGCTGTCGGTGGCGGTGAACAGCCACTTCGACTTCCTTTGCGTCCTGGGGGCAGCGTTCTGACCGGTGAACTCGTAGAAGCCGTCGGCGGGGACCAGGCAGCGGCCGGTGGGGAAGCGGCGACCGTCGGAGCGGAAGTTGATCACCGGCCCGCCCGCGGGGCGCGGGAAGCCCCAGCGCAGCTGTTTCAGTTCCACGCCCCCGCCATCGGCCGCGTCCGCGCCGACCAGGATCGCGGCGGGGTCGGTGGGGCGGATCGAGTCGCGGGGCTCGAGATTGGGCGCGCCGCCGGTCCACGTCAGGGGCAGGCCCAGCTGGCTGAACTCATCGACGAGGCGGTCGAGGGACTGCTGGAAGCGGAACTCATTGCACATGGGCGCTCCGGCGTATAAAAGATACATTTCGCAACCCGTCAGGCCGCGCCGCGGATGATGCGGCGCGCCTGATAGGGCGGGATGATCGCGGTGATGTGGGCCGCCCAGCGCAGGCGGGCGTCCTGGCGGGTCGGTCCGGCGATGCTTTCCAGGTCGAAGCGGCCCGACCGCGAGCCGCGCAGCAGGCGCTTGACCAGCACCTCGTCGGTATCGGTCTCGACCACCACCACATGGCCCAGCATGTCGGGAGCGGGCGCGCTGCGCTGGTCCTCGAAATAGATCAGCGCCCCGTCGTCGGCGACCCCGCGCATGGAGTGGCCGACCACCAGGAGGGCGACCGCCTTGTCGGTGCCGCCGGGGGGGATGGGGGCCAGGTCGCCCGGCTCCTGGCCCGTGGCGAACAGCACCAGCCCTTCGGGATTGGCCCCGACCCGGCCGATAATCGGCACGAAGCCGCCCTCGGCCGCCGGCAGCATGGCGCCCGCCGCGTCGTAGAGCCATTCCGGCCGCACGCCGAACGCCTGGGCGTAGTCCTTGGCGCGGCGATAGGAGAAGGGCGCGTTGCCGTTCTCGTTGGAGCCATAGGTGTTGCGGTTCCAGCCGAAGGCGTCGGCGGCGGCGGCGGCGGTCTCGAAACCCTTGGCGGTGCGGGCCTGACGCAGGCGCAGGAAGCGCTCATCCATGAACCGAGCCTCCGGGCATAGGAAATATCACGAAAACCATCAATTCGGTGGGTAATCTACAGAAGGCGATTGCGCAAGAGAAGGATTTTTTATACAGTGAAGGAATGAAGCCGTTCAGACCGCCCTCCGCCGCCCTGGCCAGCGCCGCTTACGTCGCCTGTCGCTACGGGGGCGCGCCGCCCGGCGTGGCGCGGGTCGAGCTGGACCTGGCGGCCGAGGTCGCCGAGGGGCTGGAGCAGCGGTTCCAGGCGCGGCCGGGCGGCGGGCCGGACCCGATGAAGCCCAGGTTCGCCCGGCACGCCGAGCACGTGCAGGCGGTGCTGGCGGCGGGCGGCTATCCGGCCCTGCCGGCGCGATGCCGATGAGCGGCGCGCCCAACGCCGAAGCCAACGACGCCGCGGCCATGGTCGCCGGCGCGCTCAGCCGCCGGGCGCCGCAGGACCGGCCGGGGTTCCTGCGCGAGCTGCTGGCCCACACCGCCGCCGGTCTGGTGGTGATCGAGGGCGAGCGGGCGGCGGGCGAGGCGGTCTATCGGCTGGCTGACGCGGTGGTGGCGCGCGGCGCGCGCTGAGGCTTATCGATTTCCAGGACGGAGGACGGCATGGGACGCATCCACGATCCCGCGCGCGCCATGCGTGAGCGGCTGAAGGCGCTGGAGGCCCGCGCGACGCAAGCGGTCCAGGCGCGCGCGGTGGCCGACGGCGTGGCCGAGACGGTGGCGCTGGGCCGCGCGCGAGGGACTGAGTTCGACAAGCCGGCGCCGCAGCCGCGGGCCGGGCGCGCGACGCCCTTTCGGCGGCAGGGCGGGCTTGAGTGGCTGGCCGGCAAGGGGCGGATCAGCGCGCGGCAGCGGGCGGCGGGCGAGGCCTATGGCGCCCTGTGGCGCCGCGTCGGCGAAGGCCCGGCGCTTGGCTCAAGCCTGGCGGCCCAGCCCGGCGGCGGCGTGGCGGCGGGACCGTCGCTGGGCCTGTTGCTGAAACTGGCGCACGGCCGGGCGCGGGCGCAGGCCGAGCTCGACGCGATGCGCGCGCGGCTGTTTGGCCAGTCCGACCTGGTCAAGGTCTGCGACCTGGTCTGTGGCCAGGACCTCACCCCCCGCGAAGCCGCCGGCGGCGCCCAGGTCGAGGCGGCCCGGATCGAGGCGGTGCTGAAGGTGGCGCTGGACCTGCTGGCGGTGGGGCGGGGGTGAGGGGGGTGCGCCAAGTTGCCTTCCGGCCCGCGTTCCGGTTATCCGCCCCTTTCCACCACCCCCTCTTCGACGCCGCGCGCCTGGGGGAGGAATTGGGGCGTCAGCCCAGGTCGTCGTCGGTCAAGCCGGCCAGTTTGGCGAGATGGTTCCGCAGGCCCGCTTTCAATGGGCGGGCGCCGTGCATCGGAACTGACAAGCGCGCCGGCTCACCCGGCTTTCCGTAGATGTGATGGCTTCCGCTCACCCGCAGCAGCGACCAACCCCGACTTTCGATGAGCCGGGCGAATTCGCGCCCCGAAAGCGGCTTCAAAGCGCCAGTTCGACCACGCGTTCGCGACTGCCCGGCGCAGCCGGCGGAACCTCTGCCTCAAGCCATCCGCCGATCGCTTCGCGCAGGTTGTCCATCAGCTCTTCCAGCGTGTCACCCTGGGATGCACAGCCTGGCAGGACCGGGACCTCCGCCCAGAAGCCCCCCTCGTCAGCTTCGTGCACAACGACCTTGATGTTCATGGCGCAAAGATACGGCGCCGCTGGTCAAGTGCAAGGGTGGGTGCGCCGAACCGTCTTCGCCGGCATCGACAAGGCCCGTCGGTGGCTCGCCGGCCACCGTGAACGGCGCCGCGCGCCTGGGGGAGGAATTTTGTTCTACTTTTGTTCTTGACAGGGCAATTCATTTATGCGAGAATTCTGTCAGCGTCGATGGGTGCGTCCGCAACCTGGGCGTTGAGACTTTACCGCCGGCCGCTGGCGGCTCACATAGGGGCATCGGCTTTCCGGGTGAGAGCCAGTGCGGACTTGGGGGCATGTGGCGATGATCGGCAGGATGTTGGGCGCGGGTTTGCTCGCGGGGCTGGTTGCGGTCTCGGGACTGGCGGCGGGCGCGGCGGGGGCTGCGGAACTTCGGCCGGACCAGGCGCGGTTCCGCGAGATCTACAAGGAGCTGGTGGAGACCAACACCACGCTGTCGGTGGGCAGTTGCACGCAGGCCGCGGCCAAGATGGGCGCGCGGTTGAAGGCGGCGGGGTTCGCCGATGATCAGCTGACCTACTACGCCGTGCCGGAGCATCCGAAGGATGGCGGGCTGGTGGCGGTGCTGCCGGGGTCGAGCCGGACGGCCAAGGCCATGCTGTTGCTGGGGCACCTGGATGTGGTGGAGGCCAGGCGCGCCGACTGGACGCGCGACCCCTTCGTGCTGATCGAGGAGAACGGCTATTTCTATGGCCGCGGGACCGCCGACATGAAGGTGATCGACGCGACCTGGGTGGACATGCTGATCCGCTTCAAGGAAGCCAGGTATGTGCCGAAGCGGACGATCAAGCTGGCGCTGACCTGCGGCGAGGAGACGCTCGCCGCGTTCAACGGCGCCGAGTGGCTGGCCAAGAACCGCCGCGCGTTGATCGACGCGGAATTCGCGCTGAACGAGGGGGGCGGCGGGCGCGCCGACGCGGCCGGCAAGCTGCAGACGCAAGGGGTGCAGGTGACCGAAAAGGTGGTCCAGCAGTTTCGCATGGAGACCACCAACCCCGGCGGGCACTCGTCCGTGCCGATCGCCGACAACGCCATCTATCAGCTGGCCCAGGCGCTGCTGAAGGTGCGCGACCATGAGTTTCCGCTGACGCTGAACGACACGACCCGCGCGTTCTTCGCCCGGGCCGGCGCCGGGCGGAGCGATCCGATGGGGCTGGCCATGACGGCGATCGCCAGGGACCCTGGGGACCGGGCGGCCGAGGCGCGGCTGAACGGCGACCGGACGTTCCATTCGATGCTGCGGACCACCTGCGTCGCCACCCTGCTGGACGGCGGCCACGCGGAGAACGCCCTGCCGCAACGGGCCGGCGCCAACATCAACTGCCGGATGTTCCCGGGCTCGACGATGGAGGCGACCAAGGCGGAACTGGAGGCGGCGATCGGCGACGCGGGCGTGAGGCTGACGCCCTTGCCGCCGATCCGCGGCAAGCCGGCGCCGGCCGCGCTGGACCCGAAGGTCATGGGGCCGATCGAGGCGGTGGCGGCGAAGCATTTTCCCGGCGTGCCGGTGATCCCGACCATGTCGACCGGCGCCAGCGACGCGATCTACCTGACCCCGGTGGGCATCGCGACCTATGGCGTGCCGGGCTTCTGGTCCGGGCCGGAGGGGTCGGGCGCGCACGGGCTGAACGAGCACATGTCGGTCGCCTCGGTCTATGCGGGACGCGACTACCTGACCGACCTGGTGAAGGCCCTGGCCGACGGGGGGTAGGGGCGGCGGGGCTGGGCACGGCGACCGGCGCCAAGCTCGGTGCGCCCAAGACGCGGGCCGTCGCTGAACCTGGAACAATCCCCTTTGCGGGGAATTAACTTGCCGCCAACTATCACCGTGATAGATGGAATGATCGAGGGACGATGGGACCGGGTCAATGGTCGACTGGCAAGGCGACGCAGATCATCAATGCGTGCGCGAGAAGCCCGACGCTGAACCTAAGCTGGGTTTCGCACGTCAAGGAACGGCTGCGCGAGCGCGGTCTTATCATGGGCGATGCGCTGCACGTTCTGAAATTCGGCTTCGTACTTGACGCGCCGCGGCCCGCTACAAGGCCGGGATTCTTCAAGTACTTAATCGAGGCGACTTCGCCAAACAGCGAGGGGCGAACCGTCGGGGTCGTCGTGATTGCTGACGGTTCCTGCGATCTGAAATTGATAACAGTGATGTGGAAGGACGAACTATGACGAGGCTCGATTACCGCTACGACGAATGCGGCCTCGACAACGTCATCCTGGTCGGCCTGGAGGCCTGCGAAGATGATGGAGGCGAGGCCGTCGTCAGCATTCGCAACCCCAATGGCCTGCACCGCGCCATCGTTGAGGGAATAGCCAGGAAACCCACCGGGATCACCGGTCGCGAACTGCGCTTCGTGCGGACCGAACTGGGCCTCACGCAAGCGGAAATGGGCGCGGTGATCAGCAAGGATGTTCAGACGGTCGGTCGCTGGGAACGCGGAGAACACCCCATCGATCCCACCGCCGATACCGTCGTCAGGGTGATGGCGCTCCAGCATGTGGAAAGCGTGCTGCCCGCCATTGAAGACATGGCCTCATGGTCGGTCGCATCCTCCGGCGAGCCACCATTCCTGATCGACGCATCCGATCCCGACAACTGGAAGCCGATGGCCAAGGCGGCTTAGGGTCCGCCCCGCCCCGGCGGGGCATTGTCGTCGCCTTGCAGACAGCCGAACACGCCATGGGCCATCCGGCCACGCGCCAGAAGGCGCTGTTGCGCCGCTTCGAGTGGTGCGCCGCACGTCTGTGTTTGACCACCAGGACCACCAGCCCGGCGGTGTGAGCCGAAGGCCCGCATGCCGGCGGCGGCGTGACGGTCCCTGATGTTTAACGGTCGCCGCAGCGCGACTTCAGCACCCGCGCGAATGCCGTTTTTTCCGCCCATGCCGCAAATAGCCGGGGCCATGCCGCCCGGCGGATTTTCCACAACTGAAGGAGTTTCCACGATGCCCAAAGCGTCTTCGCTTTACTATGCCGGTCCCGCCACCAAGACCGTCCGCCGGGACGGGACGGTGACGCATGTGCGGTACGGCAAAGCCGTCGCCGAGGAGATCTGCCGCCGAATCGCCATGGGCGAGATCTGGTTCAAGATCTGCAACACCGGGCGGCTGCCCAGCTACACCACGCTCTACGACTGGCTGCGCAAGCATCCGGACTTCGCCGAGGGCTATGCCCAGGCGCGCGAGATGGCCGCCGATCTGCGGGCCGACAAGGCGCTGGTGGTGGCCGAGGAATCGACGGCGGCCACGGTGCAATCCGACCGGCTGCGGGTGGGCGCCCTGCAGTGGCGGGCGGCCAAGGGCGCGCCCAAACGGTATGGCTCCAAAGCCGGCGAATCCGACCGCCATGACGCGGCGCCCCCGCGCGAGATCGTCATCCGGGTGCGCCAGTTTGAGCGGCTGATCGGCGAGGACGGCCTGGCCTATGTGCGTGAAATCCCGCTGCCCCCGGAGGACGAGGCGTGACGGCGCTCAGGTTCGACGCGCCGCTGACCTGGACGCCGCGCGAGCACCAGGTGGAGCTGTGGCAGTACCTGACCGGCGGCGGCAAGCGCGCCGACGTGGTGGCGCACCGGCGGTGGGGCAAGGACGAGGTGGCGCTGCACTGGGCGGCGCTGGCGGCGGGCAGCCGGGTCGGCAACTACTGGCACCTGCTGCCGCAGGCCGCGCAGGGGCGCAAGGCGATCTGGCAGGCGGTGAACCCGCACACCGGCAAGCGGAGGATCGAGGAGGCCTTTCGCAAGGAAGTGCGCAGCAAGCGGTACAATGAGGAGATGCGGCTGGAGCTGGGCAACGGCTCGACCTGGCAGGTGGCGGGCTCGGACAATTTCGACAGCCTGGTGGGCTCCTCGCCGGCGGGGGTGGTGTTTTCCGAGTGGGCGTTGTCCAAGCCCGACGCCTGGACCTATATCCGGCCGATCCTGGCGGAGAACGGCGGCTGGGCGATGTTCCTGTGGACGCCGCGCGGAAGAAGCCACGCCACGCGGGCGTTCGAGAGCCGCGCGCAGCGGCCCGCCGAGTGGTTCACCCTGAAGTCACCGGTGACGCAGACGCAGGTTTACACCGCCCAACAGCTGGCGCGCGAGCGGGAGGAGCTGGTGGCGGAGCTGGGCAGCGCGGAGGAGGGCGAGGCGCGCTATGCCTCGGAATATCTGGTGGAATTCGACACGACCACGCCGGGGGCCTATTACGGCGGGCTGTTGGGTGAGGCCGAGCGGGACGGGCGGATCGGCCGGGTGCCGCACGACCCGGCG
>NZ_JANMBF010000100.1:0-10012 GCF_031360265.1 Phenylobacterium sp.
ATGAAAGGTCAGCAGCGCGGGCAGCAGGGTCTGCAACCCCACAGCGCCGGGCGCGGCCTCGTCATAGGGCAGCCGCTTGTCCTCGGCGGGCGCCGGCGCATGGGCCGAGACGACGATCTGGACCAGGCCTGTGGCCACCGCCTCGATCACCGCCTGGCGGTCGTCCTCGCTGCGCAGCGGCGGATCGACCTTGCAGAAGGTGCGGTAGTCGCCGATGTCGATCTCGTTGAACGACAGGTGGTTGATCGAGGTGGTGGCGGTGACCGGCAGGCCCTTGTCGCGGCCGCGCCGGAAGCTTTCCAGGGCGTCGGCGGTGGTCAGCTGGTCGACCAGCAGCCGCGCCCCGGTCAGCTCCACCAGCGCCAGGTCGCGCTCCAGCATGATCTTCTCGGCGATGGCGGGCACGCCGGGCAGGCCCATGCGCGAGGCGAACTCGCCCTCGCTGGCCGCCGCGCCGGCCGACAGCCACGGGTCGGCCGGGCGGTGGGCCACCAGCACCCCGAACGCCTTGGCGTAGGCCAGCACGCGCCGCATCACCTTGGAATCGACGATCGGCTGGTCCGCGTCGGAGACATAGAGGCAGCCGGCCTCGGCCATCAGCCCGATCTCGGCCATCCGCTGGCCGTTCGCGCCCTTGGTCGCGGCCCCGGCCACATAGACATTGACCAGCTCGATGTCGCGGGCCCGCCTGAGGATAAAGTCCACCACCGAGGGCTCGTCGATCGCCGGGTCGGTGTCCGATTGCAGGACGATGGAGGTGACCCCGCCCGCCGCCGCCGCGCGGGCCGCCGACTTCAGCGTCTCTTTGGTCTCCGTTCCCGGCTCTCCGGTCTTGACCCGGATGTCCACCAGGCCGGGCATCAGCAGGGCGCCCTTGCCGTCGATCACCTCCACGTCCGGCGACAGCGCGCCCGGGCCACTGCCCCGCATGACGTCGGCGATCACGCCTTCGGTGACGATCAGGGCGCCGGGTCCGTCGTAGCCGCTGGCCGGATCGACCAGGCGCACGTTGGTGAAGGCGGTGGG
The DNA here is from genome assembly GCF_031360265.1 of Phenylobacterium sp. GTDB lineage: Bacteria > Pseudomonadota > Alphaproteobacteria > Caulobacterales > Caulobacteraceae > Phenylobacterium. The sequence goes on from NZ_JANMBF010000100.1 coordinate 1,027, forward strand.
CCGGGCCGTCTTGAGGGGCGCGCTCATCAATTGTTGTCCAGCCGCGCGGCCAGTGAGGTCAGCACCGCCATCCGCGCGGCGACCCCCATTTCCACCTGGTCCTGGATCAGGCTGACCGACAGGTCGTCGGCGACGTCGGAATCGATCTCCACGCCGCGGTTCATCGGGCCGGGATGCATCACCCGGGCATGCGGCGCCGCGCAGGCGAGCTTCTCGCGGTCGAGGCCGAAGAAGCGGAAATACTCCCGTTGCGAAGGCGCCATCACCCCGTCCATCCGCTCCAGCTGGAGCCTGAGCATCATCACCACGTCGCAGTCCGCGATGCCCTCGCGCATGTCGTGGTGGATGGCGACGTTCCAGCGGTCGGCCTGCGGCGGGATCAGGGTCGGCGGCCCCACCAGCCGGACCTCTGCGCCCAGCATCTGCAACAGCGCGATATTGGACCGCGCCACCCGGGAATGGGCCACGTCGCCACAGATCGCCACCTTCAGCCCCGCGATCCGTCCGAAGGCGCGCCGCATGGACAGCGCGTCGAGCAGCGCCTGCGTCGGGTGCTCGTGCTGGCCGTCGCCGGCGTTGACCACCGAGCAGCTGACCTTTTGCGACAGCAGCGACGCCGCCCCGGACGAGGCGTGGCGCACCACCAACAGGTCCGGCTGCATGGCGTTCAGCGTCACCGCGGTGTCGACCAGGGTCTCGCCCTTCGACATGGCCGAGGACCGGGGGCTCATATTGACCACGTCGGCGCCCAGCCGCTTGCCGGCCAGCTCGAACGAGCTCTGGGTCCGCGTCGAGTTCTCGAAGAACAGGTTCATCAGCGTGCGACCCTTCAAGAGGTCGAGCTTCTTGGAGGTCTGGCGGTTCAGCGCCACGAACCCGTCGGCCAGGTCGAGCAGGCTCGCCACCTCCACCTCGTTCAGATCGGTGGCCGACAGGAAATGCCGCTTCGGGAACGAAAAGGTCCGTTTGAGGACGTCGTTCAGGCCGGGGGGCGGGCTAGTCATCAAAGCGTCGTCTTAGAGGCCGCCGGGCGGGAAGGGAAGCGCGGCCTTTGCGCGGGCAGGGCCACGCCTTGCGCCATACCCGCGGTGACCTGCAAGGGCGCCGAGGTGGCCGGCTTCCAGGCCGCCCTCGCCGACGCCGAGACCTGTCTCGCCGCCATCGCCCCGGCCCAGTTCGCCGGCCGCGACGACGTCCTGCTCACCGTGACCCTGGGCGCCGAGATGTCACCCACGCTCCCCGCCGCCCAATGGCTCACCGTCTTCGCTGCGACCAACCTCTACTTCCACCTCTCCACCGACTACGGGATTTTGCGGTCGAAGGGAGTGGGGATCGGCAAGGTGGATCTGTTCGCGGGCGGGTTGCGAGGAAAATTCAGCGGGGCACTCAACCCTCGTTCTTAATTTCTGGATCGAAGAATATCGGTAAGCTAAACTTGCTGTTCCGCTTACGATCTTTGACATTTACACCGATATTGTATGTGCCGTAGAGGGGTTTTCCGCCTTTTCCCCTGAGGTATTGTACCTTGAAGGTAAGACTATTTGAATGTCCGTCGTAGCGAAGATCGCAAAACATAGCCTCTCCTATAGGATCTCCGGCCCGAAGAGCGAATCCGTCACTTCGAAAACTTAATCGCTTATTATCAAGTACAATTTTTACCAATACGGAATCTGTGATCGATGGTAAGGGAGTTCTTATCCCAATCCGTGTTTTATTTTGCCAGTCGGAAATGTTGTTATTGTTGTTAATTGCCGGTGAATTTACATACTCATCAAAATCTCCAGACGAATTTATCGTAGTCGCTCGAATCTGCTTTCGTACAGACGCCGAATACATACTAAAATGACGGCCCAATGTAATCTTGTAAACAATATAAGGGTAGAGATTGAGAGATTTGTCGCACTCTTTTATTGAGTATAAATTGGGACCTAGGGTTGATACTGTAGGTGAGCTCGCCATGGGTTCTGATCGTGCAGGGGAACTTGAAATCGCCAGTATGACCAGCGTCGCGGCCGTCCAAGTGCGCGCACTCATCGCATCTTTCCCCTGTTGTCAGCAATTCGAGCTAGGCGAGCTTCGTCGCCTAGATTGAGCCCCCAGCGGGCCGTGAGAATGTCATGGCGAGTGGTTGCGTTAAGCTCCACTGGAGCGAGGGCAGCCAGCATGCCTTGTTTGTCGCCGAGCTGTGCCCTTAGACGTGCCAGCAAGACGCCACAAAAGTCGCCGATCTCCTGGAAGCTCGCCCCCGTCGCGATCGGCCGACAGTCGCCCAGCGTTCGGGCCAGTTCGGAGGCCTGAGGTCGGACCCTGGGAGGCGCCTCTAGCCAAGTGCGGACCTCGAAAAGTTCGAACATTCGTGCGAGTTTGGGGAAATTCCTATTGTCTGGATCGGCCTGCTCAAGAGCCTTAGCCGCCTTTCGGCCTGCCCTCAGCCGGGAAACCGCGCGCCGCCACTGTCCCTGACTGGCGTCGATCCGGGCAACGGCAAGGTCGTGCCCAAGCATGTCAGCCTCGGCCTCGACATCTCGTGGATTTTTCGCAAGCAGTTCGGCAAGCACGACGCGCTGTGCCTCGCGGCTGACGAGAGCTTCTTGGGGCGCGCCTCTGAGGCGCTGGCAGTCCGCTATCCATGCAAACTTGTTCGCCTTGGCGCTCAGAATATCGGGATCTCTTGGCCTGTGTCTGGCGATCAGTTCGATATCAGCTAGTGCCTCCCGGAAGTGACCTTCGGCCCTTGCCGGGTCTCCAGCTTGCCTCAGCGCAAGCGTGCCAAGGTTATTGGAAGCATATGCAGCCTCCATCAGCCAGGCATCGTTCGCTGGGTCCAATCTTACTAACTGCGCTGCCAGGCTTGAGTATCGCTCCAGTGCTGATTTTGCCTTCGCCCCATCGCCCTCGCGCCACGCGACAAACCCCTCCCAGTACTCGCTCTGCGCATGGGCGAATATCCGCTTGGGATCATTCGGGCCGGCCGCCAGCAGGGTCGCCGTCAGCCCGTGAGCCTCATCGAACCGCGCCCGCGCGGCTTTCACGTCGCCGCGCTTTTCGTCGTCCTCGCCTTCGGCCTGTAGCGCCTTGGCGTGCCTAATCACCGCGTCGGGGGTGGCGTCCTTGGCGCTGTAGGCGCTGAGCGCGGCCTTGTTCACCTGGGCCAGCAGGTCGAGGCGTCCGGCGGCCTGCAGGCCCTTGCGCAGGTCGCTGAGCATGAAGTCGCCCAGGTGGCCGGCGCGGGCGGCCTGCACATCGGCCTCGGCGCGCGCGTTCAGCGCCACTACCGCCAGCGCCCCCACCACCGCCAGCCCCGCCACCGCGCCGCCGGCGGCGAGCGCCATGCGCCGCACCTGGCGGTGGGCGTCTCGCTGGACCAGTTCGTCCAGCCGCACGCCGGCCAGCACGGCGACCAGCCGCAGGATCTCCAGCCGCCGCCCGCCGCCTTCAGGGCGAAAATCGGCGGCCAGAGGCTCGACCGCGTGGCCGTCCAGCGCATGGCGCAGGGCCTGTGGAAACGCCTGCGCCGGCTCACCCTCGGCCAACACCGCCAGGATCGCGGAGTCGCCGTGCAGGGCGCGGAACAGTTCGATCTCGCGGCCGACCCAGGGCGATTGCACGGCGTTGGGCGAGCAGACGACGATCAGGTGCTCGGCCTGGTCGATCGCCTCGCGCACCGCCACGGTCAGGTCGTAGGTGGCGGAGAGCTCGTCGCTGTCGCGGAAGATCGGCTTCAGCCGCTTGCCAGAGCGCGATCGGGCCGCCAGCCGGTGCGGCAGCCGATAGCCCTCCAGGTCGCGATGCAGACGCCTGGCGAACGCTGCGTCGCGGTGGCTGTAGCTGATGAAGGCGCTGAACCGGCCACCCTGGGCCGCGCCAGGGGGCGGAGATCGCGGCTCGGCGCTGTCAGCCATCAGGGCCACCGTCTGCTGAGCGAGAACAACCCCAGGTCGCCGCTCCGGCTAAGATGTGACATACCCTCGCTATCCCGGCAACAACCTCAACCGTTCCAGCGCGCCCTGCAGGATCCAGGCGGCGGCCATCTTGTCCACCAGCTCGGCGCGCCGCGCCCGCGTCACGTCGGCCTCGTCGATCAGCACCCGGTTGACGGCCATCGAGCTCATCCGCTCGTCCCAGAACGCAATGGGCAGGTCCCGCAGGCGCAAAAGGTTGCGGCCGAACGCCCGGCTCGACTGGCAGCGCGGCCCCTCGGTCCCGTCCATGTTGACCGGCAGGCCGATGACGATCCCCGCCGCGCCCCGGCTCTGCATCAGCTTGAACAGGGTGGCCGCGTCCTGCGTGAACTTGACCTTGCGGATCAGCTCGAGCGGGCTGGCCACCGTGCGCGTGGCGTCCGACACCGCCACCCCGATGGTCTTTTCGCCCAGGTCCAGGCCGACGTCCGGGGCGTGGGGCGGCAACAGCGCCGGGAGTTCGGTGAGATCGACAACGGCCATATCGCCCCTCCATACCCGTCATCCCAGCCGTGGCGAAGCGGAGAGCCGGGACCAATGTTCACCGCCCTTTCCAATTGGAGCTCGTCATCCCCCGGCTTGTCCGGGGGACCCATGAACACGAAACGCTCAGGCAAACCCCCGACACGGCGATCCTGGGTGGCCCGGGCAAGCCGGGCCATGACGATCGGAAATGAGGAAGGTCGCGTTGATGGGTCGCCCTTTTGGGGGCTGTCGCTTGCCTAAACGCCCCACACCCGGCTAACCCACGCCTTCAGTTTCAGGAGGGTGGCATGACCATCGACGCGGCGACCGTGCGCAAGGTCGCCAGGCTGGCCAGGATCGCCCAGCCGGAGGAGGGTCTGGACCAGCTCGCCAGTGAGCTGTCCGGAATCATGGCCTGGATCGAACAGCTGGCCGAGGTCGACACCGACGGGGTCGAGCCGATGACCTCGGCCGTGCACATGCCCGCGCCGATGCGCGACGACGTGGTCACCGAGGGCGGCGATGCGCAGATGGTGCTGTCCAACGCGCCGCGCCGCGCCGGCGCCTTCTTCGTGGTCCCCAAGGTGGTCGAATAGATGTCGGACCTGACCAAGCTGACCCTGAAGGCCGCGCTCGACGGCCTGGCGGCAAAATCCTTCTCCTCCGTCGAGCTGACCCAGGCCCACGTCGAGGCTGTCGAGGCCGCACGCGCGCTCAACGCCTTCGTGCTGGAGACCCCGGAGCGGGCGCTGGACATGGCGCGCGCCTCCGACGCCCGCCGCGCGACCGGCGCCGCCGGCCCGCTGGATGGCGCGCCGCTGGGCATCAAGGATCTGTTCTGCACCCAGGGCGTGCGCTCGACCGCCGGCTCGAAGATCCTCGGCGAGTTCGTGCCGACCTACGAATCCACCGTCACCGCCAACCTGTGGCGCGACGGGGCGGTGATGCTGGGCAAGCTGAACATGGACGAGTTCGCCATGGGCTCGTCCAACGAGACCTCGGCCTGGGGTCCGGTGGTCAATCCCTGGCGGACCCGCGGCGGCAATGCCCAGCTGACCCCCGGCGGCTCGTCGGGCGGCTCGGCGAGCGCGGTGGCGGCGGAGCTTTGCCTGGGCGCCACGGCCACCGACACCGGCGGCTCGATCCGCCAGCCCGCCGCGTTCACCGGCACGGTGGGGATCAAGCCGACCTATGGCCGCTGCTCGCGCTGGGGCGTGGTGGCCTTCGCGTCCTCGCTGGACCAGGCCGGGCCGATGGCGCGCACGGTCGAGGACGCGGCGATCCTCTTGACCTCCATGGCCGGCCACGACCCGAAGGATTCCACCAGCCTGCCGGTGGAAACCCCCGACTTCGCGGCCTTCGTCGGCAAGTCAGTGAAGGGCCTGCGGATCGGCGTGCCCCGCGAATACCGTGTCGACAACATGCCGCCGGAGATCGATGCGCTGTGGGCGCAGGGGATCGCCTGGCTGAAGGACGCCGGCTGCGAGATCGTCGAGGTCAGCCTGCCGCATACCAAGTACGCCCTGCCGGCCTACTATATCGTCGCCCCTGCCGAGGCGTCGTCGAACCTCGCCCGCTATGACGGGATGCGCTACGGCCTGCGCGTCGAAGGCGCCAATCTCACCGACACCTATGAGAACTCCCGCGCCGCCGGCTTCGGGCCGGAGGTCAGGCGCCGGATCATGATCGGCGCCTATGTGCTCTCGGCCGGCTACTACGACGCCTACTATCTGAAGGCGTTGAAGGTGCGCCGGCGCATTGCCGACGACTTCGACCGGGCGTTCGAGCGGGTCGATGCGCTGCTCACCCCCACCGCGCCCTCGGCCGCCTTCAGCCTCGGCGACCGGGCGGACGATCCGGTGGCCATGTACCTGAACGACATCTTCACGGTGACGGTGAACCTGGCCGGCCTGCCGGGCATGAGCGTGCCGGCGGGGCTCGACGCCCAGGGCCTGCCGCTGGGGCTACAGCTGATCGGCCGCGCCCTGGACGAAGGCACGCTGTTCTCGCTGGGCGGTGCGCTGGAAAAAGCCGCCGACTTCCGGGCCAAGCCGCAGAAGTGGTGGTGATTTCCCTCCCTTAATGGGGAGGGACAGACCGCTGAGCGGTCAGGGTGGGGAACCCAGGTCCGGACTCAGAGCCTGATCCGGATTTTCCCACCCGTCCGATCCTTTGGATCGTCCACCCTCCCCACAAGGGGGAGGGAAACGTCGTCCTACTTGACCTTGTCGAGCTCGGCCTGGATTTCCTTGAGCTTGGCGTCGTCGATGGCGCCTTGGCTCATCGGGGCGACCTGGGCGAGCGTCATGTCCTTGATCTGGTCCATGTACTGCTCGAGCGGCGGCAGGGCCTTGAGCAGGATCGCCTTGCCGACGGGGTCGGCCCAGATGATGCTGATGGGGGTCTTCTCGACAGAGAACTTCGCTTCCGCGGTCGTCGTTGTCGTTGTCGTGGTCGTCGTGCCCTGGGCGAGCGCCGGGACGGCGGCGAGGGTCGCGAGGGCCGCGAGGCCGGCGACGAGGGTGATCTTCATACGTGGGTTCCTTCCCCGAGTGGTGTGGCCCGCCAAGCAGAACGCGACAGCGGGGTGAGATGCAAGTTACAATCCAGACAGCGCCGCCCTGACCGAGCGTAGCCGTGGCTCACCCCCCGACGGGGCAATGCGCCGTCCTTTGAGCCCGATTTCCGGCGTCGCGCAAGATGACGCGTGCGTCACGCTTTCGCTCGAGCCCTTGGGGCGCTAGTGAGACGCGATGTCTGACCCGTCCAAGCTGATCGAGGGCCGCACCGGTCCGTGGGAAATCGTCCTGGGCCTGGAGGTCCATTGCCAGGTGGCCTCCAACGCCAAGCTGTTCAGCGGCGCCGCCGTGGGTTTTGGCGCGGGCCCCAACGAGCAGGTCAGCCTGGTCGACGCGGCCATGCCGGGCATGCTGCCGGTGATCAACCGCCACTGTGTCGAACAGGCGATAAAGACCGGCCTGGGCCTGGGCGCCCGGATCAACCTGAAGAGCCATTTCGACCGCAAGAACTACTTCTATCCCGACCTGCCGCAGGGCTATCAGATCAGCCAGTACAAGCACCCGATCGTCGGCGAGGGCGTGGTGATCGTCGAGCACGACGACGGCTCCGCCTTCACCGTGCGCATCGAGCGGCTGCACCTGGAGCAGGACGCCGCCAAGCTTCTGCACGACCAGGACCCCAACGCCACCTACGTCGACCTCAACCGCGCCGGCACCGCGCTGATGGAGATTGTCTCCATGCCGGACATGCGCTCGTCCGCCGAGGCCGCGGCCTACGTCAAGAAGCTCAGAACCATCCTGATCTACCTCGGCACCTGCGACGGCGACATGGAGAAGGGAAACCTGCGCGCCGACGTCAATGTCTCGGTCTGCCGCCCTGGCGCCTACGAGCGGTTCCGCGAGACCGGCGACTTCAGCCACCTGGGCACGCGCTGCGAGATCAAGAACGTCAATTCCTACCGCTACATCCAGGCCGCCATCGAGTATGAGGCGCGCCGGCAGATTGATCTTCTGGAAGAGGGGGGTTCGATCACCCAGGAGACCCGCCTGTTCGACCCGACCAAGGGCGAGACGCGCTCGATGCGGTCCAAGGAAGAGGCGCAGGACTACCGCTATTTCCCCGATCCGGACCTGCTGCCGCTGGATCTCGACCCGGCCTGGGTCAAGGCCATCGAGGCGACCTTGCCGGAGCTGCCGGACGCCAAGAAGGCCCGGCTGCAGGCGCAATATGGCCTGACCGCCTACGACGCCCAGGTGCTGATCTCCGAACGGGCGCGGGCCGACTTCTTCGAGGCCGCGGCGAAAGGTCGCGACGCCAAGCTCACCGCCAACTGGGTGACCAACGACCTGGCCGCGCGGCTGACCGCCGCGGGCCTGGACATTGCCGACAGCCCCATCAAGCCCGACGGCGTCGCCGAGCTGGTGCAGCTGATCGAGGAGGGCGTGATCTCCTCGAAGATCGCCAAGGATGTCTTCGAGCGCATGTGGGCCGGCGAGGGCGGCGCCCGCGAGGTGGTCGAAAAACAAGGACTCCAGCAAGTCTCTGACACGGGCGCGCTCGACGCGATCATCGACGCCCTGATCGCCGAAAACCCCGGCCAGGCCGCCCAGGTGAGGGACAAGCCCCAGGCCATCGGCTGGTTCGTCGGCCAGATCATGAAAGCCACCGGCGGCAAGGCCAACCCCGGCGTCATCAACCAGATGCTGAAGGCCAGGCTGGGCGGCGAATAGGGCCGCCGCTCAGTTCGGAACCACGTCGAACACCTGACCCGTCGCCTCGGCGACCAGGGCGAAGCCGCCGCCGACCCGCACCCAGGCATAGCCGCGCGGCGGTGGGCGCAGGCGATAGCGGGCAAAGTCGTTGATCGCCGCGCCACCCTGGCCGGCCAGATGGCCGCCGCGCCGCGGGGCCGGTGCGAAGCCGCCCGGCCGGCCAGGGGCGCGCGCCGCGGGTGGGGACAACAAACGGGGGTAGCTGGCGGGCGCGAAACCCGGGCCGCCCCCCCCCAACACCCCAGGCGCTACGCCGGTACCGCCCCC
>NZ_JANMBF010000153.1:0-9220 GCF_031360265.1 Phenylobacterium sp.
AACGCCGGCGTCCACTGGCCGGCCCACGGCTTCCTGCGCCGGCCGGGGACCATCGTCTATGAGTACCTGCCGCCGATCCCGCCTGGCCTGAAACGCGCGGAGTTCATGCGCATCCTGGAAGAGCGCATCGAGACAGCCTCGATCAGGCTCAACAGCCTGTAGCCTCGCGCGCCTCCGCCAACCGCCTCCGGGGAAAAGTGGCTAGCCGCTCAGCTGGAGTCGCGAGATAGGGCGGGGGTAAAGGAGAAATAAGGGGGTAGCGTCCATGTCCGCGTGAGCCTTGAGACGAACAAGCTCTTGGGCTCTCAGATAGTGCCCCACCATACCCTGCCCGCAAAAAAATCCGCCTGATCCCACTCTAATTTCCCAGCCAACCGCGTCTCTACGTCCGCTTCTGACGCACCGGCCTGTTTTCCTCGCGCCCATGTCCGACCCCGCCGACCTCAGCGATGAGCAGATGTTTGCCCGGCTGGCCGCCTGCGACCTGTCGGGGGCGCAGCGGGTGCCTCAGCCTCGGCCTGTCGCCCGACGGCGCCGACAGCTGGCGCGACCTGCCCGATCCGCCACCCGACGATGAGGACGGCGAGACGCCGTCCCGCCGCGACTCCGGCTGAACGCTGGCGTGATCCTTCGAGGCTCCGCGCGAGCGGAGACTCCCACGTCCAACACCGGGACCACCAAGGACACCAAGACCACGACGACGCCGAGCCCGGCGCCGGCGCTCGCAACCTCGTCTGCCCCCTTCGCGGTCTTGGCGTCCTTCGTGTCTTCCTGTCAAAGGCAGAGGAGAGAAAACTGCACTGCCCTGACTCCGACTCCTTGGGTCGTTGCAGCCTAGGCGGCGGACGACAGCCGTTGGTGGCGCCTGCCGCGCATGAGGCCGCCGATACCGCCGAACCCGACGATGAGCATCGCCCAGCTCGCCGGCTCCGGCACGCCCGCGGAGAACGGGACTGTGACGGGACCCACGTTGTTGGTGGCCTGTCCGACGGTGAGCCCGTTGTTCTTGACCGCGGTCGCGGTGTAGCCGTCGAACCGGGTCGTCTTGTACTTGGACAGGGCGCTCAGGGTGAATTGCGTCTCCGGGAAAGGACCGCCGGTGTTGTGAAAGGCGCCGTCCATCCAGGTCATCGTCAGGTTGGTGATGGTCGGGTCATCGGTGAAGGCCGGGGGCGTCAGCAGGCCCGACGTGAACAGCTCCGTGCCGGCCGCGAAGGTCGGGTTGGAGGTGGTCAATCCGCCGGCGAAGCCCGCAAAATCGAAGATCGCGATCTTCGACCCGAAGATGAACCCCTGATCGCTGTCGAGGGTGATCTGGTAGGTGTAGCGGAAGAGACTCCCCTCCGCTGTCACGCCGGTCAGGACGGGGGTGATGTTCGCGTGAGCGGCGCCCGCGAACCCGATGACCGCGGCTGCGGCCACCCAAAGGATCTTACGCATCGATGCTACTTTCGCTTGCGACCGCACGAACAGTCGCTCCTGGTCATTCTCGACCGATACCCAAAGCCATGGCCCTGCCGACAAGTTCCCGCCGCAATTGAGAATTGTCGGGGGCCGCACATGTGGGTCTCAGCGCCGGCTTCTGTTCCGAGCCGCTGGACGACCAGGTGGCGCGCCTGTGCCTGGGCCTCGGCCTGTCGCCAGAAGGCGCCGAGGCTGGCGCGACCTGCCCGATCCGCCGGATGATGCGGGCGAGCCCCGGACGAGCCTGGGGAACGCCGAAGTTCCGGCTGAGCGATTGTCCACGAACCCCGCCTACCTCCCCCGCGAAGCGGCGGGAGCAATGGGGGAGGTAGGACGGGAATCGCGGCCCGCTCAGCCCTTGGCCTCCCGCGCCTCGACCAAGCGCAGCAGCGCCTGCATCGCGGGGTCGCGGATCTCCATCTCGGCCAGGTGTTCCACCAGGTCGGCCAGGTAGTCGATGTTGCGGCCCGACAGCCCCGTGGCGCCGGCGATCAGCTCGGCCTGGCGTTCCGGGACGAGAGCGCCGGCCCATTGCGGGTGGCCGGGGTCGGAGAGGAAGACCAGCGCCACGACGCGGCGTCCGTCGGCCAGGCGCACGGACCTGTGCGCCGCCACATAGGTCTCGGTCGGCTGTTCACGCTCCATCAGGTAGGCCTGGACCTTTGCCCAGTCGGCCGGCGCGATCCGATAGGCCATCCCCCGGACCGACCCGCCGGGCGCCAGGCCCAGCACCAGGCCCGGGCGCTCAGGCGTTCCGCGATGGTGGACGGAATAGATGCAGAAGGCGCGGTGGCGGCCCTGGAGGCTGGCTGGCGCCCGCTCGGCGAAGGCGAAGCCGGGCCGCCACATCAGCGAGCCATAGCCGAAGACCCAAAATTCGTCAGACATCCCGCCCCGCCGGTATAAGACGCAAGCCCATGTCTCTGCCCGATCCCCCAGCGCCCCGCAAACCCCGCCGGCTCGGCCTGTGGCTGCCGTTCGCCGCCCTGGCGCTGGTGGTCGCCGGCTGGTCGGGGGCCTGGGTCTGGGCGCGCGGCCAGGCGCTGAGCCGGATGGACGCAGCCGCCCTTCGCCTGAGCGAGCTGGGCTATCCGATCACCTGGAAGGACCGCACTGTCGGCGGCTACCCCTTTCGCATGGACATCACCCTGACCGAGGTCACCGCGCGGGCGCCGTCGGGCTGGGCGCTGGCGGCGCCGCGGATCGAAGGCGAGGCGTTCCTGCACGGCCTGACGCACTGGCTGGTCGCCGCGCCCCAGGGACTGACCTTCGTGCGCCCGATCGGCGGGCCGGTGGCGGTGAGGGGCCAGTTGATCCGCGCCAGCCTGAGCCATCTGGGCCAGCACCCGCCCAGCGTCTCGTTCGAGGGCGTCAAGCTGGTCTTCGAGCCCGGGGCCGGCGCCGCGCCCTTCGCCCTGGAGAGCGCCGGGCGGGTCGAATTCCACCTGCGCGCCGGACCCGACGACGAGGGCGGGGTGTTCGCCACGGTGGACGCCGGCAGGGCCCGGCCCTCCGCCCTGCTCGGCCGCATCGCCGGCGACAAGCCGGTGGCCATGGTGTGGAATTCGACGCTGTCGAAGATCAGCGCCCTTTCCGGCGCGACCTGGGGCCAGGCTGTGCGCCGCTGGTCCGACGCCGGCGGGCGGATGACGGTGCGCCAGGCCGGGATCACCGCCGGCGACGCCGTGGCGGGCGCCAGGACCGGGGTGCTGGGCGTCGCCGCCGACGGCCGGCTTTCCGGCACCCTGGACCTTTCCCTTCGCCAGGCGCCGCGCGTGCTGAGGGTGCTGGGCGACGCCGGCGCCCTCGCGCCCGAGGCCGCCGCGGCCGGGGTCATGGTGATCCAGGCGCGGCAGGGCGCGGGCGACACGGCCCAGGCGGCGTTGAATTTTCAGGCCGGGCGCGCGACGCTCGGCCCGGTCGCCCTTGGCCCCGCGCCAAGGGTCTATGAGCCACGCTAGGAACCTCGACGAATGGCCTCCTTCTACGACCGCTTCATTCTGCCAAGGCTCCTCACCTGCGCCTGCTCGTCGTCGCCGATGATGCGCCAGCGCGCCAAGATCGTGCCGCAGGCCAGCGGCCAGGTGCTGGAACTGGGCATCGGCATGGGCCTGAACTTGAGCTTCTACGATCCCGACAAGGTGAGCGGCGTGGTCGGTGTGGATCCGGCGGCGGACCTGCGGGCCGCAGCGATGGCGGCGCCGCGCGATCCGCGCCTGGCGGTGACCATCGAGGAAGGAACCGCCGAGGTCCTGCCGTTTGCCGACGCCAGTTTCGACAGCGTGGTCTGCACTTTCACGCTCTGCTCGGTGCACACCCCCGCCGCCGCGCTCGCCGAGGCGCGCCGGGTGCTGAAGCCCGCGGGCCGGCTGTTGTTCTGCGAACATGGCCTGGCCCCCGACGCCGGGGTCGCCACCTGGCAGCGCCGCATCGAGCCGATCTGGAAACGCATCGCCGGCGGCTGCCACCTGACCCGGCCGGTGGCCAGCGCCATCGCCGCCGCCGGCTTCCGGCTCGACCGCGTGGAGAGCATGTATGTGCCCAAGACACCCCGGATCGCGGCCTGGAACGAGTGGGGGGTGGCGACGCCTGGCTAGATCCTCGCCGCGACCCCGGTGGTGGCTGGGGGCGGGATCGAACCGCCGACCTGTGGGTTATGAATCCACCGCTCTAACCATCTGAGCTACCCAGCCGCGCGGGGCCACGCAAAACCTGGGGGCCTGCGAGCGCGAGGCGCGGGTTATAGGGTTTCGGTTTCCCGGCTTCAAGCGGCTTGGGGCAAGCCCTTCGAACCGCTAGGCTGGCGCCACACATGAGCGTGCTGCACCTTCTGGGAACGGCCGGCGACGGCGGGGCGGAGACCTACTTCGTCGATCTGGTCGCCGCGCTGCAGCGCGGCGGCCCGCCTCAGGCCGCCGTGATTCGTCCGCACGCCAGTCGCGAGACGGCGCTGAAGGCGGCCGGCGTCCCGGTGCGGACGCTGCGATTCGGCGGACCGCCGGACATCCTCACCCGGCCAGCGGCGGCGGGCTATGGGCGCGTGCAGGGGGCCAGGCTGATGGTCGCCTGGATGAGTCGCGCCGCGCGCCACACCCCCAGGGGACCCTGGACGCGGATCGGCCGGCTGGGCGGCTACTACAACCTGAAGTACTACCGGGGCTTTGATGAGCTGGTCGCCAATACCGAGGACATCGCCGAGTGGATCGTGACGCAGGGCTGGCCGGCCAGCCGGGTGCGCTACATCCCCAATTTCGCCGCCGCGCCGCCGGATGCGGCGCCGGTCGATCGCGCCAGCCTGACGACGCCCGCCGACGCGCCGCTGCTGCTGGCCATGGGAAGGCTGCACGATTCCAAGGCCCATGACGTGACCTTGCGGGCCCTGGTCGACCTGCCGGGGGCCTGGTTGTGGATCGCCGGCGTCGGGCCGCTGGAGGCCAAGCTGATGGCCATGGCCCAGGCCCTGGGCGTCGATCAGCGCGTGCGGTTCCTCGGCTGGCGAAGAGACCCTTCCGCCCTCTATCGGGCCGCCGACATCTGCGTCTTCCCCTCCCGCTACGAACCCCTGGGCAATGTGGTGATCCAGGCCTGGGCGCATGGTCTGCCGGTGATCGCCGCCGCCAGCCAGGGACCCGGGTCGCTGATCGAGGACGGCCGCGACGGCCTGCTGGTTCCCATCGACGATCCCGGCGCGCTGGCCAATGGCGTGCGCCTGTTGCTGGAGGAGCCCTCGCTGCGGGCCGAGTTCCGCGCGCGCGGCCTGGCTCGCGTGGAGGCGGAATTCTCGCGGGCCGCCGTGGTCGCCCAGTGGCGGACGCTCTTCTCAGACTATGGCGCGGCCTGATGTGCGGCATCGCGGGCCAGCTGGGCGGCGCGGACGCGCGCGTACCGGCGATGATCGGCGCGTTGACCCACCGTGGCCCCGACGGCGTCCGCGTGGAGGACATGGCCGGCGCGGCGCTCGCCCACGCGCGGCTGTCGATCATCGACCTGGAGGGCGGCTGGCAGCCGCTGCACGCCGCCGGCTCGACGGTGATCGGCAACGGCGAGATCTACAACTACCGGGAGCTGGCCCGAGATCACGATCTGGCCGGAGCCCTGGTCACCGGGTCCGACTTCGAGCCCCTGCTGCACCTCTACGCCCGCGAGGGAGAGCGAGCGTTCGCCCGGCTGCGCGGCATGTACGCCCTGTGCCTGATCGGGGCCGACGGTCGCGCCTGGCTGGCCCGCGACCCGTTCGGCATCAAGCCGCTCTACATCATGGAGCACGCGGGCGGCCTGGCCTTCGCGTCGGAGCCTCGGGCGTTCTTCGCGGCCGGGCTGATGCAGACCGTGCTCGACGACGAGGCTGCGGAAGAGCTGCTGGCCTTCAACTACACCCTGGGTGCGCGGACAGTCTTCCAGGGCCTGCGCCGGCTGGCTCCCGGCGAAGTGGTCGAGGTCCGCGACGGGCGCATGGTGAGCGGATGGCGGCAGGGCGCGCTGCAGAGGGTCGCCGCGAAGCCGTCGGGCGACGAAGCCACGCTCCTCAGGCAGCTGGACGCCGTGCTCGAGGACAGCGTCAAGGTCCACCAGCGCTCCGACGTACCCTACGGCCTGTTCTTGTCCGGCGGGATCGACTCGGCGACCATCGCCACCCTGATGTCGCGGCTGAACGAACGGCCGGTGACCGCCTTTACCTGCGGCTTTGAAGCGCCCAACGCCGGTAGAGGGGGGGCTAGGGACGAACGCGCGCAGGCCGAGCGGGTGGCCCGCGCGCTGAACCTCGACTGGCGCGAGACGCGTTTTGGCGAGGAGGATTTCTGGCGGATCTTGCCGCAGGTCGCCTGGGCGCTGGACGACCCGACCGCGGACTACGCCACCCTGCCGACCTGGAAACTGGCCGAGGCCGCCAAGGGGACGCTGACCGTGGTGCTGACCGGCGAGGGCGGCGACGAACTGTTCGGCGGCTACGGCCGATACCGCCGCGCGCTGCGCCCGGCCTGGCTGGGCGGGCGACCCGCCGCGCCGCGCGGGGGTGATGCGGCGGCGCTGGGACGTTGGCTCCAGGAGGCAAAGCCACCCGGGGGCCTGACCCGCCTGCAGCAGGCCCAGTGGGCCGACATCGCCACCTGGCTGCCGAGCGATCTCTTGTTGAAGCTCGACCGCTGCCTGATGGCCCACGGGCTGGAGGGGCGCACGCCGTTCCTTGACCCGGCGGTGGCGGCCTTCGCCTTCCCGCTCGCCGACCGGTTCAAGGTGCGCGGGCGCTATGGCAAATGGCTGCTGCGCAAATGGCTCGAGACCGCGTGTCCGGCGGCCGAGCCCTGGGCGCGGAAACAGGGGTTCACCGTGCCGGTGGCGGCGTGGATCGCGCCACGGGCTGAACAGATCGCCGCGCGCCTTCCGGCCGTCGAAGCCCTGCGCCGCCTGCGCCCCGAAGCCGCAGCCGAGTTTCGGGCGGGCGACGGTGGCGTGCGCTGGCCGCTGCTGTTCTTCGCGGTTTGGTCACTGATCCACCTGGAAGGCGCGGCGCCCGCGGACGCGCTTGAGGCCGTCGCCGGGCGCTAGGTTTCCAGCGCGACCCGCAGGCTCGCCAGGAACAGCAGGGCCGCCACCGGCGCCCAGATCAGCCGTTCAAGGCCGCTTGGGGTGATCAGGTTCAGCACGACGCCGACGGCCAGCAGGACCACGACGACCCAGGCCGGCCAGCGGGCGGCGACCCTCCAGCGGGGAAATACCAGACCCGCGCGGACGAAGACCACGAGGGCCACGACGCCCAGGATGAGAATCTGAAACAGGGCGGCCAGGCGCATCGCCGGCGGATAGACGCCGGGAAAGGCGCCCCCCATGGCGACCGCGCCCCAGGGTGCGCCGAGGGCCAGGGCCAGCTGGAAAACGGCGACCAGGGCGGTCAGCGCGCCGAAGATGCGGGCCGCGAACCTGGCGCTCACGCCGGCTGCGCCTGGTGGCCATAGCGCGCCGACAGGGTGGCCAGGGTGGCGTCGAACTCCGCCATCGTCTCCTCGAGGATCTGCTTCACCGGCTTGATCTCGTCGATGCGGCCGGCGACCTGGCCGGAGAGTGCGATCGAGGCCTCCATGTCGCCGCCGAAGTAGAGATCTAGCGCCTTGGACATCTCGGCCATGATGTTCTCGGGCGGTTCCTTCTCGAACCGTGTGGTCTTCTCGGTGCGGAGCGCGCGCAGCGCCGGGCCGGGGCCGAAGCGGTTGAGAAAGACGGTGTCGGTCTCCTTGGCGGCGAGGATCGCGTCCTTCCAATTCTGGTGCACCGGGCTCACGGCGGCGGAAACCATGCGGGTGCCCATCTGCACGCCCTCGGCGCCGAGCGCGAAGGCCGCGGCCATGGTGCGGCCATCGACGATGCCGCCGGCGGCGATCACCGGCACGCCGAACTTCGAACAGACCAGCGGCAGCAGCACCATGGTGGCCACGTCGCGGCCGTTCTTGAAGCCGCCGCCCTCGCCGCCCTCGACCACCAGCCCGTCGACGCCGGCCTCGATCGCCTTGGTGGCGGCGGCCAGCGAGGGAACCACATGGAACACCGTCAGGCCCGCGCCCTTCAGCGCCTCGCAATAACGGTTGGGGTCGCCGGCCGAGGTGGTGACGAACTTGACGCCCTGATCGGCCACGAACCTGACGATGTCCGGGTCGCGGACGAAGGCCTGGGCGACGTTGATGCCCCAGGGCTTGTCGGTCAGGGTGCGCATCTTCGCCACTTCCTCGCGCACCTCATCGAGACGGCCTGACGATGTCTCGATGATCCCGAAGCCGCCGGCATTGGACACCGCCGAGGCCAGCTGCGCGCGGGCGATCCAGCCCATGGGCGCCTGGACGATGGGGTACTTGACGCCGAGCAGCTCGGTGATGCGGTTCTTCATGGGGATCCTCCGTTGACCGGAGCCTAGCCCGGCGCCGTTGCGGAACCCAATCCCAGCTTGCCGGCCACCGTCTCGCCAATCGCCAGCGACGAGGTGAGGCCGGGGCTTTCGATGCCGAACAGGGCCACCAGTCCTTCCATCCCGTGCATATCCGCGCCGTCGAGGCGGAAGTCGGGCTGTGGCTCCCCCTCGCCGTGCAGCTTGGGGCGGATGCCGGCGTAGTCGGGGCTCAGCGCGCCATCGGGCAGGCCGGGCCAGAACTTGCGGATGTAGGCGGCGAAGGCGGCTTCGGCGGCGGGATCGACGCTGTAGTCCAGGGTCTCGACAAAATGCAGGTCCGGGCCGAACACCGCCTGGCCGCCCAGGTCGCGACGGTAGTGGGTGCCGAGCGCGCCATGGATCGGTGGCGGATAGATCAGCCGGGCGAACGGCGCCTTGCCGACCAGCCGGAAGTACATCCCCTTGCCATAGTGGCCCCGGGGAATTTCCGCGGCCGGGAACCCCTCGATCCGCGCGGCGACGGCCTGGGCCGAGAGGCCGGGCGCGGTGACCAGGTATCGGCAGGTGAGCCCGGTCGGCTCGTCGCCGCCGGCGCGCACCTCGAACCCCCCACCGTCCAGCGCGACGGCGCCGTCGAAAGGGGTGGAGAGCACGACCGCGCCGCCGGCGGCCTCGATCTCGCCCTGCAGGGCCAGCATATAGCCGTGGCTGTCGAAGACGCCGCTTTCCTTTGACCACAGGGCCGCCACCGCGTTGAGCGCCGGCTCCATGGCGATCGCCTGGGCGCCGGTCAGCTTTTCCATGCCTTCGACGCCGTTGCGCTGCGACTGGTCGTAGATGGCGTCGAGGCGGACGATCTCGTCCGGTTTGGTGGCGACG
>NZ_JANMBF010000166.1:0-12120 GCF_031360265.1 Phenylobacterium sp.
CGATGATGCCGCGGCGGATGTCGCGGGTGCGCGAGAACAGCTCGAACAGCTTGTCGCCCTCGCCCCAGCGAATGGCCCGCGACAGCGCCTGCAGGTCCTCGGTGAACCGGCCCAGCACCTCCAGCACGGCGTCCTTGTTGGCCAGGAAAACATCGCGCCACATGGTCGGATCCGACGCCGCGATCCGCGTGAAGTCGCGGAAACCGCCGGCGGAATACTTCATCACCTCACCCTCGGTGACGCCCTCCAGGTCGGCCGCCGTGCCGACGATGTTGTAGGCGATCAGGTGCGGCAGGTGGCTGGTGACCGCCAGCACCAGGTCGTGGTGCCTGTCGTCCATGGTCTCGACGTTGGAGCCGAGCGCGGTCCAGAAGGCGGTCAGCCGGGCCACCGCCTCGGCATAGGGCGCGTCGTCGCGCGGCTGCGGGGTGAGGATCACCCAGCGGTTCTGAAACAGCTCGGCGAAGCCCGCGTCGGGCCCCGACTGCTCGGTGCCGGCGATCGGGTGACCGGGGATGATGAAGCAGCTCTGGGGCAGGGCGGCGCAGAGCGCCTCGCCGACCGCCGCCTTCACCGAGCCGACGTCGGAGACCGTGGCGCCGGGCTTCATGCCGGGCGCCGCCTTGCGCGCGGCGTCCGCCATCGCCATCACCGGCACGGCGAAGATCACCAGGTCGGCGTCGCGGACCGCCTCGGCGGGATCGCCGGTGACGCGGTCGCCATAGCCCAGCTCGACGATGCGCGCACGGACCGCGTCGGAGGCGTCGCAGACCGCCACCTCGCCCACCGCGCCCGACGCCCGCGCCGCGCGGATCACCGATGAGCCGATCAGCCCGCAGCCGATCACGGCCATCTTGGGGTAGATGGGCGCGCTCATCGGGCCATGAAGTCCGCGAGCGCCTCGACGATGGCGCGGTTGTGCTCTTCCAGCCCGATGGTGATCCGGATGTGGTCGGGCAGGCCGTAGTTGCTGACCCCGCGCACGATCAGCCCGCGGGCGGCCAGGAAGGCTTCGGCCTCGGCCGCCGTCCGGCCAGCAGTCGACGGGAACCGCACGAGCACGAAATTGGCGGCGGACGGGGTCGCGGGCAGCCCGAGCCCCCCGAGCTGCTGGGCCAGCCAGGGCCGCCACTGCTCCACATGGGCCAGGGAGAGGGCCTGAAAGTCCTCGTCGGCGAGGGCCGCCACCGCCGCGCAGAGCGCCGGGATCGAGACATTGAACGGCGGGCGGATGCGGTCGATGGCGTCGGCCAGCGGGGCTGGGGCATAGGCCCAGCCGACGCGCAGCGCCGCCAGGCCATGAATCTTGGAAAAGGTGTGGGTGACGATCACGTTCTCAGCGGTCCGCGCCAGGTCCAGGCCGTCGGTGAAGGTGGGATCGGTGCAGAATTCCGAATAGGCGGCGTCCACCACCAGAACCACGCTCGGCGGCAGGGCCGCCTGCAGGCGGCGAAGCTCAGTCTCGGTGGTGAAGGTGCCGGTGGGATTGGCCGGGTTGGTGATGAACACCAGGCGGGTGCGCGCATCCACCTGTTCCAGCAACAGGTCCACGTCGATGCGGTGGTGAGGTTCCGGCGCGCTGCGGACGTCGGCCTGGCAGGCGCGGGCGCCGATGCCGTAGGCGCCGAAGGCGTACTGACCCTGGACGATATTGTCGCCGGGCTCGAGGAAGGTCTGGTTGATCAGATGCAGGATTTCATCGGTCCCGCAGCCCAGCACCAGCCGCTCCGGCTCGAGGTCGTAGCGCCGGGCGATCGCGTCCCGCAGCACGCCGCCGCGGCCGTCCGGATAGATGTTCAGCTGGCCCGCGGCCTCCACATAGGCGTCGCGCGCCCTGGGGCTGGCGCCCAGGATATTCTCGTTGCCCGACAGCTTGACGGGGTGCGCGATGCCCACGGCCGTGGACTTGCCTGGCCGGTAGGGCGTGATGTCGAGAATCCCCGGCTTCGGCAGCGGCCGCGCGGCGGCGGAGCGGTCGAGGGCGGAGCGGTCGAGGGAGGGCGGGGTCTCGGACATTGTCTCGGACATGGGGAGGCGCTGGATCTGAGCTGGAGCCGGGCGGCGTGGGGTTCGCCTCTTACACGTCCAGCGGCGCCGGCGCAGCCCCGATCACGCCGGAAAGCTTGCCGGGCGCACGCGCCAGCCGCGCGTCGTCGGCCTGATAGAAACCCGCGAGCATGTAGAGTTTCAGGCCGCCGGCCTCGACCAGCAGGGTAGCGGCCACCCCGTCGCGGCTCAGCGCGGCCTCGATGGCGGCCGATCCGCCCGGCGCGTCGGTGACCCAGAACGTATTGTCCGCGCCGGAGGGCTCGATCGCCACCTCGGCCACCGCCAGCGCCGACAGCGGTCCCCAGGCGGCTAGGCAGGGCAGGGCGGCGAACACCTTGAGCTTTGGCTCGGCCAGCAGGCGACCCCACCACGCACTGTCGGCGGTGAGCGCGCAGATCCCGACGCCGCCCAGGGCGCGGGCGTCGGCCAGGGCCTCCTCCGGCCTGGCGACCTGGCGCAGCGATGGGGCGACGCCGAAGCGCAGGCGGGCGACCTCGACAGCGCGCGCCGGGTCCTTGCCGCCCCAGACGGCCAGGTGAAACGGCCCCTGCGTCGCCAGGCTGTCGCCGATCAGCTCGCGCCAGATGCGCACGATCAGCCCGGGCCGGGCGCCATTGCGCGGCCCGGCCAGCAGGCGGCGCAGCAGCATGGCCTCGCGCGCGGGCCGCAGCCCGAACTTGCCGCCGTCACCGGCCGACGCCTTGGCCGCCGCCACCGCATGGGCTAGGCGCGACCGCTCGACCACCAGCCGCAACAGCTCGCCGTCGATGGCGTCGATCCGCGCCCGCACCTCGTCCAGCGACGGCGGCGTCTGCGGTGTGGCGTCGGCCATGCTCTCCCCCGGACCCGAAGGTTGGCGACCTAGGTCATCACGGGCGGAGGCGCAATAGGCGGCCGGGCTCCGGCGCCAAGGTCCCCGACGGCGATGCCGTGATTGCAACTGAATCAATCAGTTGTATTGGCCTTGAACTTAGGCCGCGGCGGCCTGGGCCGCGTCGTTTTCGCCGAGGGCTTCCTGCAGGGCGGCCAGCAGGTGTTCGGCCTTCATCGGCTTTTCGACGACGCCGTTCATGCCGGCGGCCAGGTAGGCTTCGGCGTCCTCCGGTTCGGCGTTGGCGGTCAGGGCGATGATCGGCACCGCGCCGGCAAGGCCGGGCAGGTCGCGGATCGCGCGGGCGGCGGCGACGCCGTCCATCACCGGCATCTTGATGTCCATCAGGATCAGGTCGAAACGCCCGCCGCGCGCGGCCTCGACGGCCTCGGCGCCGTCGTTGGCGCTTTCGCAGGTGCAGTCGAACATCTCGCACAGCGCCTGGGCGACCATGCGGTTGGTGGCGTTGTCATCGACCACCAGGATGTGGGCGGAGCGTTCGGCGATGTGGTCCTCGACCGGATTTTCCAGGGCCGCGGGCAGCAACAGTTCGAACACCACGGTCTCCGCCGCGCCGCCGGCCCCCTCGCTGCGGAGCGTTCCGCCCAGGACGTCGAGAATTCGCCGCGCCAGGGTGACGCCGACGGCAACCTCAAGCCCGAAGCGGTCGTCGATCTCGCGGACGCTGGCCTCGAGGTCCTGGGCGGCCCAGGCCGGGTCGCGGGCGCCTCGCACGCGGCCTTCGAGACGCACGCCCTGCGGGGTGGCGATGGCGCGGACGCTGGCTTCCACGGCGCCGCGATGCTGGCCGGCCAGGGCTTCGCCGACGAAGCCGTCGAACACCTGCAGCAGGCGATGACGGTCGCCCAGCACGCAGGCGTCGGGATCGCCGTCATAGGAGATCAGCAGGGTCACGCCGCCCACCCCGGCGGCGGATTGCCAACGGCTCAGCACCTCGTCCACCAGTTCGCGCAGGCGCAGCGGGGCCGGGTCGAGCGCGACACCCTGGACGGTGATCCGCCGCAGGTCGATGGCGGCGCCGAGCATCCGGCTGACCGCGCCGGCGGCTTCGGCGACGCCGCTGACGCAGGCCTGCGCGTCTGGGGTCAACCGCTGGCGGGCCAGCTGATCGGCCAGCGCCAGGACGCCGTCCATCCGGTCGCGGACGTCGGCGGTTATCCGATCGAAGAAGAAGTCAGGCAGAGACATTCGGGGGGCCAGTCAGGCGACGCAACGATCCGGACTATGACGCCGAGCGCTTGCGGAGAGGTTAAGCGCCGCCGCGGCGGGGCCGATCTTCGCGGGCGGCGAGCTCCCGAACCCAGGCCGCCCGGCCTTCCGCATCGCGCGCCGATCGCGCATATGGGCGTCATGTTGGATCCGGCAGGGGCTCTGGTGCTGTTTTCCGGCGGGCAGGACTCCACCGTCTGCCTGGCCTGGGCGCTGGCGCGCTATGGGCGCGTCGAGACGGTGGGATTCGACTATGGTCAGCGTCATGCGGTCGAGCTGGAGGCGCGCGTCGCCGTGCGCGCCCGGATCGCCCGGCGGTTCGGGCCCTGGGCGCCGCGGCTGGGTGAGGATCATCTGCTGGAGATGCGCGGCTTCGGGTCGGTCGCCGCCTCCGCGCTCACCGCCGACCGGGCCATCGAGATGACCGCCAGGGGCCTGCCGTCGACCTTCGTGCCGGGTCGCAACCTGGCCTTCCTGGTCTATGCCGCGGCGCTGGCCGACCGGCGGGGGCTGAAGGTCCTGGTCGGCGGCATGTGCGAGACCGATTTCTCCGGCTATCCGGACTGCCGGCGCGAGACGCTGGAGGCTCAGCTGACCGC
This sequence comes from Phenylobacterium sp., assembly GCF_031360265.1. GTDB lineage: Bacteria > Pseudomonadota > Alphaproteobacteria > Caulobacterales > Caulobacteraceae > Phenylobacterium. The sequence goes on from NZ_JANMBF010000166.1 coordinate 4,750, forward strand.
GCTGAACCTGGGCATGGCGCAGGATTTCACCCTGGAGACGCCCTTGATGTGGCTGACCAAGGCCGACACCTGGTCGCTGGCCAAGGGGCTTGGCGGAGAGGCGTTGGTCGAGCTGATCGTCGAGGACAGCCACACCTGCTACCTGGGAGACCGCGCGCACCGCCACGCCTGGGGCCATGGCTGCGGGACCTGTCCGGCCTGCGACCTGCGAGCGCGCGGCTGGGAAGGCTGGACCGCGGCGGGGCGGCCAGAGATCGCGCCCGAGATCGCCTCATGAGCTACGCCGTGAAGGAGATCTTCCTGACGTTGCAGGGCGAGGGCGGCCAGGCCGGGCGGTCGGCGGTGTTCTGCCGGTTCGCCGGCTGCAACCTTTGGACCGGCCGCGAGGCGGACCGCGCGGGCGCCGTCTGCAATTTCTGCGACACCGATTTCGTCGGGGTGGACGGCGCGGGCGGGGGCCGCTTCGCCGACGCCGAGGCCCTGGCCGGCGCGGTGGAGGCCGCCTGGACGGGCGGGGCGGACAACCGGCTGGTGGTGCTCACCGGCGGAGAGCCGCTGTTGCAGCTGGATGCAGCGCTGATCGCGGCGCTGCACGGCCGCGGGTTTTCGCTGGCGCTGGAGACCAACGGCACGCTGGCCGCGCCGGCAGGCGTCGACTGGATCTGCGTCAGCCCCAAGGCGCAGGCGCCGGTGGTCCAGCGGACCGGGCAGGAACTGAAACTGGTCTATCCGCAGGCGGGCGTCGATCCGGCGCGGTTCGAGGGCTGGGACTTTGAACGCTTCCTCCTGCAGCCGATGGATGGGCCGGCGCTGGCGGACAACACCGCCGCGGCCATCGCCTATTGCCTTGCCCACCCCCGCTGGCGTCTAAGCGTCCAGACCCACAAATACCTCGGTATCGCCTAGACTTGAGCGTCAGCTCGGGTGGCGGGGCGATGCCATCTGCGCCGCCATCCCGACCAACGACCGAACCTCTACGGACACCATGACCGCCGACATCTTCGAGATCACCAAGGCCGCGACCTTCGATGCGGCGCACCACCTGCCGGCGGGACCGGCCGGGCCCTACACGCGCCTGCACGGCCATTCTTTCCGCGTCGAGGCGACGGTGCGAGGGGAGGCGACGGGCGCGATCGGCTGGGTCGCCGACCTGGGCGACCTGGACCGCGCGCTGAAGGGTGTGGCGGCTGAGCTGGACCACGGGCTGCTGAACGAAAAGCCGGGCCTTGAGAGCCCGACGCTGGAACACCTCTGCCTGTGGTTCGCCGAGCGCCTGCGACCGGCTTTTCCGGGGCTGGTCAGGGTGGTGGTGTCGCGCCCGACGGTGGGTGAAAGCTGCGCGCTGAACCTGGGCTGAGCGGGCCTAACCTACGGGCTTGCCGGCTGGCTTGCCGCCCGGGATCACCGCGCCGACGACCGCGCCGACGCCCTTGGCGGTGACGCTGACCGCGGCGCCTGCGATCCCGACCGCGGCGCCGGCCACCCCAAGCACGAGGCAACCTGAGAGCATCGTCGCGGCGGCGGCCAAGACGCCGGCCCGCACGGCGATCGACATTACGGTCATGGGCGAGGTCTCCGACGTTCGCCGACTATGGGCTCGCAATCGCCCTGCCGTAAGGCCGTTCAGATTTCCTGGGTGGCGGTCATTCGCCGCACGCCGTCGGCCGCGCGCCGCCAGGGTCCGGTGAAGTTCGGGTCGGTGCGCCGGCGGCGTTCCGGACCGATGTAGCTGGGGTTCCGGATGAAGGCGCGGGGGTGGTCGATGACTTGGGCGACCCGTTCGATCACCCCGCGGGCGGTGAGCGGCTTGGTCAGAAACTCGTTGACGCCGGCGTCGCGGGCTTCGTGCACCCGCTGGACGGTCGAGTGTCCAGTGACCATGATCACCGGCGCCATCTGGTTGGGGCTGCCGCTGGCGCGACGCAGCAGCCGCACGAAGTCGATGCCGTCCAGCGGCTGCATGGACAGGTCGGTCATGATGATGTCGATGTCGTGGTTCTTGGTCGCCTGCAGGCCGGCGGCGCCATCGCTCGCATCATAGATGTGCCGCACGCCGATGGCCTTGAGAATCTCGGCGATGAGCACCCGCATGTGGTGATTATCGTCGACGATCAGGACTTTCAGCAGGTCGTAGCGCAAGGGCGATCCACCGTCCGTTCCGGCCCCCCCGATGGCGACTCGCGAACCTGTGGGCAGGATTGCTTACGTTTCCGAAACAATGGGGTCAACGGCTAAGTCACGCCGTCCCCCCATGCCGCTAAGTCGCTGTTGGCGATTGATAATTCGCGACACAAACTAGACGTGTGCAGACCGGAAATACGAATCCCGAGGGCGGCTCAGCGTCCGGTCTGGCCCCGGTGCCGCAGGAAGGCGTCGGCCAGAACGCAGGCGACCATCGCCTCGACTACCGGCACGGCGCGCAGGCCGACGCAGGGGTCGTGGCGACCCTTGGTGCGCAGTTCGATCTCCTCGCCGGCCTCGTTGATCGTGCGGCGCGGGGTGAGGATCGACGAGGTCGGCTTGAACGCCACGCGGGCGGTGATCGGCTGCCCCGTGGAGATGCCGCCCAGGATGCCGCCGGCGCTGTTGGAGAGGAACAGCGGCCCGTCGAAGCCCGCACGCATCTCGTCGGCGTTCTCTTCGCCGGACAGCGCCGCGGCGGCGAAGCCCGCGCCGATCTCCACACCCTTGGCGGCGTTGATCGACATGCAGGCGCCCGCCAGCTCGGCGTCGAGCTTGCCGTAGATCGGCGCGCCCCACCCGGCCGGCGCGCCGACGGCCTCGACGGCGACGATGGCGCCCGTGGACGAGCCCGATTTGCGGATGGCTTCCAGGTGCTCTTCCCAGACTGCGACCATGTCGGGGTCGGGACACCAGAAGGGGTTGGTCCGGGCCTGGCTGAAGTCGATCCGGTCGGGGGCGACCGCATGCGGGCCGATCTGGGTGACGGCGCCCCGGATGGTGACGCCGGGGATGATCCGCCGGGCGATGGCGCCGGCGGCGACGCGCGCGGCGGTCTCGCGGGCCGACTGGCGGCCCCCCCCGCGATAGTCGCGCACGCCGTACTTGGCGAAGTAGCTGTAGTCGGCGTGGCCAGGGCGGAAGGCCGTAGCGATCTCCGAATAGTCGCGGCTGCGCTGGTCGAGATTGTCGATCATCAGCGAGATCGGCGTGCCGGTGGTCACCTGCTCGAGGTGGCGGTCGTCGGAGAAGACGCCGGAGAGGATACGCACGGCGTCCGGCTCCTGGCGCTGGGTGACGAACTTGCCCTGGCCGGGGCGGCGCTGGTCCAGCCAGTGCTGGATGTCGGCCTCGGTGAGCGCGATGCCGGGCGGGCAGCCATCGACCACGCAGCCTAGCGCCGGCCCATGGCTCTCGCCCCAGGTGGTCACGCGGAACAGATGGCCGAAGGTGTTGTGCGACATGACGAGGCGCTTGTAGCGGCTAAGCCTGCGTCTCACAAATTAGGCGGCCCAGGCGGCGGTGAAGCGGCGGAGCAGGTCGCGGGCGGCGGAGTGGGCTTGGCCGGCGTCCGGTGTCAGCCGCAGGAAGAGGTGGCCCTGGCGGTGGCGGCCGCGGGCGGGCAGACCCTGGCCCACCAGTCGCAGCAGCCTGCGCTCGCCGGCCTTGCGGGTCAGCCAGACGATGCGGCGGCCGAGCGGCGTCTCGATGGCGATCCGCCCTCCTGTGGCCAGGACGGCGGGCGAGACCGTGGCGCTGATCCACAGGTCGTCGCCGCGCACGAGCATATCCGACGTCGCGGTGAGGGCGACCTGGAGGTCCGCGCCCGCGGCGCGAACGGTGTCGCCGGCGCGCAGGCCGGGGGGCAGGTGAATGCGGAGGGTCCGGCCGACGGCCAGCTGATGCACGATGGCGCCGCCACGCAGCGCCACCAGGGGATCGACGACCAGCCGGGCCGGTTCCGGCGCGCGCGGCGCGGCCGGCTGGAGGACGGCCTGGGGCGATGGCCCGTGCAGACGGCGATAGGCCTCCACCACCTGGCGGAATCTCGCGTCCGCTCCGCCGGCCCGATCGGGATGGGCCCGCTTGGCCGCCTCCCGGAAGGCCCGGCGCAGATCGGCGGAGCTGGCCCAGGGACCGACGCCCAGCACCTCGCGCGCCGCCTTCAGGGTGATCGGGGCCTGCAATGTCATCGGCGCGCAGGCTCGCGGTGATTTGGTCAAGGCTGGGTTAAGTCCTCGCCGTCGCCCGGCCCCGCCGCTATATCCGGTCCACGATGACCGCCAGGACGCCCATTCCGCCATCGCCCACCGAGGACGACTACGTGCGCCAGGTGGCCGGGGCGCAGCCGCTGCCTCTGCTCAGCGAGGCCGACCCGTTCGCCCTGTTCAACGGCTGGCTGGCCGAGGCGGTGGCGAAGGAGCCCAACGACGCCAACGCCATGTCGCTGGCCACGGCCGACGCCGACGGCCTGCCGGACGTGCGGATGGTGCTGCTGAAGGACGCCGACCCGCGCGGCTTTGTCTTCTATTCCAACGTCGGCAGCGCCAAGGGCCGTGAACTGGACGCCAACCCGAAGGCCGCGTTGCTGTTCCACTGGAAGTCCCTGCGTCGCCAGGTGCGGGTGCGCGGGGCGGTGACGCCGGTCAGCGGCGCCGAGGCCGACGCCTATTGGGCCACGCGGGCGCGCCCCGCGCAGCTGGGGGCCTGGGCGTCGGCGCAGTCACAGCCGTTGCCGGACCGGCTGGCCTTCGAGAAGAAGATCGCCGAGTTCGGGCTGAAGTTCGGCCTGGGCAAGGTTCCGCGCCCGCCGCACTGGTCGGGCTGGCGGGTGGCGCCCGCAGCGATCGAGTTCTGGCGCGACCGGCCGTTCCGGCTGCATGAGCGGCTGGTGTTCAACCGGGTCGGCGACGGCTGGAGCACGCGCAGGCTGTTTCCTTGACGGCGGGACGGCGGGGCTCACAGGACGCCGATCCGGTCGCCTGGCTCACAGCCCGTTCCGAACGCACCATAGAGACCGCCTGCGCGCGGGTGTTCCTGGCGGGCGACGTCGCCTGGAAGCTGAAGCGCGACGTCGATCTGGGCTACGTGGACTTCTCAACCGTGGCGCGGCGCAAGTGGGCTCTGGACCGCGAGCTAGAGTTCAACCGGGAGGCTGCGCCCGACATCTATCGCCGCGTGCGCACGATCACCCGCGACGCGGACGGCGGGTTGGCCTGGGACGGGTCCGGCGAGGTCGTCGACCATGCCTTGGAGATGCGCCGCTTCGACGACGGGGCGGTGCTGTCGGCGAACCCGGCGGCGCTGACCGGCGAGATGGCCGAGGCGCTGGGCCGCACCATCGCCGGCTTCCATGCGCGCGCGCCGTTGCGGCCGGACGGCGGGTGGCGCGCGCTGGAGTTCACCGTCGGATCCAACGCCCACCTGCTGCGCGACCTGACGGGCCGGCTGGACCACCAGCGGGTCGAGCTGATGGTCGAACTGACCGCGGCCGAGCTGGCGCGCCAGCGGCCCCTGCTGGAGGCGCGCCGTGACGCTGGCTTCGCGCGGCGCTGCCACGGCGACCTGCACCTGGCCAACATCCTGGTGGAGAACGGCGCGCCGGTGCTGTTCGACTGCATCGAGTTCAACGACCTGCTCTCGGATCTGGATATCCAGTACGACCTGGCCTTCCTGCTGATGGACCTCGACTTTCGCGGCCGGCGCGACGCGGCGGTGCGCGTGCTGTCGGCCTGGCTGGACCAGGCCGGGCGGGATTTCCCTGACGCGATCTGGGCGGGACTGGCGGCGCTGCCGCTGATGCTGGCGGTGCGCGCGGGGGTCCGCGCCCACGTCTCGGCCCACGCGGGCGACGTGGCCCTGGCGCGGGCCTATGTCGAGGCCGCCATCGCCCACCTGGCCCCACCGCCACCGGTACTGGCCGCCGTGGGCGGGCTGTCGGGGACCGGAAAGTCCAGCTTCGCCCGCGCCATCGCGCCCAGCCTGGGCGCCGCGCCAGGCGCCGTGGTGCTGCGCACAGACGAGATCCGCAAGCGGCTGATGAAGGTGGCGCCCGCCGAGCGGCTGCCGGACAGCGCCTATGCCGGCGACCTCTATGGCCGCGCCTACGACGCCCTGATCGAGACCGCCCGGACCCTGCTCAAGGCCGGCCATGGCGTGGTCCTGGACGCCACCTTCATCGACCCCGCCCTGCGCGACCGCGCCGAGCAGCTGGCGCGTGACTGCGGCGTCCCGTTCCGCGGCGTCTGGCTGGAGGCCCCGCTGGCGACGCTGAAAGCCCGCGTCGCCGCGCGCGTCGGCGACGCCTCCGACGCCACGGTGGAGACGCTGGACGATCAGCTGGCCCGGCTGGGCGGCGCGCCCGCGTGGGGGCGCGTGGACACCTCCGGCGCAATGGGGGACGCGGCGCAGAGGTGGCTGGGGGCCTGATCGCCGCCCGGGTCCAAGCCCCCGTCGCGTTGCGTCCGGGCGCTGAGGCCACTAGCCTGAAGCGAAGGCCTGGGCAGGGGCTGTTGTCGGAGGGAATCTACATGCTTGGGCTGATGCAGGACTGGCCGCTGACGGTCGACAAGATCCTCGACCACGCCAGGAACTGGCACGGCGACCGCGAGATCGTCAGCCGCTCGGTCGAAGGCCCGATCACCCGGACCACCTATGCCCAGGTGCACGAGCGCGCCAAGCGGCTGTCCAACGCGCTGAAGGGACTGGGCGTGCAGCCCGGCGACCGGATCGCGACGCTGGCCTGGAACACCAACCGGCATATTGAGGCCTGGTACGCCATCATGGGGATCGGCGCGGTCTGCCATACCTTGAACCCCCGGCTGTTCGCCGAGCAGCTCTGCTACATCGTCGGTCACGCCGAAGACCGGATCATCTTCACCGATCTGACCTTCCTGCCGATCCTGGCCGAACACCGCGACAAGATGCCCAGCGTCCAGCACATCGTGGTGATGACCGACGAGGCGCACATGAAGGACGTGACCCTTCCCGGCGCGCTGTGCTTCGAGACCCTGGTCGCCGAAAACTCAGCCGACTGCGTGTGGGGCGACTTCGACGAAAATACCGCGGCGGCGCTCTGCTACACCTCCGGGACCACGGGCAATCCCAAGGGCGTGCTCTATTCGCACCGCTCGAACTTCATCCACACCCTGGTGACCCTGGGCCGCGACGTGATGGGCATCGGGGCGGCCGACACCGTGCTGCCGGTGGTGCCGATGTTCCACGCCAACGCCTGGGGACTGGCGTTCTCCTGCTCGGCGGTGGGCGCCAAGCTGGTGATGCCGGGCGCCAAGCTCGACGGCGCCTCGGTCTATGAGCTGCTGGAGAGCGAAGAGGTCACCTTCTCCGCCGCGGTGCCGACGGTCTGGCAGATGCTGCTGACCCACATGCGCGAAACCAGGTCAAAGCCCA
>NZ_JANMBF010000192.1:0-7498 GCF_031360265.1 Phenylobacterium sp.
GATCGGGCGATCCAGATCGTCGAGCGGGCCATCGAGAAATATGGCGCCCCGGTCTATGTGCGCCACGAGATCGTCCACAACCGCCACGTTGTCGAGCGGCTGAAGGCGCTGGGCGCGGTGTTCGTCGAGGACCTGGACGAATGCCCCACCGACCGCCCGGTGGTGTTTTCCGCCCACGGCGTGCCCAAGGCGGTGCCGGCGCAGGCGCGCGCGCGCAAGATGCTCTACCTCGACGCCACCTGCCCGCTGGTCTCCAAGGTGCATGTGGAGGCCGGCCGACACTTCAAAGCCGACCGCGAGATCGTGCTGATCGGCCATGCCGGCCATCCCGAGGTGGTGGGCACCATGGGCCAGTTGCCGGCCGGCGCAGTGACCCTGGTGGAGACGGTGGACGACGCCCTGGCCTTCATCCCTCGCGACGCCGCCAACCTGGCGTTCGCCACCCAGACCACGCTGTCAGTGGACGACACCGCCGAGATCGTCGCCGCCCTGCGCACGCGCTTTCCGAAGATCGCCGCGCCGCACAAGGAAGACATCTGCTACGCCACCACCAACCGCCAGGAGGCGGTGAAGTCGGTGGCCGCGCGCAGCGACGTGCTGCTGGTGCTGGGCAGCGCCAATTCCTCTAACTCCGTGCGGCTGGCCGAGGTGGCGACCCGGGCCGGCGCCGAGGCCTATCTGATCGACGACGCCGACGGCCTGGACCTGGCCTGGCTGGCCGGCGCCGCGGTGGTCGGGGTCACGGCGGGCGCGTCGGCGCCGGAGGTGCTGGTGCAGGGGGTCATCGACCGCCTGGCCCTAAGCTTCGACGTGCGCGTCGAAGAGGTCGACGCCGTGCGCGAGACGGTGAGCTTCAAACTGCCCAAGGTGCTGGCGGATTAGGCGCGACCGCTGGCCGTCGCCGGCGGCGACCTGACTCACCCGGCGATCTCCCCTGCCCCGGAGCCTGCGTCCATCCATACCGCTATCACCGACGAGGCGCTGCCCGAGGTCTGTCACACCTCGATCGACCGCGTCCTGACCCACTCTGCCAGGGCGTCGATGTCGCGTTCGCCGGCGGCAACGGCGAGGACCGTGCGAACGGCATCCGCCTGCGCGGCGATCAGTCGGCGCCCGTTGAGGCGCAGGAACAACCCCATGACCGCGAACGCCACGCGTTTGTTTCCGTCCGTGAACGCGTTGTTGCTGGCGAGGGCGACGAGGTAGGTCGCGGCCAGGGCGCAGACGTCGTCGATGGCTTCGTAGCGAAATCGATTTGCCGGCCGGGCAAGGACGGATTCCAGCACGCCCTCCTCGCGCGGGCCCGGCGCGCCGCCATGGAGACCTTTGCTGCGATCGTGCAAGGCCAGCGCGGCGGCCTTGCTGGGCCAGCGGAGCTCGGCGCTCACTTCGCCAGGGCGCGAAAGGCGTCGCGATAGTCGTCCATGAACTCTTCGCCGAGCGAAATTTCCTCGGCGACGCCGGGATCATAGGCCGAGAGCCGCATCTCGCCGTCGGCCCCATCGGTGAGATAGAGCATGTCGCCCTTTTCCACGCCCAGCTTCACCAAGGCTTCCTTGGGAAGCAGGACCCCGACCGAGTTGCCGACCTGGGTAAGTTTCAAGGAGATCATGGCGCGAACCTCTTGGATGTCCCGATGTTATAACGCATGTAATACCACGAGTCGACTTGACCCGTCTGGCGACCTCCCCCATCCGGAACCCATGGCCGTCTATACCGACATCACCGACGAGGAGCTGGCCGGACTGCTGGCCGACTTTGACCTCGGCGCGGCGCTCAGCCTGAAGGGGGTGGCCGAGGGGGTGGAGAATTCCAACTTCCTGCTGGAGACCGAGGCGGGGCGCTATTTCCTGACGGTCTATGAGCGCCGGGTGCGCCCGGGCGACCTGCCGTTCTTTCTCGAGCTGCTGCGCTGGATCGCCGGGCGGGGGTTCCCCAGCGCCACGCCGATCGCCGACCGCGAGGGCGCGCTGTTGAAGGTGGTGCGCGGCAAGCCCTGCGCCATCGTGACGTTCCTGTCAGGGCTGTCGGTGCGGCGGCCCACCGCGGCCCATTGCCGGGAAGCCGGCGTGGGCCTGGCTCAGCTGCACCTGGCCGCCGAGGGGTTTCCGCTGGCGCGCGCCAACGACCTGGGCCAGGCGGCCTGGGCGCCCCTGTTCGCCGGGCTGGGCCCGGCCGCCGAGGATCTCAAGCCCGGTCTGGCGACAACCATATCGTCCGATCTCGAACGGTTGGCGGCGAAGTGGCCGACCGGCCTGCCCGGCGGGGTGATTCACGCCGACTATTTCCCCGACAACGTATTCTTCAAGGCCGGCCGGTTCGCCGGAGCCATCGACTTCTATTTCGCCTGCGTCGACGCGTTCGCCTACGACATCGCCATCGCGCTGAACGCCTGGTGTTTCGAGCCGGACGGCAGTTTCAACATCACCGCCGCGCGCACCCTGGTGACGGGGTATGAGAGCTTGCGGCCTTTGTCCGATCTCGAACGATCCTCGCTGCCGGTGCTGGCGCACGGGGCGGCGATGCGGTTTTTCCTGACCCGGCTCGCCGACTGGGGGGCGACGCCTGCCGGCGCCCTGGTGCGGCCCAAGGACCCGATGGAGTACGAACGCAAGCTGGCGGTCCACCGAGCGGCGCCGGACCTGGTGCTGTTTGGCTCTGCTTCGCCAGAGGCGTCCACAGAGGCTTCGCAGAGCGGGGCGCGAGCCCTTCGAAGCTCCGCCAGGAGCGAAGAAGGGTGACGCCTCAGGTGGTGATCCACACCGACGGCGCCTGTTCCGGCAACCCTGGCCCCGGCGGCTGGGGCGCGGTGCTACATTACGCCGACCGGGAAAAGGTGCTGTGCGGCGGGGAACTGGCCACCACCAACAACCGCATGGAGCTGATGGCCGCGATCCAGGCGCTGGAAGCCCTGACCAAGCCCTGCCGCGTCGAACTGCACACCGACAGCCAGTATGTGCAGAAGGGCATCGGCGAGTGGATCCACGGCTGGAAGCGGCGCGGCTGGCTGACCGCCGACAAGAAGCCGGTGAAGAACGACGACCTGTGGAAGCGGCTCGACGCCGCGCGCGCGCGCCACGAGGTCGACTGGCGCTGGATCAAGGGCCACGCCGGCCACGAACACAACGAACGCGCCGACGCCCTGGCCCGGCAGGGGCTGGCCGAAACGCTGGCGGCGGCGCGGGCGCGGTAGCGGCGCGCTAGATCTTGCCCATCAGCAGCAGGATGATGATGATCACCAGGATCAGGCCCAGGCCCCCGCTGGGAAAGTAGCCCCAGCTGCGCGAATGGCCCCAGGTCGGCAGCGCGCCCACCAGCAACAGCACCAGGATGATGATCAGGATCAGGCCAAGGCTCACGCTGTTCTCCCTTGTGTGACGTTCGACAACGTCAGGAAAACGGCTTGCTACGGCTGAGGTTCCCCAGGGCTGACCTCAGCCGGCCTGCACCGCGCCAGCCACCTCGGTGGCGAAGGCGCCGGTCATGCCTTCGATGGCGGTGTTGGTCATCACCAGCACGCTGAGCCTGCGCGCCGGGTCGACGAACCAGCTGTGGCCATAGACCCCGCCCCAGAGCCAGACCCCCGGCGAATGGCCCGAGCCGGCGGCGGCGGGATCCAGCAGCACGGCCCCGCCGAACCCGAAGCCGAAGCCCGGGCCGTTGGTGACGATGGACAGATCGCCGGTCTGGTTGCGCATCATCTCAGCGGCCATGCCGGCGCCGACGACACCGCCGCCGCCGGTGCGGATCGCCTCCAGGAACGCCAGGAACTCCCCGGCCGTGCCGACCATGCCGGCGCCGCCGGAAGGGAAGGAGTCCGCGTCGAACGCCCGGCCTGGGGCGAAGCGGATGCCCGAGAGTTCGGCGAAGGGAACCGTACAGGTCTCGCCCATCTCCACCGGGGGCGTGGCGTCGGCATAGGCGACGGCCAGGCGCGCGGGATCGGTGACCGAAAAGCCGGTGTCCTTCAGGCCAAGCGGGGTGGCGACGCGTTCGGCCATCACCCGGGCCAGGGGCTTGCGCGCGGCCTGCTCCAGCACCGCGCCGAGTACGTCCAGGCTGACCGAATAGAGCCAGGCGGCCCCAGGCGGATAGGTGAGGCCCGCCGCGACGATCCGGCCCAGCTGGGTCGCGAAGCCGAGCCCGGGCTGGTCCATGCCATCGGAGACGCCCAGGCGCAGATAGGGTCCGTCGTCGGGCTGCATGAAGCCGTAGGAGAGGCCGGCGGTGTGGGTCAGCAGCTGGCGGATGGTGAGCGTCGGCGTCTGGTTGCCCAGGGCCGGTTTGAAATCGGGGAGCCAGCGGGTGACCGGGTCCTCGAAACCCAGCGCCCCGTCCTCGATCAGCGACAGGGCCGCGGCTGTGACCATCGGCTTGGTCAGGGAGGCTAGGCGGAAGATGGTGTCGAACGTCACAGGCCGGCCCGCCGCGCGATCGGCCATGCCGCCTGCGCGGGCATAGGCGCGGCGGCCCTCCTCGGCCACCAGCACCACGCCGCCGACGATCCGCTGCTCGGCGAGCGCCCGGTCGAAGACCTCGTCGAGGCGGCGTCCGACATCGCCATCCAGGGGCCGCGTCATGATTTCCGTCCCGTCCAGCGGAGCCCGGTCGCGGACCCTCATCCGACATAGGCCCGCGGCGCAAAACGTCAAATGCCAAGGTGTGGCCCGCTTATAGTTCGATCTTGAACTTGTAAGCTTCAGCGCGGTCCCCATCTTATCCGGACAGCTGGCGATGGAGGCGCGGCATGCCGCCCGAACCCGAAGATCACCCCGACGTCCAGGTGTTCGATGAGATCCGCTACATCGAGCATCTGGTGCGGACGGCCGTGGCGCGCAAGCTGCCCGTCGGCCTGACCTACCCGCAGTTCGAGGTGATGAACCTGCTCGCGCGGCGCGGCGACGGGGTCAGTCCGCTGGAGATCGCGCGCGCGCTGCAGATGACCAAGTCCAGCCTGACCAACACCTTGCAGCGCCTGCACGCGCGCCGGCTGATCCGCGTCGAGCCCAGCGACAGTGACGGTCGGCGCAAGCGCATCTGGCTGGCGCCCGAGGGCCGGGCGGCCTACGCCCAGTCGGTGCTGGCGCTGCGCCCGAAGATGGCGACCCTGCGCGGCGGCTTCACCCAGAAGGAGTTCCGCGACGCCCTGCCGTTCCTCAAGGCCCTGCGCACCTGGCTGGGCGAGACGGCTTAGGTCAGTCGCTGTAGTCGGCGGTGTGCAGGGCGTCGTCGGTGTCCTTGACGCCCAGCGAATACATCAGCCCGACCCAACCCCCCTTGACCCGCGGCAGCAGCGCCAGGGTCAGGATCGTCAGCGGCACGAGGATGATCGGCAGGGAATAGGCCGGGTTGGAGCGCCAGACGATCGGGAAGAACAGCATCGGGGCGACGACCAGGTGGCCGACCAGCAGGATGGTCAGATAGGCCGGACCGTCGTGCGCGGGATAGCGGGCAAGGTCCTTGTCGCAGGTCTTGCAGCGCGGCTGGACCTTCAGGTAGCTCGTGAAAAGCACGCCCTTGCCGCAGGCCGGGCAGCGCCCGGAAATGCCGCGCAGGACGGACCGGCCCAGCGGATGTTCGATTTCAGCCATGGCCGCTATATGGGCGCACGCGTGCGCCAAGCAAACCCGCCGACGGCCCGGTCAGGCCAGGGCGGCGGCCAGACGGGCCGTCGTGTGCAGGGCGTGGCGGGCGCGCGAAATGACCCGCGGGGCGCCGTCGGGGGTGGCCAGGGCCTCGACCACCAGCCGCGCGCTTAGCGACAGGCGCAGCGCGGTCAACGGCCGACCCTGCCGCGCGCCGACGGCCACCGGTTGGCCGAGCTGGATTCCCCCGCCGGGTTCCGCGCGCAGGCGCCGGTGCAGTTCGGCCGTGCGGACGGGATCCAGCGGGCCGTCGGCGCCCAGCGGCAAGAAGGCGAAGATGGTCGGCGCCGCGTCCCAGTCGCCAGGGTGAGGCCGCGCCAACTCCGGGGCGACCAGCCGTTCAAGCCCGGTAAGACCCTCGATCGCGGTGGTGACCTGGCCGGCGAAAGCCCGCGCCAGGGCCGCCACGGAGGTGGCCGGCAGGGCGCTGAACGCTGTGAGTTCGTGCAGGGCCGCCTCCCAACGCAGCAGCAGGCCCAGGTTTGGCGCATCGGGCAGGGCGCCCGCGCCGGCGTAGCCGACGGGCCAGTCGCCGCGGCCGCTATAGGCCGCCAGCGCCGGAGGAAGCGGCGTGCGCCGCAGCCGGGCCGCCGACATCGGGGGCGCGAACAGGGCGCCGCAGAACGCGGGTCCGCCGACGAACTTCGACCCGGTGATCGCCACCAGGAAGTCCTGGGCGAGATAGGTCCTCAGGGTTTGCGGCGACAGGCGGAACTGACAGGCGTCCACCAGCACGGTGAGCGCCTCGCCGAAGCGGGCCTTCAACCGCGCCGCACAGGCCAGGCTCGGCGCGACCAGCCCGGTCTTGGACACATCGACCAGGCACAGGAGAACCCGCGGCGCGCGGCGCAGGGCGGCCTGGCAGGCCTGTTCGAAGTCGGCGTCGACGGCGTCGATGGCCCGGGGCCGCCCGTCGAGCTCGCGCAGCGCGATGGCCACGATCTCGCCCGGCGGGACGCCGGCCAGCGGCTGGCGGGTGGGGCCGGGCGCACCGTGGGCGGACTGTTCGGCGAAGCTGCGTCCCGCCACCGCGTCAGGTACGCCGCGTCCGGTCTCGGCCGGATCGGGCAGCAGGGCGATCAGCGGGGCCGCGCCATCGCCTCTGGCCAGCACGGCGGCGATCAGGTGCAGGTCGGTGCCGGACGCGGCCAGGATGGTGTCGTCGGCGGCCCCGGGCGGCAGGCCGCACAGCTGGGCCAGACGGCGGCGGATCCGCTGGGCGCCCTCAGCATACCCGTCCTGCGGCGCCTGCAAACCCGCCAGCCCAGACCAGGCTCTGACCACCGCCTCCTGGGCCGGGCGGGAAATCACCGAGGCGGTGGAGGCGCCGAAGGCCGCCAGGTCGTCGCAAGGGTCGCCGCCGCAGCCGTAGCGGTTGAGGCCGCTCGCCGGATCGCGGGCGATGCGTTCGTCGCCCCCGGCCGCGAGCAGGTCCGCGAGCACGTCCATCATCGGCGCGCCGTCAGCCCCGGGACCGGTCAATCTGCGCGTCACGGCGGCGCGATGGGTCATCAGGGGTCCGGAACCGTCGCCATGCCCGTTGAGTCGGACCCGTCAGCATTGCCTGAAATGATGTCGCGCGCGTTAAGGATATTTTTCGGCGCGCCCAGCTCCGCCTTTCGGCGAGGGGGGGCCTATTTCCTGGCGTCTTCCGCCGTCTGGGTGACGGCCTTGCCGGCCGCGACGACGTCCTTGCCGACGCCGGACAGGGTGTTGCAGCTGGCCACCAGCAGGGCGGACGTCGCCGCCGCGAGCACGATCAGTTTGCGCATCGAAGATCCCCCGGAAGTAGGCAGGGGATTTCGCCGGACGAAGCGTCACAGTCAAGCTCCGAGGTTCGGCTTGGCGTCCGC
>NZ_JANMBF010000195.1:0-20193 GCF_031360265.1 Phenylobacterium sp.
GTCGCCGCGGCGGCCATCGCCGGCGCGGTGGCGCCCGCGGGCGCGGCGTCGAGCGGGCGCGGCGTCGAGGTGCGCGTCGCCCAGGCCGACACCTTCTCGCGCCTGGAGTTCCGCGGCGCCGCCAGCGTCAAGGCTCGGCGCGATGGCCAGATACTGACCCTGACCTTTCCCCGGGATGGCGACCCTGACATCGCCCGTCTGCACACCTCGCCGCCGCGATGGATCAAGACCGCCGAGAAGCAGCACGTCGGCGGCCGTCTGCGGCTGGTGCTGACGCTCAGCGACGACGCCGAGGCCAAGATCGGGTCGGCCGACGGCGCGGCGTTCGTCAATGTCTTCAAGAAGCCGCCGCTCACGCCGGCTGAGCTGGCGGCGGCCGGACCCGCCAGTTCCACGCCCGTGCGACCCAGTCCATTGCCGCCCGGCGGCGTGGTCCACATGGACAGCCGCGTGGTCAACGCCCAGGTGCAGTTCAGTTTCAACTGGGCCAATCCGGCGGGCGCCGCGGTGTTCCGCCGGGGTGACGCCGTCTGGGTGGTGTTCGACGCCCCCGCGATCCTTGACCTCAGCCGCACGCCGCGCGGCCTGACCCAGTTCAGCACCGTTCAGGCGGTCCGCGGCGCCGACTATTCGGCGGTCCGCATCGAGGCCGCCCGCGGCGTGCCGGTGTTCGCAACCGCCGTCGGATCCAACTGGACCATCGCCCTGGGCCCGGGCGATCAGGGGACGCCGAGCCTGGTCAGCGTCGCGCGCGACGAGGCCGGCGGTCCGGCGACGCTGAAGGCGCCCGTCGCCGGGATCACTGGCGTCGTCCGGCTCGCAGACCCCCTGGTCGGCGACACCGTCACGGTGGTCACCGCGCTTGGCCCCGCCAAGGGCGTGGGTGGCCGGCGCGACTATATCCAGCTGGCGCTGCTGGCCTCCATCCAGGGCCTGGCCGTGGAATCGCATATCGACGACCTGACCGTGGTTCGTGACGGCGACATCGTGCGCATCGGCCGGCCGCTGGGCCTGGCGCTTTCGCCGAGCCTGGCCACCCAGCAGCTCGCCAAGGCCGATCTCGACGCCCCGCGGCCCGCGCCCCGGCCGGGGCTGATCGACGACGCCGGCTGGCCCAGGCTTGGCGAGGGCGGTTTCCTGCGCCGTTACCAGCAACTGCTTGCCGCGGCGACGATCGAAAGCGCGAGCAAGGACAAGGGCGCCTCGACCCAGTCCCGCCTGGCGCTGGCCCGGTTCCTCGTGGGATCGGAGCTGTCCTACGAGGCCATTGGCGTGCTCAACGACCTGGCCCGCGCCAATCCGCAGACGGCCGACACGCCCGAATTCCGCGGCCTGCGCGGCATCGCGCGCGTCATGGCGCGGCGCTACAAGGAGGCCGAGGCCGACTTCTCCGCCCCGGTGCTGGCCGAAGACCCCTCGAGCGCGCTGTGGCGCTCCTATATCGCCAGCAAGCTGGCCCAGTGGCCCGAGGCGCGCAGCCAGTTCGCCAGGGGCGGCGAGGCCTTCGCCCAGTTCTCGCCCATGTGGAAAGCCCGCTTCGCCCGCGCCGACGCCCAGGCGGCGCTCGCGCAAGGCGACCTGCCCAGCGCCGAGACCGGCATCCGCATGGCTCTGGCCGACAAGACCGACGTCAACGAGGAACTGGCCACGCGGCTGGTCCAGGCGCGCATCATCGAACGAGAGGGGCACAAGGACCGGGCGCTGCGGATGTACGCCGCGATCGCCACCGTGCCGATCGAATCGCTGTCCTCGCCGGCCCTGCTGCGCGCCACCCAGATCCGGCTGGAAATCGGCAAGGCGACCCCGGTGCAGGCGGCCGCGGTGTTCGATGGTCTGCGCTATCGCTGGCGCGGCGATTCCACAGAGCTTGAGACGATCCGCGCGCTGGGCCAGCTCTACCTGGGCCAGGGCCGCTATCGCGAGGCGCTGGAGGCGCTGCGGTCCGCCGGCACCCGCCTGCCGGACCTGCCCGAGGCGCTGCAACTGCAGTCGGACCTGGCCGCGGCCTTCCGCTCGCTGTTCCTCCAGGGCAATGCCGACGGGCTGGAGCCGATCCAGGCGCTGGCGCTGTTCTACGACTTCAAGGAGTTGACCCCGATCGGGTCGGACGGCGACCTGATGGTCCGCAAGCTGGTGCGCCGGCTGGTGGACGTCGATCTGCTGGACCAGGCCGCGGAGCTGCTCAAGTACCAGGTGGACAACCGTCTTGACGGGGTGCCCCGGGCCCAGGTCGCCACCGACCTGGCCGTGATCTACCTGATGGACCGCAAACCCGAACAGGCGATCGAGGCGATCAACGGCTCGCGCACCACGGTCCTTCCCAACGCGCTCAATGTCGAGCGGCGGCTGATCGAGGCGCGGGCCTGGGCCGGCGTCGGCCGCTATGACTCAGCACTGGAGATCATCGAGAAGGATGCCTCGAAGGAGGCCCAGGATCTGCGCGGCGAGATTGCCTGGAAGCAGAAGGACTGGGCCAAGGCCGGGCCACAGTTCGAAAAGGCGCTGGGCGCGCGGTGGAAGGAGCCGGCGGCGCTGACCGCCGAGGAGGAAGGCAAGCTGCTGCGCGCCGGCGTCGCCTACAGCCTGGCCGGCGACGATGCGGCCCTGATCCGGCTCAGCGGCCAGTACCGGGGCTTCTTCGCCACGGCGCACAATCCGGACGCCCTGCGGATCGCGCTGACCGGTGTCTCGACCAATCGGCTCAGCGTCGCCGACTTCGGCCGGATCAGCGCCGACAACCAGGCCTTCACCGGCTGGGTCGACAAGATGAAGATCAGGTTCAAGACGCAACCGGCTCCCACCGGTCCGACCCGGGCCGCCACGCCCGCCAAACAGGCCCAGGCCGCGGCGCCCGCCGCCAAGGGCTGACTCGGATGTCGAAATTAATTACGGTGACAGTTGCAGTAACCCCTTAACCCGCTGGGACCAGGGCCGAGCACGGTGGGTTAAGGGGTTACTGCAACTGTCACCGTAATTTCCGTAATTCCGTAATTTCGGCTACCCGCCCGGCGGGTGATGGAAGCTCTCGACGAGGCTGCCGGCCACCAGGCCCCAGCCGTCGACGAGGACGAAGAAGATCAGCTTGAACGGCATGCTGACCACCACCGGCGGCAGCATCATCATGCCCATGCTCATCAGCACGCTGGCGACCACCAGGTCGATCACCAGGAAGGGCACGAACAGCAGGAAGCCGATCTCGAAGGCGCGCTTCAGCTCCGAGATCATGAAGGCCGGCGTCACCACCCGGATCGGGGCCTCGGCCATCGTCGCGGGCTTGGGGATCTTCGAGATGCGGATGAACAGCGCCAGGTCCTGGCGATCGACCTGGTTGAGCATGAAGGTCTTCAACGGCCCGCTGGCGGCGTCGAAGGCGGCGGGCAGCTCCATCTGCTGGTCGAGCAGCGGCTTGACGCCCTCGTCGTAGGACCGCTGCAGGGTCGGGCCCATCACGATGGCGGTGAGGAACAGCGACAGCGAGATGATCACCGCGTTGGGCGGGCTTTGCTGCAGGCCCAGCGCCGTGCGCAGCAAGGACAGCACCACCACGATGCGCACGAAGGAGGTGGTCATGATGATGATCGACGGCGCCAGCGACAGTACGGTCATCAGCCCGATCAGCTGGACCACCCGCTCGGTCAGACCCGCGCCGGTGCCAAGGTTGATGTTCACCGCCTGGGCGATGGCCACGGCCGGGAAGATCAGGCTGCCCAGCGTGGTCAGCGCCGCCAGCAGGGCCGCGCGCCGCCACTCCGCCGCCGGCAGGTTACGGATCGCCGAAAGGATCTCGCCCATCAGACCCGGCCCTTCGCCGGGCCTGGGGTCGGCGCCAGGATCTGGCCCTCGCCCAGCAGGATCAACCGCTCCTCGCCGTCGCAGGCGACGATCAGCAGGCGCCGCGCGGGGTCGAGGACCAGGCTTTCCACCACCGCCAGGCGGCGTTCGCGTCGCGGCGCGCCGAACCGGCCCAGCGCGCCCGCGCCGTAGCGGCGAAGGACCACGGCGGCCAGGCCGATCAGCCCAAGGGTCAGCACCAGGGCGAAGGTGGCTCTGGCGAGGTCGGCGAGGTGCATGGGGCGTTCTGCGGCTCTTCGGGATTGACCCCCATCACGCGCGCGAGTCCCTTAAGCCTGGGTTAACCCTGTTTCTTCACCATGCCGGGATGAACCTTAGCGAGATTCCGATCTTTGCGATGCTGCGCGGACGCCTGGGGTATCTGTCCGAGCGCCAGCGGGTGATCGCCGGGAACGTCGCCAACGCCGACACCGCCGGCTATCAGCCGCGCGACCTGAAGCCGTTCAATTTCCAGGATCAGTTGCGGGCCGCGAGCGGGGCCGGCGGAGGCGTGACCCTGGCGGTCACGCAAGCCGGTCACATGCAGGCGCCGGGCGCCGCGCGCGGCGTCGCCGCCGGCGTCAAGACCGTGAAGACCAAGGACAGCGAGACCAGGCTCGACGGCAACTCGGTGGTGCTGGAGGAAGAGATGATGAAGATGACCGACGCGCGGATGAACTATGACGCCGCGATCAGTTTCTACCAGAAATCGCTCGGCCTGATCCGGATGGCCACCCGTCGGCCCGGCTCCGGCGTCTAGGAGTCGCCTGGATGGCCGATCCCACCTCCGCCTCCGGCGCCGCCCAGGCGATCGCGGTCTCCGCCCTTCGCGCCCAGCAGGGCCGTATGCGGATCATCGCGGAGAACCTGGCCAACGCCGGCTCGACCTCGCGGACTGCGGGCGGCGACCCCTATCGGCGCCAGGCGCCGGTGTTCGCCCCAACTCCCGTGGCCGGCGGCACGGGGGTCAAGATGGCCCGCGTCGAACCCGACAAGACCGCCTTCAAGAGCGACTATGAGCCCGGCAACCCCTCGGCCAACGCGCAGGGCTATGTGAAGCTGTCCAACGTCGATCCGCTGATCGAGGCGATGGACATGCGCGAGGCCCAGCGCGCCTACGAGGCCAACCTCAATGTCATCGAGACCGCGCGCGCCATGGACATGCGCACCCTCGATCTCCTGAAACGCTAGGGAAGGGCTGAGCCATGATGACCGCGCTCGCCGCCGCCAACGCCTATGCCGCCGCGCAGAAGGCGGTGGCCGTGGCCCCGGGCCTGGGCGGCGCCGAGGCCGCGACCTCCGGCGGCGGTTTCGCCGACATCCTGAAGTCGGCCATGACCGACGCCATGAAGGCCTCGAAGACCGCCGAGACCCAGATGGCCCAGCAGGTGCAGGGCAAGGCCCAGCTGATCGATGTGGTCACCGCCGTCTCGTCCGCGGAGTCGAGCCTGGAGACGGTGATGGCGATCCGCGACCAGGTGATCAACGCCTACCAGGAAATCATGCGGATGCCGATTTGACCGCATGCTAAGCCGAGCTCATGACGGGGCCGGCGATCGAGCTTTCAGGGGTTGCGAAGCGCTATGGCGCCCACGCCGCCCTGGCCGGGGTCAGCCTGCTGGTCGGGGCCGGCCAGTTCACCGCCCTGGTCGGCGGGTCGGGATCGGGCAAGACCACCCTTCTGAAGACCATCAACCGCCTGGTCGCGCCGGACGCGGGAACTGTGCGCGTGCTGGGCCAGGACGTGTCCGCCGCCGCGCCGCATATCCTGCGCCGCCGGATCGGCTATGTGTTCCAGGAGGTGGGGCTGTTCCCGCATCTGACGGTGGCCGAGAACATCGCGGTCACGCCGCGGCTGCTGGGCTGGGACCGGAAACGCATCGAGGCCCGCGTCGCCAATCTCCTGGGCCTCGTCGACCTGTCGCTGGAGATCGGAGCCCGCGCGCCCGCGGCCCTGTCGGGCGGACAGCGACAGCGCGTCGGCGTCGCCCGCGCGCTAGCCGCCGAGCCGAAGCTGATGCTGATGGACGAGCCGTTCGGCGCGCTCGATCCCCTGACCCGCGACGCGCTCGGGACCGACTACCGCGCGCTGCATGATCGCCTGGGCCTGACCACGGTGATGGTCACCCACGACATGGCCGAGGCGGTGTTGCTGGCCGACCGCATCGTGGTGCTGCGCGAGGGCTCCATTGTCGCCGACGGAACCGCGGCCGAACTGCTGGCCGGGACCCGCGACGAGGGCGTCCGCGCCCTGCTCGACGCGCCGAGGCGCCAGGCCGAACGGTTGCGCGCCAAGCTATCGGGCGCGCCATGAACGAGCGCCTGGCCGCCGCCTTCGCCCTGTTGCCGGAATACCTCGGCTGGCACGTGCTGCTGAGTTCTTCGGCGCTGATGCTGGGCGTGGCGATCAGCCTGCCGCTGGCGGTGGCCGCCAGTCGCAGCCCGCGCCTGCGCTGGCCGGTGCTGGCGGGCGCGAGCCTGATCCAGACCATCCCCAGCCTGGCGCTGCTGGCCCTGTTCTATCCGCTGCTACTGGCGGTCTCGGCGCTCAGCCAGTCGGTGTTCGGCAAGGGGTTTTCGGCGCTGGGTTTTCTGCCCTCGCTGCTGGCGCTGACGCTCTATTCGATGCTGCCGATCCTGCGCAATGCGGCGGCCGCTATCCTGGGCGTCGATCCGGCGATCCGCGAGGCCGCCGACGGGGTCGGCATGACCTCGCGCCAGCGGCTGTTGCAGGTCGAGCTGCCGCTGGCCGCCCCGGTGATCATGGCCGGCGTGCGCACCGCGGCGGTCTGGACCATCGGGGCCGCGACGCTATCGACCCCGGTCGGCCAGACCAGCCTGGGCAACTACATCTTCGCCGGCCTGCAGACCGAGAACTGGGTCTATGTGCTGTTTGGCTGCGCGGCCTCGGCGGCGCTGGCGCTGATCGCCGACCAGCTCTTGGGCCTGATCGAGGCCGGCGCCCGGCGACGCAGCCTGCGGCTGGTCCTGCTCGGCGCGGCCGGACTGCTGGCCGGCGTCGCCCTGGCGGTCTGGCCGCTGATGGCGTCCGGAAAGACCGGCGCCTATGTGGTCGGCGCCAAGAACTTCTCCGAGCAATATATCCTGGCCGAGGTGATCGCCGGACGCCTGCAGGCCGCCGGCGCTCAGGTCAGCCGCAAGGAGGACCTGGGCTCGGCGGTCGCCTACCGCGCGCTCGCCGCCGGCGAACTCGACGTCTACGTCGACTATTCCGGGACCCTGTGGACCAATGTGCTGGGTCGCAAGGACAATCCCGGTCGCGCCGAGGTGCTGCGCCAGCTCACCGCCGAGCTGAAGAAACGCGACGGGGTCGTGGTGCTGGGCTCGCTCGGCTTCGAGAACGCCTACGCCTTCGTCATGCGCCCCGACCGGGCGCGGGCGCTGGGCGTCGTCTCGCTGACCGACCTAGCCCGCGAGGCGCCGAAGCTGACCCTGGGGTCGGATCTGGAATTCCTGTCGCGGCCGGAGTGGAAGGCGGTGGACGCCGCCTATGGCCTGGGGTTCCGGACAAAGCGCTCCTACCAGCCCACCTTCATGTACCGCGCGCTGGCCGGCGGCGAAGCCGACGTGATCTCGGCCTTCTCCTCGGACGGCCGGATCGCCGCCGACCGGCTGGCGGTGCTGAGCGATCCCAGGCAGGCCGTCCCGCCCTATGACGCCATCGTGCTGATCTCGCCCAGGCGCGCCGACGACCGGCGGCTGATCGGCGCGCTCCAGCCGCTGATCGGCAAGGTCAGCGTCGAGGCGATGCGCGCGGCCAACTACAGCGTCGATCGCGACCAGGGCAAACTCAGCCCGGCCCAGGCGGCGAGAGAGCTGGAAAAGCAAGTCGGGCGCTGAGCGGGCCTTCAGAACGTCTGCTGAGGGGGAAAGCGGACGTCTGCCCGCGCGCGGCGACGGGCATCGCCGGAACTACGCGATGCCGTTCGCGTTTCGTCGAGGACCTGAGGAGACTCACATGAAAAAGAACGTCGCAAACGCCGCCTTGGCAGTCGCTCTGCTCGCGGTGGTGATGACCAGCGCGGGATGCGCGGAAAACACCTATGCCCAGGGTCCAGACCCCAGGCTGGCCGCCAACGGCTACGAGGGTCCAAACTACGCGGGCTACCGCGAATACGCCAACCAGTGCCAGCGCGACAAACAGGACCGCAACGTCGCCGGGATCGCGCTCGGCGCCATCGCCGGCGGCCTGGCGGGCAATGCCGTCGCCTCGGGCGGGGGCAGGACCGGCGGCACGATCCTCGGCGCGGCCGCGGGGGCCGCGATCGGCTCCAACATCGCGCGGTCGAGCATCAACTGCGACAATGGTCAGCCCTATTGGACGCGCGATCAGACCGCCGACTATGACAGCTACCGAGGCTATCGCGGTCAGCACGACGACACCTGGTATCGCCAGCATGACTGTCGCTGGGTCCGCAGTGAACGTGGCGACTATGTGCGGGCCTGCCGCGGTCGCAACGGCAACTACTATCCGGAGTATTAGGGTGCGTTCAGGGGGCCTGTCGGACCGTCTTTAGAAATTTCCCGTCCCTACGTCCGCATCTGACGCACCGCCATGTTCCACTTCCCCTCGCATGTTGGACGCGCTCACCATCACCGAGGCGGAAGCGGCGGGGCTCTCAGAGCTTGCCGCCATGGACTTGGCCATGGCCCGCGACTTCGCCGCCCGCGCCCGGGCGGCGCAGGATCCGGAGGTCGCCAACGACCTGGCCCGCACCTATCAGCGGATGGGGCGCTCCTACCGCCAGTCCCTCGCCCTGAAGGTGCGGCTGGCGCGCGAGATCGCCCAGGCCGCCAGCCAACCGTCGCCGCCGGTCCCACCTACGCCTACGCCGCGCGATGAAGCGCGCATCGAGGCGCGGATCGCGGAGCTCCGTGGCCCCATGCATCGGGTCATCTGGGTCGAACACGAGCCGGCCGAAGGCGCCGATCCGGATGACGATGTCTCAGGCCACTACTTCGACCTGCTGGAAGAGCGGCTGGAGGTCTATTGCCGCGACAACCGCTTTGGTCTCGAGCCGCTGGACGCCCATGTGGTGTCGCTCTGCCGCTCGCTTGGCCTCGACGTCAGCCTCGCGCGGCGCTGGCGCGAGCTTCCCGATCCGCCGCACGAGGCGGTCTCCGACCCGGACCACGACCCCGCCTGGCGCGGCTCGGGGTAGGCAGCGCCCGCGCCCAAGGCGCTGCCCTATTCGACCGCCAAGCCGCCAAGACCGCCAAGGACGCCCGGGAAACCTCAGGCGCCGCCAAACGCACGGCCGCTTGGCGTCCTTGGCGTCTTGGCGGTTCAAAAAGGCCGCGGCCGCGCGCCAGACCGAGACCCGGGGGCACTGCAAGGTCCCGGCAAAATCTGCCCAGGCTTTGCCTTTCATTAACCATGCCGGGCCGATGGTGGGCGGGTCGCGACAGCCCGAATTCGCCAAGCTTTCCAAGAGGTCACCATGAACGGCGCCGAAGTTCTGGACGTCGGTCGCGAGGCCATCTGGTTGACCATCCAGCTGTGCGCGCCAGTGCTGATCGTGGGCCTGCTGGTCGGTGTCGGCATCGGCCTGTTGCAGGCCCTGACCCAGATCCAGGAAGCAACGCTGGTCTATGCCCCGAAGATCGTGGCGATCTTCGTATCGCTCTTGGTGTTTCTGCCGCTGATGGGATCTCTGATGAGCGGCTTCATGCACCATATCGCCGCGCGCATCGCGGCGATGTAGCGGCGGGGCCCGGTCGCGCCCCATGGGATCCTACGCCGCCGCCCAGCAGGTGTTCGCCGCCGGCCTGGTGTTCGCCCGGCTGGCGGCGCTGGTGATGCTGATGCCGGGCATCGGCGAGATCTTCATTCCGCCGCGCATCCGCCTGGCCTTCGCCTTCTCGCTGACTCTGCTGCTGTTCCCGGTGCTCAGCGCCGGCGCGCCGGCGATCCCCACGGCGATCAGCGGCGTGGCCCTGGCGGTGATCAAGGAGACCGCCATCGGCCTGATGATCGGCGCGATTCTGCGGATCTTCATGTCATCCCTTGCGGTGGCCGGCGAGATCGTCTCGGTCCAGACCACCCTGGCCTTCGCCCAGACCGCCAACCCGATGCAGGCCAGCCCCTCGCCGACGCTCGGCACCTTCCTGGGGCTGATGGGCATATTGTTGATCATGACCACCAACCTGCACCACATGTTCCTGGGCGCCATCGTGCGCTCCTACACGATCTTCCCGTTCACCCACGACCTGCCGCTGGGCGACGCCTACGCCCTGGCCCTTCAGACAGTGAGCAAGTCCTTCGCGCTCGGCCTGCAGCTGGCCGGGCCGGTGGTCGCCCTGTCGCTGATCTTCAACATCGCCACCGGCCTGATCGGCCGGGTGATGCCGCAGTTCCAGATCTTTTTCGTCGCCACCCCGCTGATGGTGCTCCTGGGACTGTCGGTGTTCGCGCTCAGCCTGGGGACCATCGGCATGGTCTGGGTCGATCGCTACCGCGAGCTGATCGGCCTCTTTAGCTAGCGCCATGAGCGAGTCCAACGACGCCGCCTCCCGCACAGAAGAAGCCACCTCGCGAAAGCTCGCCCAGGCGCGCGAGCGGGGCGAGGTCATCAAGACGCCGGACCTGCCGACCATGGCGTCGCTGACCGCCGTGGCGGCGGTGGTCGGGCTGGCCGGCGGCGGGCTGGCGCGCGATATGGCTGGCGCGCTGCGACCCTTTCTGGCGGCGCCGGAGACGATGCACCTGGCAGGCTCGGGCGGGGTGGCGGTGGCCCATGCGGCGATGATGGCCGCCTTCCCGGCCATGGCCTGCGTGCTGCTGGCCGCCTGCGCGGCCGGGGTGGCCGGCAACCTGGTGCAGACCGGTTTCATCTTCAGCCCCCAGGGCCTGGCCTTCGACCTGTCGAAGCTCTCGCCGGCGCGGGGGTTCAAGCGGGTGTTCGGGCTCGACGGCGCGGCGCAGTTCGTGAAGTCGCTGGTCAAGTTCCTGCTCACCGGGGTGCTCGCCTGGTGGGTGCTGCACCCGCATGTTTCGGAGCTGGAGAACCTGTCGCAGCTGGCGCCGCTGACCACCTTGATCTTCGCCGCCGACATCCTGCGCCGACTGGTGTTCGCGGTCTGCGGCTTCCTGCTGATCGTCGCGGCGGCCGACTATTTCTGGCAGCGCCGGCGCTTCCTGGAGCGGATGAAAATGACCAAGGAGGAGGTCAAGGAGGAATTCAAACAGACCGAGGGCGACCCGCACATCAAGGCCCGCCAGAAGCAGATGCGGGTCGAGCGCGCCCGCCGGCGGATGATCCAGGCCGTGCCGACCGCCACCGTGGTGGTGATGAACCCGACCCACTATGCCGTGGCCCTGAAGTACGACGCCGCCGAGACGCCAGCGCCGATGTGCGTGGCCAAGGGCCTGGACGCCGTCGCCCTGCGGATCCGCGAGGTCGCCGAGGCGGCCGGCGTGCCGATCATCGAGGACGCGCCGCTGGCGCGCGCCCTGTTCGCTGCGGTGGAGGTGGACGACGTGATCCCGCCGGCGCACTACGAGGCGGTGGCCAAGATCATCGGCTTCATCCTCAACGCCGGTCGCAAGGCCGCCGCCAGAGCCCCGGCCCGGCGATCCGGTGCGCTGTAACCGGATGAGGCCTGTGACAGAATGGCGCTGACCGATTCGCCGGACGGCAGCGTCCGGGGCCCGTCTGGGGCCGGGAAGGAAGCGCTCTCGCTGACCATGGCCGAGCCGCGGAACCGCAAGGCCGCCCCGTCACCTGCGAAACGGGGCCGGTTCGACACGCTGACCGCTCTGGCGGTGGTGTTCTTCCTGCTGGCGGTGGTCTTCGCCGCGGCCCCGGCGGTCAACGCCGGCCCCGCCACCCTGGCGGGCCTGATGCTGCTGATCGGCCTGTTCGGCGTCGCCTGCCTGGGGCTGCTCGCCCTGCGCGGGGCGTCCGATGCGCCCGGCGAGCCCGAGCCCGCCGGCGCCGAGCTGGTCGCGGCGTTGAGCGAACCGGCCGCCATCGCTGCGCCGGACGGGCGGGTGCATGCGGCCAATGCGGCGTGGAAGGCGGCCATCGGCCTGACCGGGCGACTGCCCAAGTCCGGGGCGTCGGGCGCGAGCCTGTTCTCCGCCCTGACCGCGGCGCGGCGCGGAGAAACCTCGCGCGCCAGCCTGAAGGCCGGCGGGACCGAGCACGAGGCGGTGGTCTCGCCCTTCGGCGCCCGGCGCTTCCTGGTGCGGCTGACCGGCCCGGCGGGCGGCGCCCTGGCCCTGCCGCCGGCGGCGATGGAGGTGCTGAGCGCGTTTTCGTCGGCCGTTCCGCCGCCGCCCAAGGTGCTGGACGCCTTCGCCGCGGCCTCGCCCTTCGGCGCCGCGCTGCTGGAAGGCCACGACCCGTTTGAGGCCCGGATCATCGAGGCCAATCCGGCGTTGAAGGCCGTCGCCGCCGGCGGCGCGGTCGGCCAGGCGTTCGGCGACCTGATCGAACCGTCGAGCCGCGCTGACGCCGCCCTGAAACTGGCCGCCGGCCAGGGCGCCGGCGCCCCTGTCGAGGTGCGCCTGGCGCACGATCCCGCGCGCATCGCACACCTGTACCTGTCCCGTAGCGCCATGTCTGAAGAGGGGACCCGCTGGGTGGCCTATCTGGTGGATGTCTCCGAACAGAAGCAGATCGAGCTGCAGCTGGCGCAGAGCCAGAAGATGCAGGCCATCGGCCAGCTGGCCGGCGGGGTGGCCCACGACTTCAACAACCTGCTCACCGCCATCTTCATGCAGCTCGACGTCCTGGCCACCCGTCATCCGGTGGGCGATCCCTCCTATGAGGGGCTGAACGAGATCAAGCAGACCTCGACCCGGGCCGCCGACCTGGTGCGCAAGCTCTTGGCGTTCTCGCGCAAACAGACCGTGCAGCGCGAGATCCTCGACCTGGGCGAACTGATCAGCGAGTTCGAGGTGCTGCTGCGCCGCGTGCTCTACGAAGACGTCAAGCTGAGCACCGACTATGGCCGGAACCTTCCGCTGGTGCGCGCCGACCGCGGCCAGCTGGAGACCGCGGTGATGAACCTGGCGGTCAACGCCCGCGACAGCGTCCGCGCCCATGGCGGCGGCTCGGTGAAGATCCGCACCGCCCGCGTCACCCAGGCGCAGGCCCAGACCCTGGGCTATCCGTCCGCGCTGGGCGACCAGGCGCTGATCGAGGTTTCCGACGACGGACCCGGCATACCGGCCCACGTGATCGACAAGATCTTCGATCCGTTCTTCACCACCAAGCCGGTGGGCGAGGGGACCGGCCTGGGCCTGGCCACCGTCTATGGCATCGTCAAACAGTCCGACGGCTGGATCACGGTGGACTCCAAACCCGGCGAGGGCGCGGCGTTCCGCATCTTCCTGCCGGTGCATGTGCCCGTGCCCGGCGTGGCCGCGGCCCCGGTTCCGGTCGCCCCCAAGCGCCCGGCCGCGCGCGACCTTTCCGGCGCCGGCCGTATCCTGTTCGTCGAGGACGAGGACGCCGTGCGCGGGGTCGCCGCCAAGCTGCTGCGCGCCCGGGGCTACGAGGTGATCGAGGCGGCCAGCGGCGAGGAAGCCCTGGAACTCTGCGAACTGCACGCCGGCGCCATCGACCTGATGATCTCCGACGTGGTGATGCCGGGGATGCAAGGGCCCGACCTGCTGAAACAGGCCCGCGGCTACCTGGGCTCGGCCCCGGTGATGTTCATCTCCGGCTATGCCGAGAGCGAGTTCTCCGACCTGCTGGAAGGCGAGGTCAACGTCTCCTTCCTGCCCAAGCCCATCGACATCAAGACCCTGGCCGAGCGGGTGAAGCAGGAGTTGCAGAAGGCGGCGTGAGGGGGCGTCGCGGCGCGGCGCGGATAGCGGGACAGTCGGCTACGGCCGGGCCCCCGGATCGGCCACGAATGCCGGGACGGCCGGATCGCTGGCCAGGGTCCAGGCCGCCAGGTAGGTCAGCCGCAGAATGCGAGTCATCTTCGGATAGTTGATCCGGTCGGCCGTGTCGGTGGTGTGGTGGTAGTCGGGGTGGAATCCGGTGTTGAACCAGAGCGCCGGAATGTCCTTCAGCACGAAGGGGAACTGGTCGCTGCGGAAGAAGACGTTGAGGGCGTTCTCGTGGTCGAAACGATCGTCGAGATCGAGCCCGATGCCGCGGTTCGCCGCCACGACGACCCGGCGCAGGTCGGGACTGTAGGGTCCGCCGATCAGGTTCAGGCGGTTGGTGGTGTCGGTGGGAATCTCGATCAGGCCCCTGGTCTGGTCGCTGGCCTCCTCGTTGCGGCCGATCATGTCGAAATTGATCATCGCGCGGGTGGACGACAGCGGGCGCAGCGGATGGGCCGCCATGTGGTAGGCGCCCAGGAGGCCGCGCTCCTCGGCCGCGAAGACGACGAACAGGATGGAGCGCCGCGGGCGCGTGGGATTGGCGGCGAAGGCGCGGGCCAGTTCGACAACGCCCTCCGTTCCCGAGCCGTTGTCGTCCGCGCCATGCCAGATCTCGGCGCCGCCATTGGTGAACCCATCGTGGTCGTGGTGGGCGCTGATGATCACCGTGTCCGAGGCCAGGGTCGCGTCCGTTCCGGGCAGGAGGCCGGCGACATTGTAGGAAACGCCGCGGGTTCGGCTGAGGTTCTCCAGGTGCAGGCTGAGGGTCTTGCCGGTCAGGACCCGGGACTGGGGCGACAGATCCTTGTCGATCGCCGCCTGCAACATGGCGCCGGCGCCTTCGAGAAGCGCTGCGGCGACCGCGTCGGAAGCCGTGATCACCGGAATGCGCAGGTCATCCTCGACCAGGGCCTGGCCTGGCAGGGCCGGCTTGCGGGTGATGCTGCCGCCGATGCGGGTGACGCGGTCGATATTGGAGGGGTGCTTTCGATTGGGCTCGGCGATGACCACCAGGGCGAGCGCGCCGTGCCGCTGGGCGTTCAGCGCCTTGACCCGGTTGGTGGCGTAGCGGGTGTTGCCGGTGCCATTGAAGCGCGACGCCGGGTCGGTCTCCTGGGGCTCGTGCTCAAACACGACCACGGCCTTGCCGCGCGCGTCCAGGTCCCGATAGTCATCATAGCCGAGGCCCGGCGCGGTGATCCCATAGCCGGCGAAGGCGACGGGGGCGGTGACGTCAATGTCGTCGCGGTGCCCGCCGGAGATGTCAGGCGCGGACCAGCGACGGGCAGGCTCGCCAGCGCCGCCCGAAAGCATGAGATAGTTCGCCGCCGAATTGGCGCGATACTCGATGAGGGGAACAGGCTGCAGATAGCCTGCCGCGCCGGTCGCTCCGGCGATCAGCGGCTTCAGGCCCGCCTTGCCGAATTCGGCCGCGATCCACTGGATCGCCACCTCATCGCCTGGATCCAGCGACATGCGTCCGCGCAGGGCATCGGAGGCCAGAAATCCAAGGTCCGCCCGGAGGTCGATCTCCTGAATACGCCGAAACCCGGCTTGCTGGGCCTCCGGCGCCTGCGCCGGGCCGTCCGCGGCGTGGCTGGCGACGCCAAGGCACAGGCTGGCGCAAAGGCCCAGGATCGCGCGTTGCATCTGCTTTTCCCCACGCTCCCCGCCCGCTCGCTGCGCCCAGGCGAGGCATGCCCAATCCGCGCGGCGGTCCTGGCCTGCATAGCTTGGGTCGGGTGGCCTGGGAACGACTCTTCCGAACACGCCGCTGCGGATGCGGTCCACGCCGCTGTCTGTCCGCGCGCCGACCTGCTGCTGGCGACGATGGATCGGCGGCTGACGGCGGCGGCTCAGGACCTCGGTGTCCGCGTCCAGATGTTGTCCCAGCGCGCCGCGCTCAGACCGCGCTCAGATCGCGTCCAGGCCGATGTCCAGGACGCTGGCGGAGTGGGTCAGGGCGCCGACGCTGATCACGTCGACGCCGGTGTCGGCGATGGCCCGCACCGTCTCCAGGGTCACGCCGCCGGAAGCCTCCAGCCGCGCGCGGCCGGCGGTGCGGCGGACCGCCTCGGCCAGGTCGGCCAGGCTGAAATTGTCGAGCATGACCACGTCGGGGCCATACGCCAGCGCCTCTTCCAGCTGGACCAGGTCGTCGATCTCGACCTCGACCTTCATCAGGTGGCCGGCCGCCGCCTTGGCGCGGCGCACTGCCTCGCCGACCGAGCCGCAGGCGGCGATGTGGTTGTCCTTAATCAGGATCGCGTCATCCAGGCCAAAGCGATGGTTCATCCCGCCGCCGCAGCGCACGGCGTATTTCTCAAGCGCGCGGAGGCCGGGCGTGGTCTTGCGGGTGTCGACGATGGCGACGCCTGAGCCCTCAAGGGCGTCCACATAGGCCCGCGTCAGCGTCGCGACGCCGGACAGGCGGCCCATCAAGTTCAGCGCCACCCGCTCGGCCCCCAGCAGGGCGCGCGCGTTGGCCTCCACCCAGGCCAGTCGCTCGCCCGCGCCGACCCGCGCGCCATCCTCGGCGACGCCCCTGAAGTCGGCGGCCGGGTCGAGTTCCAGAAGCGCCAGTCGGGCGCAGGCCAGGCCCGACACCACCCCCGGTTTGCGCGTGGCGAAGACGGCGGAGAGGCGTGCATCGGCCGGCACGCAGGCCAGCGACGTGACGTCTCCGGCGCGGCCCAGGTCTTCCGCCAGCGCGGCGCGAACCAGCGGCGCAATCAGCAGGTCGGGCAGGGGTTCGGTCATTCGGCGGCGAACCGCAGGGGGTTTGCCGGATTGACGTCAGACCAGCGGACGAACGTCCGTTGCGCGGTCTCGGCGTTGGCGGCGTCGGTGCGGAAATGGCCGCCGCGGCTTTCGGTGCGGGCCAGGGCGCAGGCCGCGACCAGCCGGGCGGCCGCCAGGGTCGCGCTGCGGCCGTGCTGGGCCTCCAGGGCGTCGATCTCCGCCAGCAGGCGCACCAGGCCGTCCGCCGAGCGGACCACGCCGGCCTCGCGGCTCATGGCCAGGCGCAGACCGGCCAGCGCAGTCTCGGGCAGGGCGGGAGGGACCAGGCGGACAAGTCCCTCCGGCCTTGGGTTCGGCTCCAGCGCCGCGGCGCGTCCGGCGCGTCCGCCGAACACCGCGGCCTCGACCAGCGAGTTGGAAGCCAGACGGTTGGCGCCATGCACGCCGGTCGAGGCGCACTCTCCGGCGGCATAGAGTCCGGGCAGGGAGGTGCGCCCCGCCTCGTCCGTGGCGATCCCGCCCATGTGATAGTGGCAGGCCGGGACGACCGGGATCGGCTGGAGGCGCGGATCGATTCCGCCGGCCATACAGGCGGCGAACACCGCCGGGAATTCTTCGGGAAAGCGCGCGCCCACTGCCTTGCGGGCGTCCAGGAACGCGCCACGGCCGGCCTGACGTTCGGCGTCGATCGCGCGAGCCACGACGTCGCGCGGCGCGAGTTCGGCGTCGCGGTGATAGCGGTCCATGAACCGTTCGCCGCCGGCGTTTACCAGCACCGCGCCCTCGCCCCGCAGCGCCTCGGTGGCCAGCGGCGCGGGATCGCGACCGATATCGATGGCGGTGGGATGGAACTGCACGAACTCCGGGTCAGCGATCAGCGCCCCGGCCAGGGCCGCGAGGCCCAGACCCTCACCCTTCAGCTCAGCGGGGGTCGTGGTTACGGCATAGAGCCCGCCGATGCCCCCGGTGGCCAGGATCGTCGCCGGCGCTGTGATTTCGACCAGCGCGCCCTCATGCTCGGCGACCACGCCGCGTACCCGGCCTGAGGCGTCCTGCAACAGCCCGCGCAGCCGATGGCCGGTGCGGACCTCGATATGGTGCGCGGCCAGGACGGCGATAGCCACCGCCCGCATGATCGCTGCGCCGGCCTGATCGCCGCCGACGCGGGCCACGCGCGCCCGGCTGTGCGCGGCTTCCAGACCCTGCACGAAGCCGCCGTCGGCGGTCCGGTCGAAGGGCGCCCCAAGGTCCGTCAGCGCCCGCACCGCGGCAGGCCCTTCCCGCGCCAGCAGCGCAGCCATGTCCGGGTCCACCAGGCCCGCGCCGGCGGCGATGGTGTCGGTGGCGTGCGACTCCGGACTGTCGCCCTCTGACAGCGCCGCGGCCATGCCGCCCTGCGCCCAGGCCGACGAGCAGCCGTGGTTCAGCGCGGCGTCGCTCAGCACCAACACCCTGCGCGGCGTGGCGGCCAGGGCGGCGGTCAGCCCCGCCAGGCCCGCGCCGATCACCAGCACCCCATCGTGGACGACGCGGGCCATCAGATCAGCTCGACATCGACGTGGTGACGCGCCTTGACCAGGTCGTAGCGGGTCGGCGTCTCGGGTCGCGGCAGGTCGATCATCCGCTGCACCGCCAGCCGGGCGCGCGCGGCCACGTCGGCGTCGACGGTCACCTCGTAGCGACCGTGGAGCAGGGTCTCATAGATGTTCTCAAGCGTGATCCGCTTCATGTGCGGGCACAGGTTGCAGGGGCGCAGGAACTCCGTGTCCGGCGCGTCGGCGGCGACGTTGTCAGCCATCGAACATTCGGTGATCAGCACCACGCGCCTGGGTTTGCGCGTCAGGACATAGGCGTTCATCGCCGCGGTGGAGCCGGTGAAATCGGCCGCCGCCACCACGTCGGGCGGACACTCCGGATGGGCCAGCACCTCGGCGCCGGGATAGGCGGCGCGGACCTCGGCGATGTCGGCGGCGCTAAAGCGCTCGTGGACCTCGCAGCGGCCCTGCCAGGCGATGATCCGCACCTCGGTCTGCCGCGCCACGTTGCGGGCCAGGAATTCGTCGGGGATGAGGATCACCCGGTCCGTCCCCCACAGCCGGGCGGCCTCCTCGACCACCTGCACGGCGTTGGCGCTGGTGCAGCAGATGTCGGTCTCGGCCTTCACCTCGGCGGTGGTGTTGACGTAGGTGACCACCGGCACGCCGGGATAGCGTTGCTTGATCAGTCGCAGATCGGCGCCGGTGATCGAGGCTGCGAGTGAGCAGCCGGCCCGCAGGTCGGGGATCAGGACGGTCTTTTCCGGGCTGAGCACCTTGGAGGTCTCGGCCATGAAGTGGACGCCCGCCTGGACGATGACGCTGGCCTTCGACACGGCCGCCGCCTTGGCCAGGCCCAGGCTGTCGCCGACATAGTCGCCGACCCCGTGGAAGATCTCTGGCGTCATGTAGTTGTGGGCCAGGATCACCGCGTCCCTCTCAGCCTTGAGCTGGTTGATCCGCGCGATCAGCGGGGCCTGGGCCCGCCATTCCATTGGCGTGACGTGGAGGCGGACCTTCTCCCAAACCGGTGCGGTCTCAGCCTCGACCTGAGGCGTGAACGCGAACTGGAACCCGTCAGCGGCCATCGCGAGACTCCTTATGCTCAAAATGAGCATTTCTAGATCCCAAAAACACGCCAGACTGAGGCAGGCTGGCGGGGCTCCGGGCGCCACTTATGCTCAACTAGAGCAAAAGGAGGAAGACACATATAGCCCGATCCTGGAATTGCGCAAGTCTGAGGTTCAGCGCGGCACGCGATCTGCAGGCCAGATCCGGGGCGGTTCAAATCGGGAGTGCTGGCGGGGAGGCGCTGGCAAGGCTATGGGACGGCCCGCCGCAAAGGGTCTAACGGCCCAAATCCCGCCCCTCGAGGGGTTCAGGCTCACGAGCCCAAGGACAGCGAGACGAGACGATCAACATTTTCCACAACATAGCGCGCCGCGCCGGCCTGGCGATGGTCAGGGCCGCGGCCCTGGGGGCTATGGCGGCGCTCTGCGCCTGCACGCCGGCGTCGAACGCGCCGCCAAGCCCGCATGCGGTGAGCCTGATCTCACGGGGATGGTCAGACCCGGCCCTGATCGCCATCACCGCCAACTACGAACCATCCGTGCGCGACCTGGCGCGCCGCCACGATCCGGGCCTGCGCCGCGCCGACCTCTGGGGCCGGCCACAAGGCTGGGCCAGCCTCGACCTGCGCCAGATTCCCGATCTGGGACTGCCGACCCAGGAGGGCGATGAGGCCGTGGCGCTCAACAACTTGCGCCCGTTCGCCGGCCTGCCGATCCGCCCCATGCGGCCGTTCGTGCTGCGCGCCGACACCGAGGACACCGCACGCGCGATGCACTGCATGACCCAGGCGATCTACTATGAAGCTGCGCGCGAACCGGTGAAGGGCCAGCAGGCGGTGGCCCAGGTGGTGTTGAACCGGGTGCGCCACCCGGCCTATCCGAAGTCGATCTGCGGTGTGGTCTACCAGGGGGCGGCCCGGCCGACCGGATGCCAGTTCACCTTCACTTGCGACGGCGCCCTTCGCTGGACCCCGCAGTCGAGCCTGTGGCGGCAGGCTCAGGACGTCGCGCGCCGCGCGCTGGCCGGGTTCGTCGACAAGGACGTGGGGTCGGCGACCCACTACCACGCGGCCTATGTCTCGCCCTACTGGGCGCCGACGCTGGTCAAGATGACCCAGGTGGGCCAGCACATCTTCTATCGCTGGAC
>NZ_JANMBF010000097.1:0-19678 GCF_031360265.1 Phenylobacterium sp.
GGGACGGCGTCATCGGCCTGCACCAGGAAGCATTGGTGGCAGACCCGCACGTGCAATGGATAAGACGCCTCGGTCCCGGCGGCGAGCTGCTCGGCGGTCAGGTAGCTGTTGGCAAGGGGCTGGCGGCCGAGATCCAGGAACGTGTGGATCAGCGGGGTCTTGCAGAAGCGGCAGGTGGGGGTCATGCGCCGCCTTCGTAGGCCGCGATCTGGGCGCGGCACAAGGCCAGGGCGTCCTCCCCGCTCGCCTGGCGGCGATACCAGTCCATGGTCTGGGCGACAGCCGCCGGCGCTTCCAGCCGGCTCTCGAAGGCGAGCACGCGCTTGGCCAGGCTGGCGTCGATCGCCAGGGCGCCGGCTTCCAGCGACCGAGGGTCGGGCTCATGGCGCCAAGGCTGGGCGCCCAGGGCCTCGACGCCCAGAGACGCAAGCGCCCCGACCGTGACGGCCTCGCCGCCGGGACGGGTGCCGAAATTCAGGGCGCGCGGCGTCGCCGGGTCGCTGGCCAGGGCCTGCAGATAGATCAGGTATCCGGCCACGCAATCGAGCACATGCTGCCAGGGCCGCGTCGCCTGCGGATGGCGCAGCACCACGGGCTCGCCGGCCGCTGCGGCGCGGACAATGTCGGCGACGATGCGGTCGCGGGAGAAGTCGCCGCCGCCGATCACATTGCCGCCGCGTGCGGTGGCGAGCGTCACGCCAGCCGGGGCGAAATAGCTTTGCGCAAAGCTCGCGGCGACGATCTCGGTGGCGGCCTTGGAGGCGGAATAGGGATCCTTGCCCCCCAGGCGATCGCCCTCGGCGAAGGCGCGGCCCTGTTCGGTGTTGGCGTAGACCTTGTCCGAGGTGACCGCCAGCACGGCCCGCAAGGTCGTCTGGGCCCGCAGCGCCTGCAACAGGTGAACGGTTCCCATGACGTTGCTGGCGAAGGTGGCCACCGGGTCGGCGATCGCCGTGCGCACGATCGGCTGGGCGGCCATGTGCAGTACGAGATCGAACGACCTGCCGGCCAACGCCGCCTCGACGGCCGCCGCGTCGCGCAGGTCGACGATCAGCGAGGTGGTCAGGGCCTCGACCCCGGCCAGGTCGAACAGGCTGGGCGTCTGGTCCGGCGCGAGCGCCAGCCCGGTGACGTCGGCCCCCAGCCGCGCCAGCCAGATCGCCGCCCAGGATCCCTTGAAGCCGGTGTGGCCGGTCAGCAGGACCCGCTTGTCCCGCCAGAACCCGGGATCTAGCGCCGCCACGGCGCCTCGCCGGAGGCCCACAGCGTCTCGAGGTTGTTCTTGTCGCGCAGCGTGTCCATGGCCGCCCAGAAACCGTCGTGACGATAGGCGGCCAGCTCGCCGTCGCGGGCCAGGGCCTCCAGCGGCCCGGATTCGAAGATCGTCGCGTCGTCCTCAATACGCGCCAGCACGCTCGGCTCCAGCACGAAGAAGCCGCCGTTGATCAGACCGTTGTCGCCCGGCGGCTTTTCGATGAACCGTTGCACCCGCCCGGCCTCGATCTCCAGCGCTCCATAGCGACCGGGGGGCGCCACGGCGGTCACCGTGGCTTGCCGGCCCTGCGCCCGATGGAAGGCGGCGAGCGCGGCCAGGTCGATGTCGGCCACCCCATCGCCATAGGTCAGGAAGAACGGCTCGTCCTTGTCGAGGTAGCGCGCCACGCGCTTGACCCGACCGCCGGTCATGGTCGCCTCGCCGGTATCAACCAGGGTCACCCGCCAGGGCTCGTGCTTGGTGGCGTGGTACTCGGTGACCCCGCGCGCCAGGTCCACGGTCAGGTCGGCGTTGTGCAGCACATAGTTGGCGAAATATTCCTTCACCACATAGCCCTTGTACCCCAGGCAGACGATGAAGTCGTTGAAGCCATAGTGCGCGTAGAGCTTCATGATGTGCCACAGGATCGGCCGCCCGCCGATCTCGATCATCGGCTTGGGCTTGAGGTGGCTTTCTTCGGAGATGCGTGTGCCAAGGCCACCCGCCAGGATCACCGTCTTCATGAATTCTCCCACCCGGCCCCGGCACCCCCCGCCCTCTTACAGCGGACGCCGCCGGCGTTGAAGCCCGATCCGTTGCGTGAGCGCCGATGGTGTTGACGGGCCGTCATTGCGTTTCCTACTGGGTCCCGGATCGGCTCTTCGGCCGTCCGGGATGACAGGGGTTTGGGGGGGCGGAGGCTGGGGCTACTCATGAAAGGTGAGGTAGAGGTCCAGCCATTGCGGATTTAGCTTCTCGATCAGCTCCAGCTTCCAGGCCCGCCGCCAGCGCTTGATCCGTTTCTCGGCGGTTATGGCTTCGTCGGCGGTCGGGAAATCCTCGTACCAGACGAGGTGTTTGACGGCATATTTCGTCGTGAAGCCCGGGATAAGCCCTTCACGGTGTTCATAGACCCGGCGCGCCAGATTGCCGGTCATGCCGACGTGGAGCGTGCCGTTGCGCCGGCTGGCCAGAAATAGACATAGTATGTCCGCTCCACGCCCAACCTTAACTGTCATCCCAGCCGCAGCGAAGCGGAGCGCCGGGACCCAGGAACAACCGCACGGCAGAACGGTTCCGAGGGATTGAGGGGTTCTACGGCGACGACAGGTAGCCGTGGCGCAGCATGAAGGCGCGCGAGGTCGCCATCACCCCCTCGGGATTGTGGTCCAGCAGGGTGTGGCCGCCGGCGATGCGGTGCGCCTCGACGAAGGGGTGGCGGGCATAGGCGGCGAAGTCCTCGTCGGTCAACAGGCTGGGCTCCGGGCTGACATCGCGCTCCGGCAACAGGGGCTCCAGGCCGGCCAGCACCAGGGTGGGCGCCTGGATACGGTCCAGCGCCCAGTGGAACGGGGCCTCGAACATCCTTTCCAGCGCCGGATCGATCTCAGTCCCGCGCGCCCTGGCCTGGCGGATCGTGCGGTGCAGGGGCCACAGCTGGCGCACGGACAGTGGCGGCTCGACAGCGATCAACGCCCGGTAGGGCAGCGCCATGGCGACGATCGCTCCCAGGCTCTCGGCGAGGATCAGCGGCGGGCGTGGAAGGACGGCGATCATCTCGCCAAGGCCGCGGACCCAGGCCGCCAGCGTTGTCTCGGAAAAATCGGGGGCGCCGCTGTGTCCCGGCAGGTGGACGAACCCCAGGCCCGGAATGCGCTCGCGCCAGGAGATCAGCTGGTCCGCGCGGCGCTTGAACCCGTGGAACAGCAGCACGTTCGGGCTGGGGGTGTCCGCCGTGAAGACGCTTCTGCCCTCGCGGGTCTCCACCACATAGTTGCGCAAACGGGTCTCCGGGCGGCGGCGCACGATCGGGGGCGACCTTAGCGGACTTTCGGCTTGCCAGAACAGCGCCGACGCCCGATCCAGACTGATGGCTGAAGACCTTCGCGTCGCCTTCATCGTCGCCGGCGTGCAGAAGGCCGGCACCACGGCCCTGTTCGACCATCTGGGCGAGGAGCCGGGGGTGACGCTGGCCGCGACCAAGGAGGTGCACTTCTTCGACGACGAGGCGCGCGACTGGGACGCGCCGGACTATGGCGCCTATCACGCGAACTTTCCGCCGGCGGACGGACGGCTGCGCGGTGAGGCGACGCCGATCTATCTCTACTGGCCAGGCAGCCTGGAGCGGATCAGGATCTACAACCCGGGCGTCAGGCTGGTCGTTCTGCTGCGCGATCCGGTGGCGCGGGCCTGGTCGCACTGGCGGATGGAGACCGCGCGCGGCGCGGAGACCCACCCCTTCGCCTGGTGCATCCGCCAGGGGCGCCAACGGCTGTTCGAGGCCGCGCCCTGGGGCCATCACCGGGAATATTCCTATGTGGAGCGGGGGTTCTATGGCGAGCAGATCGAGCGCCTGCTGGGCCTGTTTCCCCAGGGCCAGCTGCTGATCCTGCGCGCCGAGGACCTGCGCGCGGACCCCGGCGTGGCGCTGGGCTCGGTGCGGGGCTTCCTGGGTCTGGCGCCGGGCGGGGCGCCTGCCCGCCGGGAGGTCCACGTCGGCCAGGATGGACCCGCGGGCTCGGAGCCGACGGCGGCCGACGTCGCCTATCTGCGGGGCGTCTATGCCCACGACCAGGATCGGTTGGCGGCGATGACGGGGGTGCGGTACCGCTGAGGCCACAGTTTCGTCGCGGCCGGGCGCGAGCCTGGCCGCTTGGATTGGCGCAATTTCGCTCCTGCATCGTCATTCGCCGCCTTGTGCGGGGAGTGACGACGAATCGGGGAGAGGCGGTTGCACCGCGCCGACCGCCCTGGAGGATCAACCGCATGCGCCTGTCCGCCCTGGCCGCGACCGCGACGCTGATGCTTGGCGGGTGGCTGGGCGCCGCGCGGGCCGACGCCGCCGCCCCCAGCCTGGCCTTTCCGCTGGCCTGCGAGATCGGCCGGGACTGCGAGATCCAGCACTATTTCGATCGGGACCCGGGGCCTGGCGTCCTGGACTATCGCTGCGGCCAGCGCACCTATCAGGGGCACGACGGGCTGGACATCCGGCTCAAGGACCTGGCCGAGGAACGTGCAGGGATCGCGGTTCTGGCCGCCGCGGCGGGGCGGGTGGCCGGCCTCAGGGACGGGCAGCCGGACATCTCGATCCGCGCGCCGGGGGCGGCGTCGGTGGCCGGCAAGGAATGCGGCAACGGGGTGGTGGTCGATCATGGCGCCGGCTGGGTCACCCAATACTGCCACCTGGCGCGGGGCAGCGTGCGGGTGAAGGTGGGCGAGGCGGTGGCGGCCGGCCAGCCGCTGGGCCGCGTGGGCCTGTCGGGCGATACCGAGTTCCCCCACCTGCACCTGACCGTTCGACATGACGGGCGCGCGGTGGACCCATTCTCACCAGAACCGGGTGCGGCGCCGGGAAGCTGCGTGGCGCGGTCGCCGCTGTGGGACGCCGCGGCGCTGCGCCGGTTGGCCTACAAGCCCGGGGCCGTGCTGAACACCGGCTTCACCACGGCGGCGGTGGACAACGGGGGGATCGAGGCCGGCGGCCTGCCGGCGCCGGATCTGGCCGCCCCGGCCCTGGTGGCCTACGTCCGGCTGATCGAGCTTGAGGCCGGCGATCGGGTCGAGCTGATCCTGACGGGGCCGGATGGAGCCGTGCTGCGGCGGACCCTGGCTGCGCCGCTGGACCGGCAGAAGGCCCAGTATTTCGCCTACCTCGGTGCCCCGCGCCCCGTGGCTGGGTGGCGGCGCGGGACCTATGGGGCGCAGGTGCGCGTCTTGCGGGCCGGCCACACCGCCATCACCCGGAGCTGGACCATCGGGCTCTGAGGCGGCGACGGTCGTTTCCCCAAAAGAAAAGGGCCGCCCGGAGGGCGGCCCTAGACCTTGTCTGTCGACGTCGAGGCTTAGTGGATGATGTTGGCGCCGGAGATGTCGGCGAGCGTCCGACCCACCAGCACGATACCATCCGAGGCCGAGTTGGTGCCCGCGATGTCCGCGAACACCACCACGTCGGCCCCGATCTGGACCGCGACATAGTTCACCACGCCACCGGCGAGTTGAGCATTGGCCGCGGCCAGGCCCGACGCGTAGTCGGGCGTGGTGATTTCCAGATAGTCCGCGCCATCGACCGAAGCCGTCGTGCCGGCGCCGAACGCGAGCGTGTCGGTGGAGCCCCAATCCTTGATCTGATCGAGAGCGCCCGGGGTTACGCCGGAGTTGCCAGCCGCGAACACGAAGACGTCGTTGCCGCCGCCGCCGGTGAGGAAGTCGGTGCCCGCCCCGCCAGTGATGGTGTCGTTACCCGCGCCGCCGGTGATGGTGTCGGAGCCCGCGCCGCCCGACAGGACGTTGCTGCCATCACCGCCGGTGATGATGTCATTGCCCGCGCCGCCGGCAACCGTGTCGTCGCCCGCGCCGCCGGAGAGCGTCTGGGCCCCCAGAGCCGCGGAAGCGTCGATGCTGTCGTTGCCGTCACCGCCGGAAATGTTGCTGGCCCCGTGATTGGCGCCTTCGGTGATCGTGTCGTTGCCAGCGCCACCGGTGACGGTGTCGTTGAACCCAGCGCCGGCGGCCGTGGTGCTGCCCCCGGTGAGCGCGATCGAGTCGTTGCCGTCGCCGCCGTCGATGAGGTTCTTGCCGCCGGCGTCGGTGATCACGTCATTGCCGGAGCCGCCGGCGATGGTGTCGGACTGGAGGCTGCCGGTGATGGTGTCGTTGCCGGCGCCGCCGTCGATATTGCCCGCGCCAGCGCCAGAGATGCTGATGCTGTCGTTGCCGTCCTCGCCGCGCATGGTCATGACGTCGCCAGCGCCGGTGCCGGTGGCGGTGAGGGTGTCGTTGCCCAGGTTGCCGTTGAGGACGTCGGAGCCGCCGCCGGAGCTGGTGATCACGTCGTCGCCCTGGCCACCCAGGAGGGTATCGACCCCGGTGCTCGACGAGGTGATCGTGTCGTCGCCCATGTTGCCAGCGACAAAGTTGGCGCCCGCGCCCGACACGTCGATGGTGTCATTGCCGTCGCCGCCGGTGATGGAGTTGTTGCCGCCCCCGCCGACGATGGCGTCATTGCCCGCGCCACCGTCGATGGTGTCGTTGCCGCCCACGCCGGTCAGCGAGTCATTGCCGTCGCCGCCGGAGATGCTGTTGTTGCCCGTGCCGCCGGTGACGGTGTCGTTGCCGAGGTCGCCGCTGAGGATATCACCGCCGTTGCCGCCGCTGATGCTGTCGTTGCCCTTGCCGCCCAGCAGCGTGTTGGCGCTGGTGCTGCCGGTGGCGACGATAGTGTCGTTGCCGAGGTTGCCCTGGGCGAAATTGCTGCCCGCGGCGACATCGATGCTGTCGTCACCCTGGCCGCCGAAGATGGTGTCGTTGCCGGCGCCGCCGTTCAGCGAATCGTTGCCCGCGTTGCCCTGCAGCAGGTCATTGCCGGCGCCGCCGCTGAGCGTGTCGTCTCCGGCGCCGCCGAACATGCCGTCGTTGAAGGCCGTGCCGGCCGTGGGTGTGTCGGCGGCCGGCGTGCCGATGTAGAGGTTGGAGCCGTCCGGGAACACCACCGCGCCGTTGACCGGGATGTCGCCTTCGCCGGCCAGGCCCGGGCCGAACACCACGGCCCGACCGGTCGTGTTGTCGATCAGCGAGATGGTCGCGGTGCTGGTCGCCGTCGCCGCATTGTAGAGCACGGTCATCAACGAACCCGAAGACGCCGCATTGGCGAACACCAGAGTGTCGGTGCCGGCGGCGAAGGTCAGCGCCTGCCCCGCGGTGATCGTTTCAAAGAAATAAGTCGCCATAGATCTCTCCAGTCTGTGTCACACGAACCCCCGGCAACTCTGGCCCCCATCCCCGATGGGGCAGCCGCGGCGGTCCATTTGTCCCAAGCGCCATAGCGTGGCTGCGGCGAAGGTTATACGAGCCCGAGGCGAGAGGTATCGGAAGCCCACAATTTACGCAACAGCAAAAAGCCCTTGAAAACCTGAGTTTGGGGCCCTGTCACCAAGACGCATCTATTGATCGTGCAGCGCATCGCGCAGGGTGTCGGTGATCGGTGAAATCAGCGAGCCCATGACCGTCCTGGCGCCGGTGACGATCATCGCCTGGGCCGGCATGCCAGGCGTGATCTGGGTTCCCTTGCCAAGCTTCATCAGCTCCTTGGGATCGACCCGAAGGTCGACGCGATAGAAGGCTACGCCCGTCTTTTCATTGGTCATTTTGTCGGCGGACACCAGCATCACCTTTGCTTCCAGCGGCGAGTTCCAGCGCTGGTTGAGGCCGGTGAAGCGGACCCGGGCCGGCATCCCGACGCGGACTTCATTGACGTCTTCGGGCTTGATCAGGGCAGTGACGATCAGCGGCGCGTTGGCCGGCACCACGTCCATCAGAAGCTCGCCTGGCGCGGTGATTCCGCCCAGCGTGAACTGGGTCAGGTTGAAGACATATCCGTCCACCGGCGAGCGCACCACGGTGGCGTTCAGGGTCTCCCGGGCGGTGGTGAGTCGCGGCACGGCGTCGGCCAGGCGTGACTGGGCGTCGCGCAGGCCGTCGGCGGCCTGGCTGGTGCGGGTGTCGCGGGCCGCGACCATCTGCATGCGGGTCTCGCCCATCTGCTGGCGCAGGCGGGCGATGTCGGCCAGCAGCGAGCCCTTGCGCCCGTCGAGGTCGGCGATCGAGCGCTGATAGCGCAGGATCAGCGGCCTGGGCGCGAATCCCTTGTCATAGAGGGTCTGATAGCCGGCCATTTCCTCGGCGGTCAGCCGGCGCTGCTCATCGACCGAGGCGACCTGCGCCTGCTGGCCCTCGATCTGGGTCTGCAACTGGCCGATCCGCTCGTTGAGCACCGAATTCTGGCTCTGATAGAGCTGCGTGCGGGTGGTGAACAGGAACTGCTGGTCGCGAATCATGCCGGCGACGCGCGGATCGGACATACGCGCCATCAGGTCGGCGGGAAACGCCGGCGCGGGCCGGCCCGTGGCCTCGGCGATGAGCCGCGCGGCCTGGGCCTCGAAGGAATCGACCTGGTTCTGGTAGACGTCGGTGGCGGCGCGCGCCTCGACATCGCTGAACACGATCATCGGCTGGCCGGCGCGCACATGCTGGCCTTCCCGCACCAGGATCTGGCGGACCGTGCCGCTTTCCTTGTGGCGGATGGTCTTGCGGTTGGCCTCCACCCGCACCTCGCCCTGGGCGGTGATGCCGGTGGCCAGCGGGCTGAGCGAGGCCCACAGCGTCAGGCCGAGCACCAGGATGGCGATGACCATGCCGCCGATGATCATCGGCCGGCGCATCCGCCGCCGCAGGATCGGATCGACCGGCAGCCGGTCGTCGCCGCCGAAGCTGGGGACGACGTAGGACGAACGGACCGGCGTCAGGTCGAGTTTCATCGTCCGGCCTCCACGGCGCGGACCTCGGTGGGTTTCATCAGGCGGGCCATCACCTGCTCGCGCGGACCGAACAGCTCGATCCGGCCGTCGCGCAGCACCAGCATCTTGTCGGCGGCGCGGAAGATCGAGGGCTTGTGGGAGATGATCACCACCGTCGCGCCATTGGCCTTCATGGCGTCGAGCGCCCGCAGCAGGGCGTCCTCGCCCTCAGCGTCGAGGCTGGCGTTGGGCTCGTCGAGCACGATGAACGCCGGGTTGCCGAGCATGGTGCGCGCCAGGCCGACGCGCTGGCGCTGGCCGGCCGAGAGCGTATGGCCGCCGTCGCCGACGTCGGTCTCATAGCCGCGGGGCAGCCGCAGGATCAGGTCGTGGACCCCGGCCAGCCGGGCGGCGGTGACCACCTCCTCGTCGCTGACGTCGGTGCGGAAGCGGGCGATGTTGTCGCGGATGGTGCCGGCGAACAGCTCGGTGTCCTGCGGCAGGTAGCCGACATGGCGGCCGAAGTCGGCGCGATCCCAGGTGAACACGTCGGCGCCGTCCAGCCGGACCACGCCGTTGAGCGGCCGCCAGATGCCCACCAGCAGCCGGGCCAGTGTCGACTTGCCGGCGCCGGACGGGCCGATGACGCCCAGGGTCTCGCCTGGCTCGATGCCGAAATTGATGTTCCCGAGCAACAGCTTGGGGGCGCCTTGCGGGGCGTAGTTGACACCCTCGACCTGCAGCTTGCCGGCCGGTCGGGGGAGCGCGGTGGCGGGGGCGGCGACCTCGGCCTTGGACAACAGCGCCATCAGCCGGCCATGCGCGCGAACCATGTTGTTCAAGGGATCCCACGAGCCGACGATCTTCTCGATCGGCTGCAGGGCGCGGCTGGCC
Organism: Phenylobacterium sp.; assembly: GCF_031360265.1. Lineage (GTDB taxonomy): Bacteria > Pseudomonadota > Alphaproteobacteria > Caulobacterales > Caulobacteraceae > Phenylobacterium. The sequence goes on from NZ_JANMBF010000097.1 coordinate 9,661, forward strand.
AGGATCATGTTGGCGAACAGCATCCCCTGGTGGATCTTGCCCTTCAGGATCAGGTAGGCGCCGACCGCGATGATCAGCACCTGGATACCCATCCGCACCGCCTTGATGATGTCGGTGAAGGTGTTGGAGGTCTCCGACGCCGACGCGCCGCGCTCGATGGCCACGGCGCGGTGCCCGGCCCAGGAGGCGCCCAGGGTCGGCAGCATGCCCATGGCGCGCACCACCTCGCCGTTGCGCAGGGCCGCGTCGGTGAAGGCGTAGCTGCGCAGCTGGCCGTCGCCGGCGTCCTTCATGATCGGCCGGATGGTGCGCTCCTGCAGCAGCGCCAGGCCCAGCAGCACCAGCGCGCCGACCGTGGTCACCAGGCCCACCGAGGGGTCGATCAGGTAGAGCGCGCCGATGAACACCGGGATCCAGGGGACATCGAAGAAGGCCGCAGCGGCGATGCCGGTCAGGGTCTGGCGAAACTGGTCCAGGTCGCGCAGCGCCTGGGTCCTGGCGCTGGGATCGCCGCGCACCGAGGCGTCGAACAGGGCCGAGAACACCTGGCCCGAGACCCGCTGGTCGAGGATCACGCCGTAGTTGATGAGGATGCGGGCGCGATAGTCGTCGATCACGCTGGACACGGCGAAGACGAACAGCGTCACCACCGTCAGCACGATCAGCGTCGGGATGTTCTGGCTGACCAGGACCCGCCCATAGATCTGATAGGTGTAGAGCGGCAGCGCCAGATAGAGGACGTTGGAAAAGAAACTGAACCCCGCGGCCACGGCGAACGGATGCTTGCCCTCGGCAAGGGCGCGCGTCAGGACGTTGTCCGGTTGGTTGGTAAGGAAGCTGAATATCTTCATGCGCGCCGAGCTGTGTCGTCCGTCCGTGCCGCCAATAGGATTAAGACGTGGCTAAGAAAGCTGGACGCGGGTCGCCCGCGCCGATCTGTCGCCCCTTGGCCCGGAACGCTCCGAGACATGCTTGGGGGCCTCGTCGATGTCAATCTCGCCCCTGCATCCGCGCCCACGCACCGTGTTAGATGCGCGCGCGACAGGCGCCGTGGCGGCGCCGGCGCCGGGAGGTGGGATGTCTAGGGTCGCCATTCTGGGCAGCTGCATAAGCCGCGATGTGTGGCGGTTCCGTGGCGAGATGGGGGCGGGCGCGCCGACGGACCTGCTCTACATCTCCAGGACCAGCCTCCCGAGCCTTTTTGCCACACCCCTGGCGGGGTTCCGCGCCGCCGCCCGGCCGCCCGGCGGACTGCGGCCGCAACCGCACCGCGCCCTGGTCGCCGACCTGCGCAAGACCGCGCTGGCCAGCCTCGTGGCCTTCCGGCCGACCCACCTGATCGTCGACTTCATCGATGAGCGGTTCGACCTCTTGTCAGCGGGCGGGACGCTGGTCGCCGACAGCTGGGAGCTGGAGGCCAGCGGCTATCGCCGGCAGCCGGCCCTGCGCGCCGCGCGCCCGATTCCCAGGCTCTCGGCCGCCTGCGAGCGCCTGTGGCTGGAAGCCGCCGGCGAGTTCGCCGCCCTGATCCGCGCCACGCCCCTGGCCGGCGCCAGCCTGATCCTGCACGGCGCGCGCTGGGCGGCGCTGGCCGATGTCGAGATCCTGCCTGGCGTCACCGCCGACACCGGCGCGCACAACGACCTGCTGGCCCGCTATGAGGCGGCGTTCACCGCCCTGATGCCGCCGATGGCGCGGGTCGAGGCGCCGGACCTGCGCGTGGCGGACCCGGCCCACCGGTGGGGCCTTAGCCCCTTTCACTATGGGCAGGACTACTATGCCGAAATCTGGCGCCAGCTCGCGGCGCTGGGAGTCGGCGGCTAACCCTTGCCGCCCTTGCGCGCCCAGTGCTCCAGCGGAGTCATGCCCCGGGCCACCAGGTCCGGGCTCTGCGCCAGATAGGCGGCGTTGGGGAAGCCGGGGCGCGATTCGGCCACCGCCCAGGCGCCGCCCTGCAGGTAGTCGACCAGCGGATTGACCGCCGGGTCGAGCGCCGCGCCACGGGCGGCCACATAGTGGGCCAGGTCGAACCAGGGGCCGGGGTTGCGGCCCTCGGCGGCGCCGCCCGTGACAAAGTGGGCGAGCGGTTCGAAGCCGGCCTGGGCCACGTCGGGGTTCTCCTCCAGATACCCGCGCGGATCGAACAGCGGGTGCGGCGTCAGTCCCTCGCGCCAGCCTGTGGCGACATAGTGGACCAGGGGCGCAACCTCGGCCGCCTGGCGCGGCATCTGGCCGCGATACCAGGCCGGATCGAACAACGGATGCGGCGTCAGCCCCTCGCGCCAGCCCGCGCGGACATAGTGCGAGACCAGGTCCTCCCCGGGCTCCGGCGCCGGCAGCTGGCCAGCGTAGTGGGCCAGGTCGAACAGCGGGTGCGGATCGCGGCCCCGCGCGGCGCCTTCGCCGACGAAGTGTTCGAGCTCCGACAGGCCCGAGCCGTTGAGCTCGGCGGCGTTGCGCTGGCGGTAATAGGCCGGGTCGACCAGAGGGTGCGGCGCATGGCCAGCCGCCGCGCCCAGGGTCAGGTAGTGCGCCAGCGGCGAAAGGCCCGACCCGGCGGCCTGTGGATAGGTCGCCAGATACCAGGCCTGGTCGAACAGCGCCCGCGGCCGCGCCGTGGGATCGGCGCGCCGACGGGCATAGGCGGCGATGTCCGCGAGCTCGCCGCCGCGCCAGAGACCCGAGCCGGCGATCAGCCACGCGTGTCCCATCGGGCCCAGCCGCGCCAGCAGTCGGCGCAGCAAACGCACCGTGCGGCCGGGTCGCCGCGGCGCCTGGCGCTGGGCGTCGTGGAAGTGCAGCGCCGCGGCGTGGCGGCGCAGTTGCGCCTGCGCCAGGGCGCGGCCGGCCAGCGCCTCGCCGAGCGCGCGGGTCAGGTCGGTGCGGGTCAGCGCCTCGCGCACCTGAGCCTGCTGGACCAGGCGATGGGTCAGCGCCAGGTCGCCGCGCAGATCGCCCACCAGCCGGCCCACCGCGGCGGCCTTGGCGGCGACGCCCAGGGGGCGCGGCGGGGCTGGGTCGCGAAATTTGGCGGGGGTCTTGGCCAAGCTTGCGGCCGCGACGCGCGCGCGACCCCTCCGGTTGAAGTGTCAGGCTCTCTCGGGCGCGGGCCGGCGCCTGTCAAGACGCGCCGCGGCCGGGCGGGGTGGGGCGCGGCTAAAGGTTCTCGCGCTCCAGCCACTGGCGATAGCCGCCGCCCCCCGCCCGGAAGGGGTCGGGAAAGGCCGCCTGCAGGTCGTCGCGCTGGCGATACAGCAGCCGGTGCGCCTTCTCGATCGGCACGCCGTCGGAATAGCTGCCATAGGCCCACCAGCGCGGCGGGATGGACGGCTCGGTCACCGCGGCCACCTGGCGCTTGTACCAGCTCCAGATCTCGTAGACCGGGAAGTTCTCGCCGGCGTACCGGCGGGTCATGATGTCGCCCAGCGGGCCGAGCTTGGTGAAATGCCAGAAGCGCAGCGGTGCGCCATTGACGGTGATCGCCCCATCCTTGCCGACCGCCACGGTGCGCCGGCTGAGGTTCCAGCTGGCGACATTGTAGCCGGGGTCGCGCAGCACCTTGACCTTGTCGAACAGGGCCGGGACGTGATCGCACCAGCGCTGATCGACGAACATCCCATTGGCCATGTCGTCATAGCACCAGTCGAGCAGCCGATCGTTCCACCAGCGGGCGAACCGGGCGCCCTCGCCGGTGGTGCGGATGGCGACGAACCCCAGGTTGAAGATCCCCGTGCGCGAGGCCGAAAGATCGTTGTCACGGATCGCCGCCGGATCGTCGTTGGGGTCGATCAGGTGCGGGGTGAGCACGATGTCGTGGGCTTCCAGCAGGGCCTCCAGCGGCGCCAGGCTGGCGAACAGGGCGGTGTCCGGATCGAGATAGATCACCGCCTCGGCGCCCGACGCGCAGGCCTGGTGGAGGAACGGTCCCTTCACCGCCGTGCAGACCTCGACGACGTCGTGCTTGAACAGCCAGCCGGCGAAATCCGGCACCCCCAGATCGTCGGCCCAGACCACCCGGTCGAACGGCTCGCGGGCCGGATCGAAGTCGAACCCCGGCGGCGGCCGGTCGGTGATCAGGGCCACGGTCTCCCAGTCGGGATGGAAACGCCGCACGGTCTGGAACAGCACCCGCGCCCGGTTCAGGTAGGAGAAGGTGAAGCTGGAATAGCAGACGACCCTCACGCCGCGCCCTCCAGCAGGTCGACGGTGAGGCCGCTGAACGCCAGGTCGTAGAGCCAGGGCCGGCGGCGCGCGCGCGCCAGCTCGGCGAGCTCGCCGGACTCCAGCAGCGCGGCCAGCGCCGCCTCGTCGGCCAGCACCCGACCGTGCCCTGAGCTTTCGACGAAGGCCGCGACATTGCCGCTGTCGGGGCCGGTGACCACCGCGGCCCCGCCTGCCGCCGCTTCGTAGGCCGTGAACGAAAACGTCTCGCGGCACAACGGCCAGACCAGCACCGCGTCGATCTCCAGGCGCTCGATGGCGTCCTGCATGGCGCGTGGCCGGGCGTCCGTCACCACGACCCTGTGGAAGGCCAGCGGCAGCCCGCCGGGGGTGCGTCCGCCCAGGTGCAGGAACGCATAGCGCGGGTCGCCCTGGTGTTTCAGCACCAGCCGGCGGAACAGCTCCCAGCCCTTGTGCGCCACCGGCATGCCCGCGAAGGCCAGGCGCAGTGGCCGGTCGGCCGGGGTCGGCGGCGCCGGCGCGCGATCCACCAGCACGGCGTGCGGCAGGATCACCTCGCCCACCGCCGGATAGGTCCAACTCGCCTTCCACAGATCCAGGGTCGGCTGTGAGGGGCTGACGACCGTCAGGGCCAGGCGTTCGAACAGCCGCGCGTGCTCCGCCAGATGCCGCGCCCGCCATGGGCCGTAGACACAGATGCCGCAGGCCGGGCTCCGCGGCGGCGGGGCGGCGCAGTCCTCCACGTCGTTGCGCAACAGGTGGAACCCGGCGCAGAGGCTGGCGAAATCGTGCAGCCAGAAGAAGCCCGCGCCCAGTCCGGCCGCCGCGATGATGTCGGCGGTCTCGTCGGCGGCGTGACCGAGCAGGCTGTGGATGGCGAAACTGCGCCGGCCGGGCGCGGCGCCGGCGGCAGCCTTGCGAAGCGCCGTGGCCACCGTCCTTGGCGCGAACACCCCCAGCGCCTTGCCGTTGAGCAGGACGCCCAGATGGCCCCCCTCCCCCCGCGTCCGCACCACCGGCCACGGCCGGGCGGGAAAGATGTGCAGATGGTCGCGGCCGAGCGCGGCGATCCGCGCCCCTTCCCGCTGCAGGCAAAGCTGCACGCCGCCGGTGTTGGTGGTGTAGTCGTCGTGGCTGACCGTGATGTGCAGGTCGGCCAGTCCGGTCCGGGCGCCGGCGAGCGCCTTGGCCAGCACAGCCGCGGTCTCCGGCTTGACCCGCGCCGCGGCCCGCGTCGCCGCCGCCACCCGCGCGTCCAGCGGAACCAGCCGCCTGATTATCTCGTAGCGGAAGCCCAGGTCGGCGCGTCCGACCCGGCCCTCCGTCCGTCCGACGCTGAGGAAATGGACGAAGGGATTGACGTCGTCGGCGGCGACGTCGGGATAGGTTTCCAGGTAGTCCTTCACCGAGAAGGCCGCGTTCGGGTCGCGCGCCTCGCGCCAGCCGATCTCCAGGAAGTGATCCAGCGGATCGAGCGCGGCCCTGGCCACGTCGGCATTGCCGGCCAGGTAGAAGGTCGCGTCGAATTCGCGCGCCGCCAATGCGCGATCTCGCAGCCGCGCCTCGGCCGCCCGCGCCAGGTCGGCGGCGCCCTGGTCGGCGGCGATCAGCGCCTCGAAGCTCCAGGCGGGCTCGCGGCCGCGGCGCGCCTGGCGCAGCAGATAGTCGTCCGCCCGCTCCGACCGGACCACCTCGCGGCCCTCGCGGCTGCCGACGGTCAGATAGTGATGCAGCGGGTTCCAGCCGGCCTTGGCCACCTCCGGATAGGCCGCCAGATAGCCGCGTGTGGAGAACCAGGGCGCCGGGTCGCGCCCCTCGCGCCAGCCGATCTCGGCATAGTGGCGGATCGGATCGACGGCGACGAGATCGAGGTCCGGGTTGACCGCGCGGTAGAAGGTCCCGTCGAGCGCGGTTGCGATCGCCCGATGCACCTCGGAAACTGGGCCCCTGGCGGCCATGCGGCATAGGTTCCCGTGCTGCGGCCCCGTCGGTCCGCGGGCTGTGTGCTACAGATGCCCGGAGCGATCAACCGGCGCTGGGTCCTTGGGGGCTCTTGCGCGCCACCCCCACCGCCCTTAGAGCCAGGGTCTGACGAGGGTTGCGACCGGACCTTGCGATGACCACCGCCCCAGCCGCGAGCCCGGCCACCCAGGCGGCCACCGGAACGCCCGGCGATACGCCGCGGCGCACCGCCTATCTGGTGCTGGGTATGCACCGCTCGGGCACCTCGGCGGTGACCCAGATGCTGGCGCTGGCCGGAGCCGCGCTGCCCGAAAACGTCATGGCCGGCGACGAGCACAACGCCAAGGGCTACTTCGAGCCCTGGAAGATCGCTATCCTCAACGACGGCCGCCTGCGGGCCGGCGGCGCGGCGTGGGACGACATCTTCGCCTTTCCGTTCCGACCGCTGGCGCCCAAGACCGAGCGCGGCTGGCTGAACCGCGCCGAAACGCTGTTCGAGGACGAGTTCGGCGAGGCCGCCTGTCCGCTGCTGAAGGACCCGCGGGTGACGGTGCTGATGCCGTTCTGGCGCCAGGTGCTGGCCGACCTCGAGGTGGCCGCCCGCTGCGTCATCCCGGTGCGCCACCCGATGGCCGTGGCCGGCTCTCTGGCGCGGCGCAACGGCTTTGCGCCGGAGAAGTCGGTGCTCCTGTGGAGCGCCTACATGCTGGCGGCCGAGGCCTATACCCGCGACCTGCCTCGCGCCTTCGTCAGCTACGACGGCCTGCTCGGCGACTGGCGGGCCGAGGTCGCCCGAATCGAGGCGGCCCACGGCGCGCCGCTGCCCGACCTGTCGCCCCGCGCCGGCAAGGCGATCGACAGATTCCTGACCCCGGATCTGCGCCACAATGGCGCCGAGGCCGGCCTGAAGGACCTCGGCTGGGCGGGTGAGCTTACGGCCTCGGTCCTGCGCTGGTTCGAGACAGCCGCCACGGGCGCCGCGCCGGATGTGGCCGCCCTGGATCGCGCCGCCCAGGATCTGGCGCGGCGGGCCCGCGATGTCGGCGTGCTGATCTCGCCGGTGACCCGCGATCTCGATCTGGCCCGCGCCGAGGTTCTGGACCTGCGCCAGCGCCTGGCGTTCGAGCGCGCCCGGACCCTGCGCCTGCAGGCCGAGCTGGACGCCCTTAGCCGCGAGGGCCTGGACGCCGCCCTCAGGCTGGACTCAATCCTCGCAGACGGCTGAGACCTTGCGCCAGCGCGGCGGGTCGAGCGCGGCATACAGTGCCCCCGCCATGGCCGCGAGATCGAGCAGGTAGAGATAGCGATAGTCGCAGGCGACCGAGATCACGAAGAAGCTGGCGGTAAAGGCCAGCGTCCCGGCCAGCAGCGCCACGAACACCCCGTCGACGGGGTCGCCGCGGCGCAGCAGCAACACGATCACCGCGACGGCGACGATCGCCCAGGTCAGGTGCGAATAGACCGGCGTGCCGTAGAACCGCCGCGCATAGTCGGCCAGGCCCTGGTCCTGGATGTCGATGCCCGCCTGCAGGTTCAGGGCTTTCAGCATCGCCTCCGGACCGGCGACCCCCACCTGCACCGGCAGGCACTGGGCCAGGTCCGGGGTCAGGAAGGTCCAGCGGAACACGTCGGCCCGCTGCAGCAGATAGGCCGCCGGATAGTGGACGACGATGCGGCGCCACTGGGCGTGCATGGCCGCGTCCGGCACATGCCAGAGCGCCCGGCGATAGACCGGGTCGAGGTCGAGGGTGTCCACCCGGGCGGCGGAATAGTGCTGCCTCGCCTGGGCCTCGATCAGAGCCGCGGCGGCCGGATCGACCTTGGCGATCTCCTTCAGCCGCAGACGGGGGTGGTGCGCCTTGGCGCCGACCACGTCGTAGTGTTCGAGGATCAGCGAGGCGGGGCGCGGCGTCGGCCCCCCCTGCGGCGGCTGGGCGATCTGGTTGATCCCGAGCGCCAGCAGGCCCACCGCCGCCAGCCCGCCGAGACCCCAGGCGAGGCTGGCACGCCATCCGCCCTGGCGCACGGTCCAGGCCAGCGCGCCGGCGGCCGCGACCACCAGGACCAGGCCGTTCTGCCGAACCAGGGCCGCCAGGGCCAGGCAGACCAGCGCCCCGACTAGCGTCCCGACCCGCGCCAGGATCGGCGGGCGCGGGCCCCACCCCCTGGCGACATGGGCGATGAGGATGAACCCCGCCAGCGTCAGGTTGGCGAACAAGACGTCACGCCAGACGATGCCCTGATAGATCAGCACCTGCGGGGTCAGCAGCGCCAGCACCCCCAGCCCGACCGCCAGCCATGTCGCCCGGGGCCGCAGCCGGGTCAGCGACATCAGGCTGAAAAACAGCAGCGCCGCCGAGGCGGTCACATAGAGCCCGGTCCCGGCCACCAGGCTGTCGAACAGCTTGAGTATCCACGACGACACCGCCGGCGCCCAGGTCTGGCGAACCCCCGTGCGGGCCTCGGTCAGCGCCACCACCGAATCCAGTGACATCTGCCCCGGCACATTTGCCGCCAGCGTCGCCAGCAGGCCCCCGGCCATGACGATGCGGAACGCCGCGCCCGCGCCGCCGCCCCGCCGCGTCTCGACCGCCTCGCCCAATGCCCGCCTCGCTCGCCAACCGTCCCTGCGTAGGTAAAAGGCCGCCCACGCCATGGGAAGCGGCAAAAGCCCTGTGGCGCCGCGTGGACGCTTGCTAAGGGTGCGCGGATCTGAGTTTGCGGGCGGCGGAGGAAATTTCGATGGGCGGGGCGCGCGACCTTGCGGCCGTACTCGCGCGCTTCCCCAAGACGCGCCCGGTCCTGCCGCCGAAGCTGCGGGCTATCTACGTCCGCCAGTATCAGGAGAACCGGGCGGGCGCGACGCCGGCCGCCTCGGCTTCGCAGCGGCTGGAACGCTGGCTGCACCGCCAGGTCGCCGCCGACGCGGTCGCCGGCCCGCCGCGCGCGACGCTGGAGATCGGGGCCGGCACGCTGAACCAGCTGGCGTTCGAGCCGCCGAACGAGGCCTATGACATCGTCGAGCCGTTCGCCGAACTCTACCGCGACTCACCGCTGAAGGGCCGCGTCCGTGGCGTCTTCGCCGACATTCACCAGATCCCCGCCGGTCGCAGCTACGACCGGATCACCAGCGCCGCGGCGCTGGAGCACATCTGCGACCTGCCCCGGGTGCTGGCCCGCGCCACGCGGCTGCTGACCCCCGACGGGTGCTTCCGCGCGGCGATCCCCAGCGAGGGTGGATTTCTCTGGAAACTGGGCTGGATGTGCACGACGGGCCTGGAGTTCCGCCTGCGCCACGGCCTCGACTACGGCCTGATGATGGCCCACGAACATGTCAACGACGCCTTCGACATCGAGACCCTGGTCCGCGCCCTGTTCGAGGAGGTCGAGGTCAGGAGCTTCGGCCTCGGCCGCCAGCTCTCGCTCTACCGCTTCCTCGCCGCCCGCCGGCCCCGGCTGGACGTGGCGGCGGCGTGGGAGGCGAGGTTCGGCTAGCAGGGGCCAGCCGGGGCGCGGACGGGTCTCGCGCGGCGCCGCGCCCGCTCGATGCGGGGCCACTCCGGGTCTGGCGACGATCCGAACCGGTCCCCCTGGGAGCGAAGGACTCCGGCCAATTCGCCGGCCGCCAACATACCGCCGCGCGCCAGCTTGCGCTTTGCCCGATCCGCGACTAGGTTCCGCGCCCTCGCCGTCAGGCGGTGCGCGCCCGTAGCTCAGCTGGATAGAGCATCAGACTACGAATCTGAGGGTCGGACGTTCGAATCGTTCCGGGCGCGCCAATTTTCTGGACTTTTGTCTGGATATAACAATAAAAACAATATCCTGGCGAATAGCCACCCACGCGGTCAAGTCACACTGTGCCTCAGCTCCCGGC
>NZ_JANMBF010000143.1:0-9528 GCF_031360265.1 Phenylobacterium sp.
GTAGGTCATGGCTCTTTCCTCCCGTGATTCCGCCCAGAAGCGCGCGCAACGCACGCGCATCCGGCTGCGCAAGCTGGCCAACGGGCGTCCGCGCCTGTCGGTCTTCCGTTCGTCGAAGAACATCTACGCCCAGGTCATCGACGATGAGCGCGGCGTGACGCTCGCCGCCGCCTCGTCGCTGGAAGGCTCCGAGAAGACCAGCAAGGGCGCCGACAAGGACGCCGCGGCCCGGGTCGGCGCGCTGGTGGCCCAGCGGGCCATCGAAAAGGGCGTCAAGGACGTGGTCTTCGACCGCGGCGGCTATCTCTATCACGGTCGGGTGAAGGCGCTGGCGGATGCCGCGCGTGAAGCCGGCCTGAACTTCTAAGGAACGCTAGATGGCTCGCAGAGACGACAACCGCGGCGGTCGCAACAATCGCGAAGACGAACGCGACAGCGACATCGTCGAGAAGCTGGTGCACATCAACCGCGTCGCCGCCACCGTGAAGGGCGGGCGCCGGTTCTCCTTCGCCGCCCTGATGATCGTCGGCGACCAGAAGGGCCGTGTCGGCTTCGGTCACGGCAAGGCGCGTGAAGTGCCCGAAGCCATCCGCAAGGCGACCGAGGAAGCCAAGAAGACGATGATCCGCGTGCCGCTGCGCGAAAGCCGCACCCTGCACCACGACGGCAATGGCCGCTGGGGCGCGGGCAAGGTGATGGTCCGCTCGGCGCCGCCCGGCACCGGCGTCATCGCTGGCGGTCCGATGCGCGCGGTGCTGGAAACCCTGGGCGTCCAGGACGTGGTCGGCAAGTCGGTCGGCTCGTCCAACCCCTACAACATGGTGCGTGCGACGTTCGAGGCGCTGAAGGCTCAGTCTTCGCCGCGTCAGGTCGCCTCCAAGCGTGGCAAGAAGGTCTCTGACGTGATCGGCCGCCGCGCCGATGGCGCCTCGACGCCCGCCGCCGACACCGCCGACGTCGAAGGATAAGAGCGATGGGAACCGTCACCGTTCGCCAGACCGGCAGCCCGATCCGCCGCAAGAAGGATCAGCGCGCCACCCTCGTCGGCCTGGGCCTCAACCGCCCCGGCCGCGTGTCCACGCTCGAGGATACCCCCTCGGTGCGCGGCATGATCGCCAAGGTCGCCCATATGATCGAGGTGGTCGAGTAGCGCTTTTCCCTCCCCTTCATGGGGAGGGCAGGCCGGCTTGCCGGCCGAGGGTGGTGAGGCCGCGTTCAAGCTCGGAAATCCGAGCCTGACCCATCATTCCCCACCCGGCCCTTTGGGCCACCCTCCCCATGAAGGGGAGGGAATACATCAGCCGAGTCGGGGCCTCCGCTCCGGCGATTGATCTCCAAGGAGAGGCACATGACCAAGCTCAACGAACTCAGCCCCCGTGACGGCTCGACCAAGGGCCGCATGCGCGTCGGCCGCGGCGGCGGTTCCGGCAAGGGCAAGACCGCCGGTCGCGGCGTGAAGGGCCAGAAGGCGCGTTCCGGCGTCGCCATCGCCGGCTTCGAAGGCGGCCAGATGCCGCTGCACATGCGCATGCCCAAGCGCGGCTTCAACAACATCAACCGCAAGGACTTCGCCGAGGTTAACCTGTGGCGCCTGGAACAGGCGATCGCGGCTGGCAAGCTCGACGCCAAGACGCCCATGACCGCCGAGGTGCTGATCGCCGCCGGCGTTGTGCGCCGCGAGCTCGACGGCCTACGCCTGCTGGGCAAGGGCGTGCTGACCTCGAAGATCGACATCACCGTCTACTCGGCCTCCGCCGCAGCGGTCGCGGCCGTCGAAAAGGCCGGCGGCACGGTCACCACCACGAAGAAGGAAGCGCCCGCCAAAGAGGCCGCCGCCTAGACGTGAGACATTCCGGCCTCGCAAGTGAGGCGGGTCCGTCCTATCTGGTGAGCACCACGAGTCAGGGGAATTGGTGAATGGCTTCGGCCGCTGAACAACTCGCAGCGAACATGAACGTCGAGGCCTTTTCCAAGGCCACGGAGCTTCATAAGCGCCTGCTCTTCACCATGGTCGCGCTGATCATCTATCGGGTCGGCTGCTACATCCCGATCCCGGGCATCGACATCGCCGCCTTCTCCCAGGTGTTCCAGAGCCAGGCCAAGGGCATCTTCGGGATGATCAACATGTTCTCGGGCGGCGCCGTGCAACGCATGGCGGTCTTCTCGCTGAACGTGATGCCCTACATCTCCGCCTCGATCATCGTGCAGCTGCTGGGGACGGTCTATCCGCCCTGGGAAAAGATGCGCAAGGAAGGCGGCGAGGCGGGGCGCAAGACGCTCAACCAATATACCCGCTACCTGACCGTGGTGCTGGCGCTGTTCCAGTCCTTCGGCATCGCCATGGGCCTGCAATCGAGCCATGTGGTCGACCACGCGGGCCTGTTCTTCACGATCTCGACGGTCGCCACCCTGACCGGCGGCACGCTGTTCTTGATGTGGCTGGGCGAGCAGATCACCAGCCGCGGCGTCGGCAACGGCGTTTCCCTGGTGATCTTCGCCGGCATTGTCGCGGTGTTTCCCCGCTACATGGCCCAGGCCTTCTCGCTGGCCACCACCGGGGCGATGAGCGGCGGCGTGCTGATCGTCATCTTCGCCCTGGTGATCGCGGTGACCGTGGCCATCGTCTTCATGGAACGATCGCAGAGGCGGCTGCTGGTGCAGTATCCCAAGCGCCAGGTCGGCAACCGCATGTTCGGCGGCGACACCTCGTTCCTGCCGCTGAAGATCAACACCTCCGGTGTCATCCCGCCGATCTTCGCCTCGTCCCTGCTGCTGCTGCCGGCGACGGTTATGGGGTTCGCGGCCAACGCCAACCTGCCGCCGTGGCTGCAGTGGCTGCCGGGCGCGGTGGGCGAGCTGCAGCATGGCCGGCCGCTGTTCATGCTGCTCTACGGCGCGCTGATCGTGTTCTTCTGCTTCTTCTACACCTCCGTGGTGTTCAATCCCGAGGACACGGCGGAGAACCTGCGCAAGTACGGCGGCTTCATGCCGGGCATCAAGCCGGGCCGGCGGACGGCGGAATACCTGGACTATGTGCTGACCCGCCTGACGGTGATCGGCGCGGCCTATATTGCCATCGTCTGCCTGCTGCCCGAGGCCCTGATCGGCTTCTACAACGCCCCCTTCTACATGGGCGGCACCTCGGTTCTGATCGTGGTCAGCGTGACCATGGACACGGTGACCCAAATCCAGTCACACCTCTTGGCGCACCAGTACGAAGGCCTGATCAAGAAATCCAAGCTGCGGGGCAACCGCGGCCGCTGACGGGGGAAATCGCAGGTCCCACCAAGAGGATCGGCGACGGAGGGGCTTTATGAATCTGATCCTGTTCGGACCTCCCGCGGCGGGGAAGGGGACCCAGGCCAAGCGCCTGGTGGACACCCGCAAGATGGTCCAGCTGTCCACCGGCGACATGCTGCGCGCGGCCATTGCCTCGGGCTCGGACCTTGGCCAGCGCGTGTCCGGGATCATGGAGCGCGGCGAGCTGGTCTCCGACGCGATCGTCATCGAGCTGATCGCTGAGCGCCTGCCCGAGGCAGAGGCCGCCGGCGGGGCGATCTTCGACGGCTTCCCCCGGACCCTGGCCCAGGCCGAAGCGCTGGATCGGATGCTGACGGCCCGCGGCTCGCGCATCGACCTGGTGGTGCGGTTGAAGGTCGACGACCAGGCGCTGATGGCGCGCGTCGCCGGTCGTTTCGCCCAGAGCGGTCGCCCCGACGACAACCCCGAAAGCTTCAAGGTCCGGCTCAGCGCCTACAACGCCCAGACCGCGCCGTTGCTGCCCTACTACGTGGACCAGAAGAAGCTGGTGGAGGTTGACGGCATGGGCTCGGTTGACGCGGTGGCCGCGGCGATCAACGCGGCGCTGGCCGGGCCGCGCGGGTAGCCGTGCCTTCCCCCGGTACGGGGGAAGACCCTCGGCGTCTGATCACGTACGCGTCGATCGCTGCCAGGTGCGCCGCAGCCTCCGCCGGGGTCAGGAACGCGCCGGTGAAGCTGTTCTTCGCCAGCGTCACCAGCTCAGCCCGCGTGAGCCCAAGCGGCGGCGCCGCCGCTCGCCAGTTTTCCCCCAGATATCCGCCGAAATAGGCCGGGTCGTCGGAGTTGACGGTGGCTTTGAGGCCCAGGTCCAGCATGCGCTTCAGGGGGTGGGCCGCGAGATCGTCCACCACGCGGAGTTTCAGGTTGGAGAGCGGGCAGACGGTGAGCGTCATGCCCTCGGCGGCGAGGCGCTTCACCAGGGCCGCATCCTCCAGCGCCCGGTTGCCGTGGTCGATGCGGTCCACCTTGAGGATATCCAGCGCCTCCCAGACATAGGCGGGCGGGCCTTCCTCGCCGGCGTGCGCCACGCGCCTCAGGCCGCGCTCGCCAGCGGCCTTGAAGACGCGGGCGAACTTCGACGGCGGGTGGCCGAGCTCGGAGGAGTCCAGGCCCACGCCGGTGATCGCGTCGAGCCAGGGCTCGGCGGCCTTCAGCGTGGCGAAGGCGGCGTCCTCGTCCAGATGGCGCAGGAAACAGAGGATCAGCTTCGACGTGATCCCAAAACTGCGTTGCGCCTCGGCCATGCCCGACAGCAGCCCTTCGACCGCGACCCGGAACGGCAGACCGCGGTCGGTATGGGTCTGGGGATCGAAGAACAGCTCCACGTGGCGGCAGCCGTCGGCGGCGACGCGGCGGAAATAGGCCAGGGCCAGGTCGTGGAAGTCCTGCTCGGTCATCAGCACGCCTGCGCCTTGGTAATAGATGTCCAGGAAGTCCTGCAGGTTGGAGAACGCATAGGCCGCGCGCACGTCTTCCACCGAGGCGAAGGGCAGGGCGAGGCGGTTGCGGCGCGCGAACGCGAACATCTGCTCCGGCTCCAGGCTGCCCTCGATGTGCAGGTGCAGCTCGGCCTTGGGCAGGCCGGCGATGAAGACGGAAAGGTCGGTCATGACGCCACCTTACCTCCGCCGCGCAGCGGTGGGAGGGGGACCCGTCGCCGAAAAGCGACTGGTGGAGCGGGCAAGCCGCAGGCTGTGCAGATCAACCAACCCCTTCGGGCTCGGCGCGTGGGGGCTCGCCCCTCGCTAGGATCGCTCCATGTGTAGCTCAGCTGCTATGGGCATCCTTACCCGCAGAGGCATGTCCGCAAACAACTGGAGATCCACAATGTCCGAGCCCCTGACCGGCGGCTGCCTGTGCGGCGAGATCCGGTACGTTGTCGATGCGGCGGTCGAGAGGCTGGCCGCCTGCTATTGCACCGACTGCCAACGCATGACGAGCGCGGCCGGCTCGATCAATGCCGTCGTCCCCGCCAGCGCGTTCCGGCTTACAAAGGGTAAGACCAAGGTCTTCACCAAGACCGCTGACAGTGGCCACGCCCTGCACCGGCATTTCTGCGGCGACTGTGGCAGCTGGATCTACAACCCGATGGGCGGCGATCCTGAGCAGATCGTCCTGAAAGCGGGCGCCTTCGACCGCCATGAGGGCATGAAGATCGTGCTTAATCTTTGGACCCGCAGTCGGCCGCCGTGGGCGCCGATGGACGCCAGCCTTCCGACCCGTGAGACGCGGTAGCCGCCATTCGCCCTGGAAGTGGAATCGCGGTGACACGGCGGAACAACAACAGCCGGCGGCGACCGGGGGCTCAGTCCACCTTCCATCGATCGTAGAGCGCCAGTTCATCGGCCGTGGGGCGTTCGAACAATTTCGACCACCTGAGGAGTTCTGCCTTTGTGATCTCAAACGCGCCAAAGGGCCGGTCCATGTTCCGGCGCGAGAGCCGGCTCCAGAGTTCATCGACGGGAGGGTCAAGGAGGCAAAGGACAACCCGCGCTCCGACCTCGCGAGCGCCGGTGCGGTAGATGTCTCGTTCCGCTCTCGCCCAGACCCCCCAGTCCAGAACCACATCGCAGCCAAGCTCCAGGGCGCGCACGGCTGTCGGCCATTGCAGGCGCTCGACTCTGCCCCGAAACGGTCCGGCTTCGGCTTCCGATGTGGAAATGCCTGGGTAGAGCTGATGCAGCCACTCGTCAGCCGTCAGGCGAAGCGCGGGAACCTCCTGTTCGATCCGTTCGGCGAGCGTCGTCTTGCCCGACCCCGGCAGCCCGCAGGTAAGGTAGAGCGTCGGCGCGTGGTTCACCTCGGGCCAACCGCAGGCTTCAACGCTTTGGGCGCGGTACGCCGACGTTCACTTCCAACCGACTGCACGCTCCCCCCCGCTGTTCCGGGGCGAGCCTACGCGTGAGGCGAGCCCGCGGACAAGACGGCAGGGTTGTGAGGTCTCGCTCAGGTACCTGATAGTCAAGCCTACTTCGCCACCGCCGCCCCGCCCGCCTTCACCACCACCCCGCCCTTCATCACGAACGCCACCGTCTCCAGCACGCGCACGTCCTTCAGCGGGTCGCCGCTCACCGCGATGATGTCGGCGTAGCGGCCGGGCTGGACCGAGCCGATGTCGGCGGTGTCGCCGATCAGGTCGGCGGCGTTCCAGGTCGCGGCCTTGATGGCCTCCATCGCGGGCATGCCGGCGGCGACCATCAGGGCGAATTCCTGGGCGTTCTCGCCGTGGGCCGACATGCCGAAGGTGTCGGTGCCGAAAGCGATCTTCACCCCGGCCGCGTAGGCGTCGTGCAGGTTCCTCAGCATATGGGGCACGACAGTCAGCGCCTTCTGCGCTGTCGAGGGGTTGAGGTCCTCGGGGTGGGTCCTGGCGTGCTCATAGACGCGCGAGCCCACCAGCATCGTCGGCACCAGATAGGCGCCGTGGGCCTTGTAGAGCCGGTAGCTCTCGGCGTCGGAATAGGTGCTGTGCTCGATGGAATCGACGCCGAGCACGATCGCGTGGTCGATGGCCTGTTTGCCGTGGGCGTGGGCCGCGACCTTCATGCCCAGCGAATGGGCGGTGTCGATCACCGCCTTGATCTCGTCGTCGGTCATCAGTTGCAGGGCCGGATCGTCGCCGATCGACATCACCCCGCCCGACGGCATGATCTTGATCAGGTCGGCGCCCTGGCGGCGCAGACGGCGCACAGCGCGGCGGGCGGCCTCGGGACTGTCGATCAGGTTGTCAGTCCAGCCGGGATGGGCCAGCTCCGGATCCAGCCCGTTGAGGGCGTCGCCGTGACCTCCCGTCGGTCCGAGCGGCGTGCCGGCCACCCACATCCGCGGCCCGGGGATCTGCCCCGACGCGATGGCGTGCTTCAGGGCGACAACCACGCCTGTCTCGCTGCCGACGTCGCGAATCGAGGTGAACCCCGCCATCAGGGTGCTCCGCACGTTGAGCACGCCGTCGATAGCGTCATCATAGTTGGTGCGCGTAATCGCGGTGTGGATCGGGTCGCCCTTGTGGAAGCTCTGCGTGATGTGGACGTGGTCGTCGATCAGGCCCGGCAGGACGGTGCTGTTCGACAGGTCGACGATCTCCGCGCCCTTGGGGCTCACATATCCCGGCTGGACCGAGGTGATTCGCTCCTCGTGGATCAGGATCGACACCTGGGTCTGGACATCCTTGCCCGTGCCGTCGATCAGCCGCCCGGCGTGGATGACCAGGTCCCTGGCCGCCGCCGGCGCCGGGCCTGCCGCCAGCAGCGCCACGACGCCCGCTACAACCCGCAATATGTCTCGAAATCCCATCGGAGGCTCCCCAGTTTCGGGGCAAGGTGACGGCGCCGGAGCGGCGCGCGCAAGTGTGACCCTGTGCGCGGCATTGCCTCCAGCGCCCCGTTCATGCTTTTGTCAGGCGTCCCGAGGCAATGTTGAGGGGCGCGGTATCGACCCACGCGGGCGGGGAGGCCCCTTGCGCGCGGCCTTTTCCGTTCATAATTGGATGTTTCCGTTGTTGACGGAACCGCAACGATCCCTATAACGAGGCGCTTCCGCGAAAGAGCGCGAAGGACGAACCGGCTTGACCTGCGGGGCAAGTGGCCGGGGCGCCGTTCGCGCTTCGTTGCGTGACCAGGAGAGATTTCACGTGGCCCGTATCGCTGGCGTCAACATTCCCACCAACAAGCGCGTGGTTATCGCGCTGCAGTATATCCATGGCATCGGCCCCGCCAAGGCGCGGGACATCGTCGCCAAGGTCGGCATCGAGGACGCCCGCCGCGTCAACCAGCTCAGCGACGCCGAGGTGCTGCAGATCCGCGAGACCATCGACCGCGACTTCACCGTCGAGGGCGACCTGCGCCGCGAGACCGCCGTCAATATCAAGCGCCTGATGGACCTGGCCTGCTACCGGGGCCTGCGTCACCGCAAGGGCCTGCCGGTCCGTGGCCAGCGCACCCACACCAACGCCCGCACCCGCAAGGGCCCGGCCAAGCCGATCGCCGGCAAGAAGAAGTAAGAGAGCTTAGTCGATGGCCAAGGAACCGGCGCGCGTCAAACGTCGCGAACGCAAGAACATCACCTCGGGCGTGGCGCACGTGAACGCCTCGTTCAACAACACCATGATCACCATCACCGACGCCCAGGGGAACACCATCTCCTGGTCCAGCGCCGGCACGATGGGCTTCAAGGGTTCGCGTAAATCGACGCCCTATGCCGCGCAGATGGCGGCCGAGGATGCCGGTCGAAAGGCCGCCGAGCACGGCGTCAAGACGCTGGAAGTCAATGTCTCGGGTCCGGGTTCGGGCCGTGAATCGGCGCTTCGCGCCCTGCAGTCGGTGGGCATGACCATCACCACCATCCGCGACGTGACGCCCATTCCGCACAACGGCTGCCGGCCGCCCAAGCGCCGGCGCGTCTAGAGTAACGAAGTACCGTACTTCCCTGCGCCGGACCGCAATGGCGGCCGGCGATCCTGCGTTTCAAGGGACACCCATCCGTGATCGAAAGAAACTGGAACGAGCTTATTCGTCCCGAGAAGCCGCAAATCGAGACCGGCGCCGATGCGAACCGCAAGGCGCGCATGGTGGCCGAGCCGCTCGAGCGCGGATTTGGCGTGACGCTGGGCAACAGCCTGCGCCGCGTGCTTCTCTCATCTCTGCAAGGCGCCGCTGTGACAGCGGTGCAGATCGACGGCGTTGTGCACGAGTTCTCCTCGCTTGAGGGCGTGCGCGAGGACGTCGTCGACATCGTGCTGAACATCAAGCAGCTGGCCGTGCGCATGCAC
This sequence comes from Phenylobacterium sp., assembly GCF_031360265.1. Taxonomy (GTDB): domain Bacteria; phylum Pseudomonadota; class Alphaproteobacteria; order Caulobacterales; family Caulobacteraceae; genus Phenylobacterium. The sequence goes on from NZ_JANMBF010000143.1 coordinate 9,089, forward strand.
GCCGAGGGCCCCAAGCGCATGACGCTGCGCGCCACCGGCCCGGGCGTGGTGACCGCCAGCCAGATCGAGGCCCCCTCGGACATCGAGATCCTCAACGGCGACCACGTGCTCTGCACGCTGGACGACGGCGCCCAGGTGCGCATGGAATTCACGGTCCAGACCGGCAAGGGCTATGTGCCGGCCGAGATGAACCGTCCGGAAGACGCTCCGATCGGCCTGATCGCCGTCGATGCGCTCTATTCGCCGGTGAAGCGCGTCGCCTATCGGGTCGAGCCGACCCGCCAGGGCCAGAGCCTCGACTATGACAAGCTGATCATGGAAGTAGAAACCAACGGTGCGGTCAGCCCCGTTGACGCCGTGGCCTACGCCGCGCGCATCCTCCAGGACCAGCTGCAGATCTTCATCACCTTCGAAGAGCCGAAGAAGAAGGTCGAAGGCGA
>NZ_JANMBF010000150.1:0-58938 GCF_031360265.1 Phenylobacterium sp.
CGCCACGTCCTGGGTTGGGTGTTCGGCCCGCCCGGCTGGAGCCCCGACGACAGCCGCGACACCAGCGCCTCGTTGAAGGCGCAGTGGGCGGCGTCTATTCCCGCAACAGCGGCAAAGACAGCCCCGACACCGGCCGGGCGCCCAGGATCTCGCGTCTGAAGCGGTAGAGTTCGGCGGGGCGCCCTCCAGTGTCGGCGTCCATGCGGCCGAGACCCTCGACCAGCTCGGCGCGGTCCAGGGCGCGGCGGAAGTTCTGCTTGTGCAGCGGCACGCCGGCGATCGCCTCCACGGCGCGCTGCAGGGCCGAGAGCGTGAACGCCTCGGCCATCAGTTCGAAGACCACGGGGCGGTATTTCAGCTTGCCGCGCAGGCGGCTGACGGCGGTGGCCAGGATGCGGCGGTGGTCGGAGAGCATCGGCTCGCCCAGGGCCGCGGCCAGCGGCGGGGGCAGGGGCGCGGTGGGCTCGCCGCGATCGCGGCCGGCCTCACGCGCCAGCCCGGCCTCGTAGAGCAGCTCATAGCGCTCCAGCACCCGCTCCTCGTTCCAGGGCGCGCCGTCCAGGGCGAAGAGCAGCCGGGCGCGGCCGAGGCGCTGGGAGTCGCCGTCGGCCCAGCGGCGCAAGGCGGTCTCGATCAGCGGAAGGGCGGCCGGCCGACCCTCGCGCCAATCCTCGTAGGGGAAGAACCGCGACCAGGGTCGCCACTCCGAGCCGGGGGCATGGGTCTGAACGGCGGTCTGCGCCAACGCCAGGTAACCGACGGAGATCACGCGGGCGTGGTCGGAGCGGGCGCCCATATCGGCCAGGGGCGCGTCACGGCCCTTGTCGCCAAAGGTGTAGAGCTGCTCCACATAGCCCAGGTTGAACCGGGTCTGCTCGGTGACGAACGCCCGCATGGCCAGCTCGAATGTGCGGTGTCCCAGGGGGTCGAACGGGCCGAACGGCAGGCCCTCCAGGCTGGCGCCGGGCGGACGCACGCTCAGCACGGCGGCGTCGCCGCCGTGGATGGCGACGACCACGGCGGAAAGACCAATCACCACCGGCGTGCCTTGCGGGGCCTGAGCGGACCGGTCGCTCATTCAGTGTCAAAGGCCGAGGGGGTGGCGTGATAGCCTGCGGCCTCCGACAGCACCTGGTAGCGCTGGAGATAGCGCGCCTGGGCCTGGGCGGGGGCCAGGGGGTCGATCTTCAGGGCGTATCCCGCGGGCGGCGCATCGAAGAAGGCGAGCGATTCCGCGTGACTGAATCCGGCCAGCTGGGTCGCCTCGAAGAAGGCGCAGGCTCGGTCGGCGCGCTTGATCAGCGTCTTGATCGTCGCCGGCGTCTTGGCCGGCAGGCCAAAGCGCGTGTGAATTGCGCTCTCCAGCCGCGCCTCGAACGTGCGATAGTCGACCCCGAGCGCGGCCTTGAAGGGCGAGATCATGTCGCCGATCACATATTCCGAGGCATCGTGCAGCAGGGCCGCCAGCCGCCACCGCGGTTCCACCCCGGGCCGGATGTGGGCGACGATCTCCTCGACGACCACGGAATGCTGGGCCACCGAGAACGGGTGCTCGCCGGTGGTCTGGCCGTTCCAGCGGGCGACACGGGCCAGGCCGTGGGCGATGTCCTCGATCTCGATGTCCATCGGCGAAGGGTCGAGCAGGTCGAGGCGGCGCCCCGACAGCATGCGTTGCCAGGCGCGCGGCTCTTTCGCGGGACGACGCAGCCCTTTCCTCACGAAAGCATTCCCTCCACAGTCAAGGTCGTGAACTGGCGCACGCCATGCCAAATATCAATGCGAGCATAGGGCCTATTGGCCGTAAGTTCACGTAAGGAGGAGCCGAACCGATGAGCTGGGCTCGAATTATGGCGCCCCTGTCCGGCGGCAGGGGAGATGCGGCGGCGGTGGTCGCGGCGGTCATGCTGGCCGAACCGTTCGAGGCCGAGATGGCGGGCGTCTATACCCCCGCCGACGTGGCCGACGTCATGCCCTGGATGGGCGAGGGGTTCCTGGGCGGCGTGCAGACCGCGGCGCTGGACTCGCTGAAAGAGGCGGCGGAGGCGGGCGAGAAGAACGCGCGCGCGGCCATGGCCGCCTCGACCTACCCCAAGAGCCGGTTCATCGCACTGCAGACGCCGGTCTGGGCGGGGCTGTCGGCGGAGAGCCGGCTTTCCGATGTGGTGGTGTTCACGTCCGACCCGGCGCGGGGGCGCGGACCCCTGGCCGAGGCCTTCCAGCAGATGGTGGCCGACGAGCAGCGACCGGTGCTGATCGCCCGCGAGGGCTTGCGGGTCGGCGGCACGGTGGCGGTGGCGTGGGACGGCGGCAAGGAAGCTTCGCGCGCCGCGCGGCTGGCGCTGCCCTTGCTGGAAAAAGCCGCCAGGGTGGTGATTCTGGCCGCGCCGAAGGCCAGCTCGCGAAGTTTCGACGCCGCCCGCCTGAAATCCTACTACGCCGCACGCGGCGTGGACGCCGAGGTGGACCTGCTGCCGGACACCGGCGATGCGGCCCCGGTGCTGCTGTATGCGGCGCGCAAAGCGGGGGCGGACATTCTGGTGGCTGGCGCCTTCGGCCATCCGCGCCTGCAGGAATTCATCTTCGGCGGAACGACGCGGACGCTGCTGAGTTCTGAGCATCCATCGCTATTCCTGTCTCACTAGCGCCTTGAGGACCCCCAAATGACCCTGTCGCGTATCGTCATGCGCCTGGCGCGCAATCCTGGCACCGAGTTCGCCGGCGGCGATGACCATCGTGGCTATGCCCTGACCGCGCCGCTGACCGACGACGGCCACCTGGACGCGGCGGCCTACGCCAAGGCCCGGGACGCCTGCACCGTGCGCCGCTTCGCGCCTGACGAGGATCCCGCGGATGGCCGGCTGTCACGCAGAGGATCGCGCTGGTTCTTCGATTACGACGACTCCGACGCCGCCGATGACGAACCCCTGCACCGTCTGGGCGAGCACCGGTTCGCCGTGGGCGAGTACGTCACCGTCACCGACGAGGATGGCCGCCCCTTGACCTACAAGGTTGTCGAAGTACAGCGGACCTAAACCCCGCCGTTCCTGCGCACCAGACGCTTCACGTGGTCGAAGACGTCATGGTGGTCGCGCGCCTTGACCTTCACCACGGCGACCGTAACCGGTCCCGTTTTTGGCCCGCCGGCCTCGTAGCCCACGGCCGTCCAACCGTCCTTGAGGTTGTCCTGCGCCAGGATGTAGGTGGCGCGAAAGCCGCGGCGTTCGCGGGAGAACGCCTCGCCACGCAGGCGCACGTCGCGGGCGATCCTCACCACCGCGCCGTTCTCGCCGGCGTTGACGTGGATCATCCCGACATTGACGTCAGCCTTGCCGTTGTCGTCGGCGTTGATGTGTATGCCGGGCAGGTCGATGTGGGCGTGCTCGCCCTTGCCACGGCTGGCGTCGATGCGGAGCCCGGCGGCGTCGTCCCCGTCGGTCTCCTTGGCATCGCGTCCGGCGTCTTCGGCGGCTTCTTGTGCGGCCTTCGCGGCGTCGGCCCCCGGGCCCTTGGCATCCGCGGAGGCGACCTTGAGGGGGGCGGCCTCGGCCTTGTCGCCGGTGGTCTTCGCGCCGGCGCCCGCCGCGTCGGCTGCGATTTCGGTCTGAAGCTCCGCCTCGATCGGCGCCAGGACCGTCTCGTAGCCCGCGGGCGCCGCGATCAGGCGCAGCGACACCTCATTCCCGCCGCGGGTCGTATAGAGGCAGGTTCGCTGGTCCGCCGAGACGCTGGTGCGGGTCAGATCGCCCTCGGTCGCTGGGCACTCCAGGGTCGTTCGCGCCGTTGGAGCGACACCGGGCGCGCAAGCCGCGCTCGCTAGGGCGAGCGCGGATGCGGCGAGCAGAACTAGCGGCTTCATGGCGAAAGGGCTCCGGTCCATTCACCAGGAACCTGACCGGAGCCCCTTCAAAAGGCGAGTGAATTCGACGTAACGCCACCAGCGGCCAGGCGCGCCGTGATGGCCGGCGGCTACTGTCCGGGGCGCGATCCGGCGCCCTCGCGCCGCGCCAGGAAGGCCAGGCGTTCGAACAGGTGGACATCCTGCTCGTTCTTCAAGAGGGCGCCGTGCAGCGGCGGGATCAGCTTGGTGGGATCGCGCTCCGCCAGGGTCTCGGCGTCGATGTCTTCGACCATCAGCAGCTTCAGCCAGTCGAGCAGTTCCGAGGTCGAGGGTTTCTTCTTCAGGCCTGGCACCGTCCTCATGTCGTAGAAGATGCGCAGCGCTTCGGCGACCAGCTTTTGCTTGATGTTGGGATAGTGCACCTCGACGATCTCGTTCATCGTCTCAGCCTCGGGGAAACGGATGTAGTGGAAGAAGCAGCGGCGCAGGAAAGCGTCCGGCAGCTCCTTTTCGTTGTTCGAGGTGATCAGCACGATCGGCCGGACAGCGGCCTTGATCGTCTCATTGGTCTCGTAGACGTAGAATTCCATCCGATCGAGCTCCTGGAGGAGGTCGTTGGGGAATTCGATGTCGGCCTTGTCGATCTCGTCGATCAGCAGAACCGGGCGCACGGGGCTTTCGAACGCCTCCCAGAGCTTGCCCTTCTTGATGTAGTTCTTGACGTCCTTGACCCCGATCTCGCCCAGCTGGCTGTCGCGCAGGCGGGTGACGGCGTCATATTCGTAGAGACCCTGGTGGGCCTTGGTGGTCGATTTGATGTGCCAGGTAATCAGCGGGGCATCGAGCGCCTTGGCGATTTCATAGGCCAGCACGGTCTTGCCGGTGCCGGGTTCGCCCTTGATCAGCAGCGGCCGCTCGAGCGCGATGGCGGCGTTGACCGCGACCTTCAGGTCTTCCGTGGCGACATAGTCGTCCGTGCCTTCAAAACGCTGTCTCATTCGGGGTCCCCAGGGCGGGCCTGACCCGCGTTCGAACAGTTGTTTACCTGCCGCCAGCCTAAAGGCCAACACGCGCCATGCAAGCGGCATGAGGTCGCGCTGTCTGGGTCGGCGATTCGGCGGTAGAGGTTGGCGGTGAACCTTGCCATCCTTCAGGCCCGAATGACCTCCAGCCGGCTGCCCGGCAAGGTCATGGCTTCGGTGCTGGGCGAGCCGATGATCGGCCGCCAGATCGAGCGCCTGCGCCGGTCCGCCCGGATAGACCGGCTGATCGTCGCCACCAGCCACGAGCCCAGCGATGACCCGCTCGCCGCCTATTGCCAGGGCCTGGGCCTGGACGTGGTCCGCGGCGCCCTGGACGACGTGCTGGGCCGGTTCGCGGCCGCGCTGGCCGACCACCCAGACGCCGATGTCGTGGTGCGGCTGACCGCGGATTGCCCACTGGCCGACCCGGCCCTGATCGACGCGGTGATCGCGCGCCACCATGCGACCGGGGCCGACTACACGTCCAACACCCTGGGAACCCGGACCTATCCCCACGGCCTTGACGCCGAGGTGGTCCGCGCGGAGGTTCTGATGCAGGCCGCGCGCCTTTCCGAAGACCCCCATGAGCGCGAGCACGTCACGCCCTACATCTACCGGCGTCCCGAGGTCTTCCGCCTGGCGGGGGTGACGCGGCGCCCGTCGCTGGCGCAGCTTCGCTGGACTGTCGATGTCGCCGACGACCTGGCCTTTGTGCGCGGGGTCTACGCCAGCCTCTATCCGGGCGACCCGGCGTTCACCAGCGAGGCGGTCGTCGCGCTCGATCCCAACAGCTCGACGTGGCAGGCATGACCCGCGCGCCCGTCGTCGCCATGCGCCCGCTGGACGCAGTAGACAGCGCTCGGGTGCTGGCCTGGCGCAATCAGCCCGAAATCGCGGCCTGGATGTATAGCGACCATGTGATTTCGCCGGACGAGCATGCGCGCTGGTTCGCCGCCGCCCTCGTCGACGCGAACCGTTGCTACTGGGTAATCCAGGCCGATGGCCGGCCGGTGGGTCTGGCCAACCTCTACGACATCGCCCCTGAGCACGGGCGCTGCGCCTGGGCCTACTATCTCGCCGACCCCTCGACGCGCGGGCAGGGGATCGGGGCCTTCGTCGAATACTGGGTGATCGAGCACGTCTTCGGCGCGCGGGGTCTGGGCAAGCTCTGGTGCGAGGTGCTGATCGGTAACGAGGCGGTGTGGCGGCTGCACGAGGGCTTCGGCTTTCGGCGCGAGGCGCTGTTCCGCCGGCACGTCAAAAAGGCGGGCGTACCCGCTGACGTGGTCGGACTTGGCCTGCTGGCTACCGATTGGTCGGCCCATCGCCAGGCGAGCCGGACCCGGCTGGCCGCCCGCGGGTTCGACCTGGGGGGCTAAAACTCCGCGGCGTAGGCGCCGAGCGCGCCGGCGACCTCGTTCATCACCGCGTCCCACTGGCCGACGCCGGGCGGCAGAAAGACGCGAGTCCTCGGATACCAGGGGTAGCTTGCCGTTCCGAGCCTTGGCCAGGCGCCAGGCGTGGAAATCAGGAAGGCCGGCACGCCACAGGCCGCGGCGATGTTCAGGGTGGCGTTGGAAAAGCCGACGACCAGGTCCATGGCGCCGGCGAGGGCGGCGACGTCGTCGAGATCCTGCTTCAGATCGATCCCCGGCGGTGACCAGATGTCCACGCCGAAGCGCGACCGGGCCAGGGTCAGTTCCGCCTCGCAGTCCCCGTACTGCAGGTTGACGAAGGTCACTCCCTTGTGCGCCAGCACCGGCGCCCAGGCTTCGAAGGCCGAGAAGTGCCGGTGGCGGGCATCCTTGCTGACCAAGCTCTTCCAGAGCAGGCCGACCCTCGGTCCGGGCGGCGCCGCGTTCAGCGCCGCGCGCCAATGGGCCACGCGAACCGGGTCGGCGGCAAGGTAGCCGGGGGTGGTCGGGAAGCTGTCCGCCGAGCGCCGGAACTCGCGGAGCAGGGAGGCGATCGGCGTCCATAGATCGACGGTTGGGCCGCGGGCCTCAAGGGATGGAGCGACACGCGCCAGGCAGCCGCCCACGACGTAGGTGGCGTGGCCCTCGACCTCAGCGCCGGGAAAGGCGCGCTGGAACAGTGGGACGAGCCGCGGCTCCACAGCCAGGATCAGCCGGCCCATCGGGCCCAGGCGCTCGATCACTTGCGGCAAGGTGTTGGCGAACAGGATCTCATCGCCGAGGCCCTGTTCACCGACCACCAGCAGGGTCTTGCCCTTCAGGTCGCAACCGGGCGCCCATCGGGGTCGATCGATCATGAACTGGGTGCGGCCATTGAACTGGGGGTGAAGGCGCGCCTCGTAGTCGTCCCACCCCTCGCCGACGCGGCCCAGATCCATCAGGATCGTCGATCGCGACAGCCGCATCATCTGGCGTTCGTCCTCGGCGATCACCCCGGCCAGGGCGGCGTCGCAGTCCGCCAGCGCGCCCGGCGCGTCGCCGAGGATCAGCTTGGTGTTGCCCAGGTTGTAGCGCGCCTTGGGGAAGGCCGGGTCCAGACGAATGGCTTCTTCGAAGAACACCTGGGCGTTGGCATAGTCGCCGCGGTCGGACATCACCGTGCCCATGGTGTTCCACAGCATGGCCACGTCCGGCGTCCGCAAAATGGCAGGCCGGAGGATTTCGATGGCTTCGTCCGCGCGGCCCTGATCCCGGATCGCGCAGGCCAGGTTGTTGGATCCTTCCGGATGGTCAGGATGGCGATCCAGGAAGTGGCGGAACAGCTGTTCGGCCTGCGACGTCATGCCCAGCCGAAAAGCCAGACGACCCAGATCGTTGGCGACCTCGGCGTGGTCGGGCAGCAGTTTCAGGGCGGACTCATAGGCGGCGATCGAATTCGCGAAGTCACCGCTGCGTTCGAGGGCGATCGCCAGCAGATACCAGCCCAGGCCGCTGCGTTCATCCTGTTCCAACGCCTTCAGCGCCCATTCACAGGCGCTCTTGGCATCCTCCGCGCGGATGGCGTCGAGCGCCCGCTGCAGCATCGGGGCGGCCTGCAGGGACTTCAGTTCCGCGACGGCCTCGTTCAGTCGCGCCAGCGCGTCCTTCGAGCCTGACACACCGAGCGAGTCGCCGGCCATCTTCGGCGCCGTGCGCCCCGCGGTCTGAAGGGCCAGGGCGATGCCGGAGGGGGCGTTGGGCTGGGCCTGACGCGACATGGGATTCGGGCTCCGAGGATTGAGGCCAGTGGTGCCGGAGCATGGCTAACGGAACCTTAAGATGAGCGCTCGCGACCCCGCCCAAGGCGCTTTGCCGCCGTTTCTTTGCGCAGCAAGGCGCCGTTAACCCCGCGCGCTTAACTCTGACGTGCGCTGGGCCCCGCAAAACGCGACAATGGGTCATTCGAACCGGACGAGAGGTTCGTGGGCGATCGGGATCGGGAGGCGGGGCTTGCCGCTTAAATTGTCGCTGAAGCCGGGTGAGAAGTTCGTCCTCAACGGAGCCGTCGTGCAGAACGGCGATCGCCGCGGCGTGCTGGTCCTGCAGAACAAGGCCTCGGTCCTGCGCGAGAAAGATATCATGCAGGAGGACGAGGCCACCACGCCGGCCCGCCGCATCTATCTGCCGGTGATGATGATGTACCTGGATGAGGCGGGGGCGGATCGCTACTACGACGAATTCGTCCGCCGGTTGACGGAGTTCATGGGCGTCATCGCCAACACCGACATCCTGGCCGACTGTGTGGCCATTTCCAAGAACTGCATGGCGCGGGAGTACTATCGCGCCCTCATGCAGTGCCGGAAACTCATCGACTACGAAGACGAAAGGCTGGGGCATGTCCCTTCAGGCGTATCAACAGGCCGCGACGCGGGCTGAAAGCCCGCGCGAGATGGAGTACCGTCTGTTCGCGCAGGTGACGCTCGCGCTGATCGACGCCACCAAGATCGACCCGACCGAGATCCATCGCCGTGTCGACGCGCTGGACTGGAACCGGCGCGTCTGGTCGGCGCTCAGTGACGACTGCGCCAATCCCGCCAACCGCCTCCCGCCGCCTCTGCGCGCGTCCATCATTTCGCTCGCCCACTGGGTCGGCCGGCACACCAGCGCCGTGATCCGGCGCCAGGAAGAGATCGAGCCCCTGATCGAGGTCAATCGCCTGATCATGCAGGGCCTGGCCCCGAATGCGGCGGCCGCGGCGGCCTGACGGCGCCTCCGCCTCCTGGCGGGGATTGAGGGAACGCAGACTCTATCTTCGGCGCGCGTCCGGCATCGAGGTCGCGCCGCGCTTCCGACGCCCTGGGGGCCACGGAGGTTCTCATGGTGCGTTGCCGCGGCGGTGAATCCAAATGCGCAAGCCATGCAGTGGCGCGCCGCGATCCGTGAAACCGGGCGGTCCAGGCTCCAGGGTCCGCGTTCCCGCCGCCGCCGACGTGCGCTTTCTGCCGGGTCACTCGGCAGATTCTGCCGATTGAGCGTTTCGCCCTGCAGAAATTGCCGGCGAGAGGCGTGGATAACAGACCTATAACTCCGTGAATTCAGTTAGTTGCGCGGCGAGACCGGGACCGGTCAAATGGCCCGATGCTTGCTGCCTAGGGAGCGGGCAAAACGCCCACGGCTGTCAAAATGACGGCTGCCGACCTTGAAAAAAGGACGACCCCATGACGTTCAGCGTCAATACCAACGTCGGCGCTATGATCGCGCTGCAGAACCTGAGCAAGACGCAAGCGGACCTGATGACGACCCAGAACCGGGTCAACACGGGCCTGAAGGTGGCTACCGCGAAGGACAACGGCGCGATCTGGGCCATCGCCCAGAACCAGCGCGCCACCTCCACCTCGTTGAACTCGGTCATCGACTCCCTGAACCGCGGTCAATCGACCGTCGACGTGGCGTTGTCGGCCGGCTCCTCCGTTTCCGACCTGCTTCTTCAGATGAAGGAAAAGGCCCTGGCGTCCTCGGACGTCACGCTGGACGCCAACAGCCGCACCGCGCTCAACGACGAGTTCAAGTCGCTGCGGGACCAGATCTCGAAGGTCGTGACCAACGCCGTGTTCAACGGCGGCAACATGATCAAGTCGGGCGGTACGACGATCCAGGCGCTGGCCAATGCCGACGCCACCTCGGTGATCACGGTCGCCACCCAGGATCTGTCGCTGGGCGGCGCGGCTCTGACCACCAATATCGGCGCCTCGGCCTCGATCGGCACGGTGACCACGGCCACGGCGATGATCGCCTTCGTCAATACCGCGATCGCCAACGTCTCGAGCGCCCTGTCCAAGCTCGGCACCGGCTCGAAATCGCTCGCCTCTCACATGACCTTCATCCACAAGCTGCAGGACACTGTGAACGCGGGTATCGGCAATCTGGTGGACGCCGACCTGGCCAAGGAAAGCGCAAATCTCCAGGCGCTGCAGACCAAGCAGCAGCTGGGCATCCAGGCGCTCTCCATCGCCAACCAGTCGTCGTCGATCCTCCTCGGCCTCTTCCGCTAGGCCGCCTGACGGTGGCGGGAGGGTTCGCCCTCTCGCCACCGCCTTCTTCCCAATGGAGCGTAGGCGCCAAAAGCGCCTTCGAGAGGAGAGATGGAAAACAAGGTTGCGCCCGCCGCAGCCACGCCCGATCCGACATCTGCCCAGGCGCCTGCCGCATCGCGCTCCACCACGGAGTTGCCCGCGGGACGCGCCACGCCGGGCAAGGATCCGGTGGATATGCGGCTGGTCATCGAAGAGGACGCCAACGCCGGCGGCACCTACATCTACAAGACCATCAACCGCCTGACCGGCGAGGTGATCCTGCAGCTGCCAAGGGAGCAACTCCTGAAGCTGCGCGAGCGGGTCGCCTATTCGGCCGGAGACGTGGTCCGCACCAAGGCCTGACCCCGCCGGCTCCCTGGCCGCGGCGATCGATCTTCCGTCCCGCCCCGGTCCGCCGGCGGCGGCGCTGGGCGTCTTGCGTTAACCTTCTGCTCACCGCGAACTTCTAGCTTGTTCCTCGATCCAGCCCGACTCGCTCGACGCGGGCGGCGGGTGGACGACGAGGAGATCGGTTCGATGGCGCTGAGCGTACACACCAATGAGGCCGCCCTCATTGCGTTGCAGAACCTCAACAAGACGCACATGGATCTGGGCGAGGTTCAGAACCGGATTTCCACCGGCCTGAAGATCAACAACGCGCGCGACAACGCCGCCGTATGGGCCATCGCCCAGGGCCAGAGGGCCGATATCGGTTCGCTTGGCGCCGTGAAGATGAGCCTGGACCGGGCCAAGTCCATCGCCGACGTCTCGGCGACCGCCGGCTCCACCATCTCCGACCTGCTGGTGCAGATTAAGGAGAAGGTGGTCGCCGCCATGGACCCATCCATCGACGCGGCCTCACGCACCGCTCTGAACTCTGATTTCAAGTCGATCCTGCGCCAGATCACCCAAGTCGTATCGAACGCCAACTTCGACGGCGCCAACATGATCAATGGCAGCGTCAGCCAGATCAAGTTCATCGCCAACGCCGACGCCAGCGGCTTCATCACCCTGTCGAGTCAGAATCTATCGCTCGGCGGCGCCATCATCACGATCCCGGCGACAGCATCTCTGGGGACGATCACATTCGCGACGGCCGTTCTGGCCGAAGTTTCCACGTCGATCGCCAATACCAACCAGGCGCTGGGCAACCTCGGATCGCAGTCCAAGCAGCTCGCCAACCACGCCGATTTCGTTTCCAAGCTGACGGACCAGCTTACGGCGGGCGTCGGCAACCTCGTGGATGCCGATCTGGCCAAGGAAAGCGCGCGCCTTCAGGCGCTGCAGGTGCAACAGCAACTGGGCACCCAGGCGCTGTCGATCGCCAACCAGGCGCCTCAGGTGATCCTGGCGTTGTTCAAATAGCCTGTTCCGTCGGGCCTGGGTAGGGTCCGGGCCGCAGCTCTTGGATTTCCCGCGCTCCAAGCCGTGCGGGCATATTTCTCACGGTTATTCAGGGTTTTTTCCTGGCATCTTAACAAACGCTAAGGTCTGTCGCTGATAGGTTGTCGCTGCGGAGCTTGATCCGCACAGGGCGCGCCATGGAGATCACCAGCCAAAACCAGGCCTACCTGCTGGGCCTCTTCGACATCAGCGGATCCGGCGGTCTCGGTGGCGGGATGTCCGTCCCGGCCAAACCCGTCGCGCCCACCCCACCCTGGAACGCGCCCACGACAGCGGCGCAAACCAGCGCTGCGGTGACCGCGGCCCTGGCTGGCCACAAACTGATTGACGAAAACGCCGCCAAGCTCGACCTGGCAGGCGCCAGCGCCGACTACAGGAAGCTGTTCGCGCTCTATCAGGGACTCGGTACGCTGACGGCCATCGCCGGCCAAGCGAGCGCCAAATCCATCCTGCCGATCGACAAAACCCGCCTCGACGCGACGTTCGCCGCCGGGTTGTCCGAGGTCGCGGCCTATGTGGCGTCGGCCGGATTCGACAAGCTGCGCGTGTCGGACGGCGTCGTCAGCGGCCTCGAGAAGACGCAGGTTTCCGTGCCCAAGCCGTCCACCAGCTACGTGACCCCGCCCTTGACCAGCGCCATCGGAAGTGAGGTCCCTGCCTTTCTAGGAAATGTGAAATTCATCATTTCAGTCAAGCGGGTAGGGACGACATTTAATGTCCCGATCGACCTGTCGGCGCTGGGCGCGCAACCGCGAACGCTCAGCAACGTCATCGCCTATGCGAACAGCCAGTTGGCGGCGACCGGGGTCGAAACCCGCCTCGTGGCGCAACGCATTCCAGGCCAGCCTCGCTCCTTCCAGAGCGGCGGCAAGTCCATCACCCTGCCGCCCAGCGCCGACGAGTGGGCGCTGAAGGTCGCCGTCGGCACCAGCGAGACTGTGGGCTTTTCGGCGCCGGCGTCGGCCGGCGCGGTCTACGTCGCTCAAGGCATCGGTGATCCTGACCCGGATCACAATCCGCTGACCGCAGATGGGCGGACACAGAACCAACTGGTGAAATTCCAGACGGACACGGTCGCTGTGGACGCTCCGCCACAGATCCCGGGACAGGCGAACTTCGTGGACGGCCGGGTGTTCGCCCACACGCTCGGGCCGGAGGTGAAGACGATTCGCGCCACCAAGGTGGGCGCCGACGGCTCGGTCTATGTGCTCGCGGACATCACCGGGGCCACGGCTGGGCAGAGCATCAAGGGCGCTCAGGACGTGGCTCTGCTGAAGTACGACACCGCCGGCAAGCTGATCTATTCCCGCACCCTTGGGGCGTCGAATACGGCGACGGGACTCGGCCTGGCGGTCTCAGCCGACGGACAAGTCGCCGTTGCGGGCGCTCTCAAGGGTGCGCTGAGCGGGGCGGCCGAGGGTGCGCTGAACTCCGGCGCGACCGGGTCATACGCAGCCTATTCCGACAGCTTCGTCACGCTTTACGACGCGAATGGCCAGGAGCAATGGACCGAGCGGCGGGGTGCGAAGCTCGACGACGAGGCGAGCCAGGTGGCGTTCGGCGCGGACGGCACGGTCTATGTCGCCGGGCGGGCGCGTTCCGTGATGCCGGGGGCCGGGGCGCTGGCGGGGGGCTACGACAGCTATATCGAGGCGTTCAAGACCAATGCCACAACAGGCAAGCCCACAAGCCTGTTCACCAACACTTTCGGGTCCGCCGGCGACGACAAGCCTGCCGGGCTTGTGGTTGATGGGACCTCCCTGGTGACCGCTGGCGTGGAGAGCGGCCACGCGGTGCTGCGCCGCTTCGACATTTCCTCGGGCGTGCCCGTGCAGTCCTCAGTGCGCGACCTTGGCGACCTGCAAGGCGGCGATATCGTCGGCCTTGCGCTCGACGCGGGCCAGGTGGTTGTGGCGGGCTCGACCGCGAACGGATCGCTGTCCGCAGGGACTGTCACCCGCGCCAAGTCCGGCGGCGTCGATGCGTTCGCCGCGCGCATCGACGCCAGCCTGAGCGTCAGCGCTGGCGACGCGGTCGCCTACTACGGCGGGGCGGGAAACGACCGGGCCACATCGCTTGCGGTCAGCGGCGGCCAGGTCTGGATTGGCGGCCAGGCGGGTTCCGATCTGCCGGGGCAGGCGCCTGTGGGTAAGAAGGACGGCTTCCTGGCCAGTCTGGATGTTGCGGCCGGCACGATCGGCTGGTCGCGCCGGTTCACCGGAAAGGATGGCATGGCGTCGCCCACCGCGATCGCTGTCGACCCCGTCGGGGCCAGTGTTCTGGATCGGATCGGCTTGCCGTCCGGAACCTTGAATCTTGCGGATTCACAAAGGCTAACCGCGCAAAGCTCGCTTCGTGCCGGAGATCAATTCAGCGTTAAGGCCAGCGATGGCGTAGCGAAGACGATCACCATCGACGAGGCCGAGACCTATGACACCTTGGCGCAGAAGATCCGCCGCGCCAGCGGCTTCGAGGCGAAGGTCACCGTGACCACCGATCTGAACGGCGAGAGGCAGTTGAGCATCGCGCCGCTCAATTCGCGCATGACTATCCAACTGGACGCCGGCAAGGCGGGCCAGGATGCGTTGGAGCCGCTGGGCCTGAAGGCCGGAGTTATCCGCGAGACAACCCTGATCAATGGGCTCAGCGCCCCGGCCGACGGCAAGGGCATGCTCTATGGCCTGGGGCTGGCGGCCCCGTTGAATTTCTCCGACGCCGTGCAGACGCAACACGCGCTGTCGCAAGTATCTTCGGCCATGGGAATCGTGCGGTCCGCGTATCGCGATCTGGTGGCCGCGGCCACGCCCAAGAGTGCGCTGCCAGCAGCCCAGGCCAACAAGGCCAGCGGTCCGGTGCCGCAATATCTGATCAATCAGATCGCCAACTACCAGGCCGCCCTGGCGCGCCTGACCGGTGGAGGTTGATCCCCGGCGCGTCGGGGTCTAGCCAGAACCCATGGACTTGCTGAAGGAACGCCGGACGGTGCTGGTGCTGGCCGGCGGCGCCGTGGCGCTGATCGCCGGGGCGCTGGCCGCCTGGATCTTGGTGGCCGCGCATCGGGGCGAGACCTCGCGCCCGCCACCGGCCTCCAGCGGCGGACTGGTGATCGACTCTGGCGGCGTGCCGGATCAGCGCCTGGACCCGGCGAAGCCTCTGCGCTGTTTCGTCGCGGGTCGATCAGTGGGTGAGTTGACGCTGGCGCAATGCGCGCGGCGCAATGGAGTCTCCACCGACGCGCTCGACGTGGGGATCGATCGGACCGGCGCGCTGGCCGCGGCTGGCCAGGCCGGGACCGTGCTGACGCCCCTGCCGCCTTCCGAGCAGAGGGCGCCGCAAGATGTCTCCGCAGAGGCGGCGACAACACCGGCGGTTGGGCCCGCCGCCAGCCCCGCGGGCGCCTGCCTTCGCTACGCCGAAGGTCAGTGGCGGCGGTTGCCGGGCGAGATGCCGCTGACGCCCTGTGTTCAGGCCCTGTTCGCCGGGCGGTGTGAGCGTCCGGGCGCCGCCGCCTACGGCCGGTGGATGCAGCAGACCTTGCGTCTGGTCCCGGGCCGCGTCGAGATATCCGCCGACAACCGCAGCTTTCGCCCGCTGGTCGATCAGCCGGCCTGCGCCGTTCCGGCCGGTTGACGGTCAAGGTCGAGGATCCAGCCCATGCCCAGCACCATCCGCGTCATCGCCCTTGTCACAGGCCTTGGCATTGTCCTGTCCGCATGCGCCCAGCGCACCGAGCCACCGGGGGATGCGGGCGTTTGCTATCATGTGGTCCCGCAAAAAGGCGGAAAGCTGAAATACAACAGGCTGGTCAACGCCCCCAACCTGGAGACCTGCGCAGCGAATCTTGAGGCCATGCGCCTGAAATTTCTCCGAATGGGCGGCACGTCGACCGACATCTACGGTGCCTACCAGGCCAATTTCCTGTTTCTCGAGCAACAGGGGGTGATGACCTCCACAAGCCTGGAAGGCCCGCGCTATGTGGCCCTGGTGCGTACCGGCGATGGCAGGCTCGCGATCCCAGGTGCCATGCCGACTCAGTAGTTCGGTGCAGATGCCTGTGGATGGTTCAGCTCAGACATGAACAAAAAGAGAACAAAGTCCTTGCCCAAGCGGCGGCGCACGGCTAGCGTTGCGTCGGGCTGACAGCCCGCAACCCCGGAAGCTCAGGACATCATCATGGCGGGCAGCGTCAACAAGGTCATTCTCATCGGCAACCTGGGGGCCGACCCCGAGATCCGCTCACTTACTTCGGGCGACCGGGTCGCGAACCTTCGGGTGGCGACCTCCGAGACGTGGCGCGACCGCAACTCCGGTGAGCGCAAGGAAAAGACCGAGTGGCACCGGGTCGTGGTGTTCAACGAGAACATCGTCAAGGTCTGCGAGCAATATCTGCGCAAGGGCGCCAAGGTCTATATCGAGGGCGCAATCCAGACCCGAAAATGGGCCGATCAGTCGGGGGTCGAGAAGTTCTCCACCGAGATCGTCCTGCAGAAATTCCGCGGCGAACTGACCATGCTGGACGGCCGTGGCGACAATGCCGAGCAGGGGGAATCCGGGAGTCACGGTGGTGGTTTTTCCTCCGCGCCTCGGTCGCAGAACGCAGCGCCGCGCGAGGAGTTCTCCGCCGACCTCGACGACGAGATCCCGTTCTAGGCGCGACTCAACCCCCGTCCGACGGGCAGTCGTCTCCGAGGCGCCGCGCCGTCGTGCGTGCGTGCACCGGCAAGGTGAAACCGCCGATCTGGGTCTGGATATTCGCATCGACGCGGAAGGTGTCGCCGGTATAGGCGCCCTCTCCAGTGATCGGCACCGGCTTGCCGTCGCGGGTCTTGCAGCTGCCAACGAGACGGATTTTGCCGCCGGCGATGTCCCGCGTCGGATAGGTGCAGGTGTAGATGTGGTTGCTTGGCCCCTGCATGAACTTGGCGACATCGGCGGGCTTGATGCAACGCTTCTCGACCTTGCGGGTCGGGAACGGCGACAGCACCTGATTGGTGGTCTCCCAATAGCCTGGCGTGACACCGGTCTGGGCCGTGGCCACGGCCGAGATCATCAGGAGCGGAACGGTCAGGACGGGGACAACTCGCTTCATCGGCCTGCAGGACATCATGGAAATGCGGCGGAGTTTGGGGCCGGACCGCCGAAGCTCAAGGCCCGGTGCTCAGGCCAGGGCGGCAGCGTTGGCGTCACGCAACACCTGGCCCGCTTCGTCGTAGAGGAACGGCAGGAAGGCGTAGCGGCGCCCCCGGGTCACCGGCGTCGCCTCGTGCAGGAGGCCGCAGGCGAAGACCACGGCGCCGCCGGTGGGAGGGCGATAGGTGCGAGGTCCAAACTCGGGAAAGCGCAGGTCACCGCCTTCGAATTCCTCGGCATTGAGGTTGATCGAGACCGCGAACTTTCGGTGCTGGGTCGCCAAGGTCTCGTTATCGCGGTGGGGGCGAAAGAACCCCCCGTCGGCGGCGTCGTAGCAGGCCACGATGTAGCGCTCGATACGCGTGGCCTGGAACTGATAGGCCCTGGCGATCTCCGGCGCGAGGCGCCGGCTGAGACGCGATACGAGCTCGGCGCGCAAGCCTTCGTCGTCGATGGTCACATCGCGCCGGCGCTTGAACCCGTCGAGCACGCCGACCGTTCGACCGCCCACGTCGCGCATCACGCCCGAGGGGCTCCCGCCGTGCGCCGCGTAGAGCGCGATTAGTCGCTTGCAGATATCCGCCTCGAACACCCGAGGCACGATCAAGGCCGGCGCATAGAGTTCCACGCCGGCGTGCTCGGCGACGGACGGCAAGGCAGCAATGCGGTCGAACAGATCTGCCGTCCCGCCCATCGGCGCCGCGACGATCACCCGCAGCATGGGGTCGAGCAGCAGCCAGTAGGGGCGGGCCTCCTCGCTTTCGATGGCGCCGTAGAGCCGGCTGACGCGACCGTCGGCGTCGAAGAACCAGCGCACCCCCGGTTCCTGGCGGGCTGAGCCCATGGTGGCCGCGTCCCTCGCCACCAGGAAGGCGCTGAGCCGATGGTCATCGAAAAGGGTGCGGTGCGCCGCCAGCGCGGCAAGGGCGGCCTCGCGCCGGGCCCCGGGATCGGGCAGGAAAGCCAACAGGACATAGCGCCCGGCGCTGGTGCTCACATGATAGTGCGCGTTGCCCGGCGCGGCCGCCTCGAACCACGGCGCGGGCTCACCGAGCTGAAAGGGGGGCGTCCAGGCCGGCGAATGCATCAGAGCGTGGGCTCGGCGCGAGCGCCGACCCGCCGTTCATAGGCTGCCAGCACCTCTGCCCCGGCCTCGTCGTAGAGGAACGGCAAAAAGGCATAGCGCCGCCCCGCGGACACCCGCGTGGCCTCGTGCAGCAGGGCGCAGGAAAACACCACCGCCCCGCCCAGCGGTGGGCGATAGGTCTTCTGGCCGTATTCAGCGAAACGCAGGTCGCCGCCCTCGAAGCCGTCGTTGAGATTGATCGAGCACGCGAATTTGCGGTGCGCCGTGCCGAACGTGGTGGAGTCGCGGTGGGCGTGGAACACCGCCCCGTCGGCGGCGTCATAACAACTCACCACAAAGCGTTCGATGCGCGTCGCGGCGAAGCCCAGGCCGCGGGCGATCAGCGGGAACAACCGTCGCTCAAGGCGGTCCCGCAGGGTCGCCTGCAGATCCTCGTCGGCAACAAGCACGTCACGGCGCTTCTTCAGTTCGTCCATCACCGCAACGGTACGGTCGCCCTGGTCGCGCATGACGCCGGTAAAGCGCCCGCCATGGGCATCATGCAGGGCGATGAGTCGAGCGCACAATTCGGGCTCAAAAATGCGCGGGGCGATCAGGATCGGAGCATGCAACGGAACCCCGGCGTGGTCGCTGGGCGCGCCCAGCCGCGAAAGCGCGGCGAAGACCATCTGCGGGTTGCCCAGCTGCACCCGGCCCATCACGCGCAGCGCCGGGTCGAGGATGAGCCACATCGGAGAGTCCGAGCCATCGTTGTTCAATGCGCCGTAGAGCCGGCTCACCGCGCCGTCGATGTCCAGCACCCAGCGCAGGCCGGTCATGTCGGTCGCCGTGGCGGCTGTCGTCGGATCGCGCACCACCACGAAGGCGCTCAGCTTGACGTCGTCGAGCAGGGCGCGATGTGTGGCAAGGACCCGCAGCGCCGCGGCGCTGGCCGGGGCGTCGTCGTGCGGCAGGAACACCAGAAGGATGTAGCGGCCCGCGGCGGTGTCGAACACATACTCCGGGTTGGACGGCGTCGGCGCCGTGAACCAGGGCGCGGGTTCACCGGGCTGCAGCGGCATGGAAGCGAAGTCCTTTCATCCGGCTTCTTAGGACGCCGCGCCCGCCCGGTCACCGTCGATTGTGACCTGCCCGAAACCGTGCTTCCAGACTTCGCCGCGTGGCGCGCGCGCAGGCGGGAGAGGGTTGGCGTCAGCGGCTTCGAAATGCTAATTGTGATCTCCACGTAACCCGCCCGATTCCAACGGCTAAATCCCCGCCTTGACCGACGAAAACACCACTCCGCCGGCTGACCGGCACGGGGGCATCGCCCCTATCGCCATCGAAGACGAGTTGAAGCGCTCGTACCTCGATTACGCCATGAGCGTGATCGTCAGCCGCGCGCTGCCCGACGTCCGCGATGGCTTGAAGCCAGTGCATCGTCGCATCCTGTTCTCGATGGGCGAGCAAGGACACACGCCCGACCGCTCCTATGTAAAATCGGCCCGCGTCGTCGGCGACGTCATGGGCAAGTATCACCCGCACGGCGACCAGGCGATCTACGACACCCTGGTCCGCATGGCCCAGCCGTTCTCAATGAGCCTGCTGCTGATCGACGGGCAGGGGAACTTCGGCTCCGTGGACAACGATCCGCCGGCGGCCATGCGCTACACGGAAAGCCGCATGACCAAGGCGGCGATGGCGATCTTGGCCGATCTCGACAAGGACACGGTCGATTTCAAGGACAACTACGACGGTTCCGAACACGAGCCGGTGGTGCTGCCGTCGCGAATTCCCAACCTTCTGGTCAATGGCGCGGGTGGCATCGCCGTGGGCATGGCCACCAACATCCCGCCGCATAACCTGGGTGAGATCGTCGACGCCTGCCTGGCCTATATCGATGATCCGGAGGTCACCCTCGAGGCGTTGCTCGATATCGTGCCCGGACCCGACTTCCCCACCGGCGGCGAGATCATCGGCCGGACCGGCGCGCGGCTGGCGCTGATGACCGGCCGGGGTTCGGTGATCATGCGCGGCCAGGCCTCGATCGAGGAAATCCGCAAGGACCGTGAAGCGATCATCATCCATTCGATCCCCTACCAGCTGAACAAGGCTGGCCTGGTCGAGCGCATCGCCGAGCTGGTGCGCGAGAAACGGATCGAGGGCATCTCCGACCTGCGCGACGAGAGCGATCGCCAGGGCATGCGCATCGTTATCGAGATGAAACGCGATGCGTCCGCCGACGTCATCCTCAACCAGCTCTATCGCTACACGCCCCTGCAGTCGTCGTTCCCGGTCAATATGCTGGCGCTTAATCGCGGGCGGCCGGTGCAGATGGGCCTGCGCGACATGGTCACCGCCTTCGTGGATTTCCGCGAGGAAGTGGTGGTCCGGCGCACCAAGTTCGAACTGTCGAAATCCCGCGACCGCGGCCATGTGCTGGTCGGCCTGGCCATCGCCGTGGCCAACATCGACGAGTTCATCCAGATCATCCGCTCGTCCAAGGATCCGGCGGAGGCCCGCGAGCGCCTGGTCGCCAAGGACTGGCCGGCGGGCGATATGCTGCCGCTGGTCGAGCTGATTGCCGATCCCCGCACCCTGGTGATCGACGGCGCCCTGATCCGGCTGTCGGATGAACAGGCCCGCGCCATTCTGGCGCTCACGCTCTCGCGCCTGACCGGGCTTGGCCGTGACGAGATCTTCGGCGAAGCCCAGACTTTGGCCGACGCCATCCAGGCCTATCTGGCGTTGCTGGCCTCGCGCGAGGCGATCATGGCCATCGTACGCGAGGAACTGGTCGAGGTGCGCGCCGCCTTCGCCGTGCCACGCCGCACCGAGATCGTCGATGGCGATGCCGACGTCGAGGACGAGGACCTAATCGTCCGCGAGGACATGGTCATCACCGTCACCCACGGCGGCTATGTGAAGCGCACGCCACTGTCGATCTACCGGACCCAGAAACACGGCGGCAAAGGCCGCTCGGGAATGGCCACCAAGGACGAGGATGCGGTGACCCGCGTCTTCTCCGCCAACACCCACACGCCGATGCTGTTCTTCTCCAGCGGCGGCAAGGCGTACAAGTTGAAGGTCTGGCGCCTGCCGGTCGGTACGCCGACCTCGCGCGGCAAGGCCTTCGTCAACCTGCTGCCCATCGAACCCGGCGAGAGCATCACCTCGATCCTGCCGCTGCCCGAGGACGAGGCGAGCTGGGATCAGTTCGACGTGATGTTCGCCACCCGGTCCGGCGGGGTTCGGCGCAACAAGCTTTCCGACTTCA
Source organism: Phenylobacterium sp. (assembly GCF_031360265.1). GTDB lineage: Bacteria > Pseudomonadota > Alphaproteobacteria > Caulobacterales > Caulobacteraceae > Phenylobacterium. The sequence continues at coordinate 21,205 of NZ_JANMBF010000150.1, forward strand.
TCGACATCCGCCGCAACGGCAAGATCGCCATGAAGCTCGACGACGGTGATGCGATTGTCGGGGTCGGCGTCTGCAACGCCCGGGTCAACGATATCCTGCTGACCACGGCGCTCGGCCGCTGCATCCGCTTTCCGACAGAAGACGTCCGGGTGTTCGCCGGCCGCGACTCCACCGGCGTGCGTGGCGTCCGCCTGGCTCAGGGCGACAGCGTGATCTCCATGGCGATCCTGCGCGCCGTCGCCGCCACGCCGGCCGAGCGCACAGCCTATCTCAAGCACGCCCGGCTGATGCGGACGGCGGCCGAAGGCGAGGATGGCGACGAAGCGCCCACCATCGACGACGATGAAGCCGACGGCGAAGATCAGGTCAGCCTGACGCCGGACCGGATCGCTGAACTCGGAGGGGCGGAGGAAATCATCCTGACGGTCTCCACCGAAGGCTTTGGCAAGCGGACCTCGGCCTATGAATTCCGGCGCACTGGGCGCGGCGGGCAGGGCCTCCTGGCCCAGGACCTCACCAAGAAGGGTGGCAAGCTCGCCGCGTCGTTCCCGGTTGAGGAGAGCGACCAGATCCTCATGGTCACCGACCAGGGCCAGCTGATCCGCACCCCGGTCCGCAAGGTCCGCCTCGCCAGTCGCAATACCCAAGGCGTCATCGTCTTCCGAACCGCGGAGAACGAGCACGTGGTCTCGGTGGAACGGCTGGCCGACACCGGCGAGGACGACGAGGCGGTCGAGGACGAGGCCCCAGGGGACGGCGGCGCCGCTCCTGAAGCTTAGGCGACTGACCAGACTTGCGGGAAAGGTCCTGCAGACCTGCAGCACCTGGGGCTGTGGTCATGGCGTTGCCGACGATTTTCCCTTGCCAGAACGTCTCCGCACGGCGAAAGGCGAAGATCTGTTGTTGAGGAACGAAGCAGCATGACCCGTGTCGGGCTCTATCCGGGCGCCTTCGATCCCATCCACAACGGTCACGTCGACATCATCAGTCGCGCCGTGAAGCTATTGGACAAGCTGGTCATTGGCGTCGCCATCGATACCGGCAAGAGTCCCATGTTCAATATCGAGGAGCGGGTGGCGATTGTCGAGGAGGCGGTCGCGCCATTTCGAGGTGCGACCGAGATCGTCGTGCAACCCTACCAGGGCCTGACCACGCACTTCGCACACCAGATTGGCGCCAGCGTCATGGTGCGGGGCCTGCGCGCCGTGACGGATTTCGAGTTTGAGTTCGCGCTCACCGCCATGAACCAGCAACTCGACCGCGAGGTCGAGACGGTCTTCCTGATGGCTGATCCACGTCACCTGGCGATCGCCTCTCGGCTGGTGAAGGAGATCGTCCTGCTGGGCGGCGACGTGACCAAATTCGTCAGCGCCGACGTGAGGGATCGCCTGATGGCCAAGGCCGGCCGCTGATCGGCTGGCTGGCGTCGCGGCCTTCGTCCGGTTACGAGTGAAACCATGAGATCAGTCCTGCTTGCCGCCGCCATAACGGCTGTTGCCGTCACGGCCTTCGCGGCCCCGAAAAAGGCGCCGCTCCCTGCAGCCGCCGCGCCGGCCAAGACCATCGATCCCGCCGCGCCCGGCCCTGCGGACTGGCGCCGTCCAGATCCCGACGACGTGCTGGTGATCGACACCAACAAGGGCCGTATCGTGGTCGAGATGCTGCCCGAGGTCGCGCCGAAGCACGTGGCCCAGGTGCGCGCCCTGGCGCATGAGGGCTTCTATGATGGCCTGCGCTTCTTCCGGGTCATCGACAAGTTCATGGACCAGACCGGCGACCCGCAGAACAACGGCCAGGGCGGGTCATCGAAGCCCAACCTGCCCGGCGAGTTCACCTTCCGCCGGGGCTCCGATCTGCCGTTCGTGATGGCCGCTGACCAGACCGTGGCCGAGGTCGGGTTCATCAAATCCCTGCCGGTGATGAGCCAGTCGATGATGCTCGCCGCCATGACCAGGGATCAGAAGGTCACCGCCTGGGGACTCTATTGTCAGGGTGTGATGGGCATGGCGCGCGACAGCACCCCCGACTCCGCCAACAGCCAGTTCTTCCTGATGCGCTATCCCTATCCATCCCTGGACAAGAACTACACGGCCTGGGGGCGCGTGATCGCCGGCCTGGAGGTGGTTCGTGACATCAAGGTGGGTGAGCCGGTCGCCGATCCACAGGATCGAATGGATCACGTGCGCCTGCTGGCTGACATCCCCGAAGCGAGCCGCCCGAAGATCCGGGTCATCGACCCCAAGGGCCCGTGGTTCCGGGCCGAGATCGTCCGCGTTCGCGCCGCCAAGGGCGCGGACTTCACAGCTTGCGATATCGACATTCCTTCTGAGGTGAAATGATGGACTCCGAAAACACCCTGATCCTGCACCTGTCCGGCGGGCCTGTGACGATCAAGCTGCGCCCCGACCTGGCCCCGCAGCATGTGGCGCGGATCAAGGAACTGGCGCGCGAAGGCTTCTACGATGGCGTGGTCTTCCATCGGGTGATCCCGGGCTTCATGGCCCAGGGCGGTGACCCGACGGGCACCGGATCGGGCGGTTCGCCGAAGCCGGACCTGCCGGCGGAATTCTCCAAGGAGCCGCACGTTCGCGGGGTCTGTTCGATGGCCAGGACGGCCAACCCGAACTCGGCCAACAGTCAGTTTTTCATCTGTCTCGACGACGCCCGGTTCCTGGACAGCCAATATACCGTCTGGGGCGAGGTCACCGAGGGTATGGATCACGTTGACGCCTTGCCAAAGGGCGAGCCGCCGCGCGCGCCCGGCGCGATCGTCTCGATGAAGGTCGTCGCCGACGCCTGAAGCCACATCGGCCGTTGTCGGCTTGACGGGCGGTCCGGTGCGTGCGCCTCAACCGCCTTCCATGCAGCTCGCCGATTTCGATTTTGACCTTCCTGAGGATCGCATTGCGTTGCGGCCCGCCAGCCCGCGGGACGCGGCGCGCCTGCTGCTGGTCGCGCCGGGCGAGCCGCTGCGCGATCTTAGGGTTGACGACCTGCCGGACCTGCTGCGCGCGGGCGACCTTCTGGTGCTCAACGACACCCGGGTGATCGCGGCCCGGCTGAAGGGCGTCCGCCAGCGCGGGGAGAGCCGGGTGGCCGTCGAGGCGACCCTGCTCAAGCGCCTGTCGGCACATGACTGGACGGCGCTGATGCGGCCCGGCAAGAAACTGGCCGTGGGTGACCGGGTGGCGTTCGGCGAAACCTCTGACCGCGCCTGCCTGCTGGGCGCGCTCGCCGCCACAGTGCGGGCCAAGGGCGAGGGCGGGGAGGTGACGCTGGGTTTCGATCTGTCCGGACCCGACCTCGACGCCGCGATCGCCGAGCGGGGCGCGATGCCGCTGCCGCCCTATATCGCCGCAAAGCGGGGGGAGGACGACCGCGACCGGACGGACTACCAGACGGTCTATGCCCGTGAGGATGGATCGGTCGCCGCGCCGACCGCGGGCCTGCACTTCACGCCGGATCTGTTCGCCCGGTTGGCGCAAGCGGGCATCGCCACCGAGTTCGTCACCCTGCACGTCGGCGCCGGCACATTCCTGCCGGTGAAGACCGAGGCGCTCGACGATCACCACATGCATGCCGAATGGGGCGAGGTGGACGCCGAGACAGCTGAGCGGATCAATGCAGCCCGGGCGGCCGGCGGGCGCATCGTCTGCGTCGGCACAACCTCATTGCGCCTGCTGGAATCCGCGACCGGCGAGGATGGTCTCGTCAGACCCTTCGAGGGCGAGACGGCGATCTTCATTACGCCAGGCTACCGATTCCGCGCCGCCGACGGCCTGATGACCAACTTCCACCTGCCGAAGTCGACCCTGTTCATGCTGGTCTGCGCTCTGGCGGGGCAGGCTGCCATGCGCGCGGCGTACGCGCACGCCGTCGCGACGGGCTACCGGTTCTACTCCTATGGCGACACAAGCCTGCTCTGGAGGGCCGGCTGATGGGGGCGTTCCCGTTCACGATCTCGGCCACCGACGGCGCGGCCCGGACCGGGGTGCTGGCGACCTCACGCGGTAAGATTCGAACGCCCGCCTTCATGCCCGTGGGCACGGCGGGCACGGTCAAGGCGCTGACCGTCGATCAGGTGGCGGCCAGCGGCGCCGACATCCTGCTGGGCAACACGTACCACCTGATGCTGCGGCCGACGGCCGAGCGTGTGGCGCGCCTGGGCGGGCTGCACCGGTTCATGCGCTGGGAAAAGCCGATCCTGACCGACTCGGGCGGTTTCCAGGTGATGTCGCTTTCGAAGATCTCTAAGGTCACCGAGGAGTCCGTCACCTTCCAAAGCCACATCGACGGCTCCAGACACGTGCTGACGCCCGAGCGATCAATCGCGATTCAGGCTGACCTGCTGGGGTCGGATATCGTCATGCAGCTGGATGAACTGGTGTCCTTGCCGAGCAGCGAAGAGCGAGTGGCCGAGGCCATGCGTCGCTCCGCGCGATGGGGGCAGCGGTCGAAGGCCGCGTTCGGCGCGCGCGACAGCCAAGCGCTGTTCGGCATCCAGCAGGGGGGGCAGTCGCGGGCCCTGCGCGGCGAGTCCGCCGAGCGGCTGATCGAGATCGGCTTCGACGGCTACGCCATCGGCGGCCTGGCGGTGGGCGAGGGGCATGCCGGCATGGTCGAGGTGCTGGACTATGCGCCCGCGATGTTGCCGCCCGAGCGGCCCCGCTACCTGATGGGGGTCGGCAAGCCGATCGACATCGTCGAGGCGGTGGCGCGCGGCGTGGACATGTTCGACTGCGTGCTGCCCACGCGGTCCGGCCGCCACGGCCAGGCCTGGACCTGGGATGGCTCGGTCAATCTGAAGAACGCCCGCTTCGCCGAGGATGACGCGCCCCTCGACGCCGGCATCGCCTGTCCGGCGTCGCGCGACTATTCGAAGGCCTATCTGCACCACCTGGTGAAGTCCGAGGAGATCCTGGGGCAGGTGCTGCTCTCCTGGCACAACCTGGCGTTTTTTCAGGCCCTGATGGCGGCCCTGCGCGCGGCCATCGCCGGGCGTCGGCTGGATGCCTTCCGCGCGGACTTCATGGCCCGCCAGCGGGTGGGCGGATCGGAAAGCGTGGCTTGAAATCCTGGGTGTCCGCGGACCTTTCCGCTAGGACATGCGACGGCCTGGCGGGTCGCGGGCAGCCCCGCGCCTCGCCCAATCCCTTGAGATAGCCCCGGCGCACCGCGCCGGCGGTGATCGCGGCCTGCACCAGACGATCATGCCGTTCCGCACCGGTCAGTCGGCGGACCCATCCGCGGTAGGGGATCACGCCGGACGCCACCCCGGCCACCGCGCCGAGTACGGTCTCGCGACCCTTGTCCAACAGGTCGTCCTGATCCACCGAGGGGGCATCGAGGTCCGCGCCCAGCACCTCGTCCAGGGCTTTGATCTTCGCCCCCAGCTGGTCACAACGCTCGGGCAAGGTCCGCGCATAGGGGTCGGCTACCGCGCGCAGCAGGATGTCGGGTATCTTGGTCTGCAGGACATTGAGGTCGCGCAGCGGTGAGGCGGCGGCGCCCCCTAGGCTCTCGCGGCTGGCCTGGGACGTGGTCTCCACCCGGCGCGAGCCGTCCGACCGTCCGGCGGTGGCGCAGCCGGCGAGCGCGAGCGCCGTCGTTACGACGACGAGGCGGGAAAGAGTGTGCATCGCCCGCGATCCTAGCCTACCCATCGGTTTCGCCAACCGCGTCTGGATGCCCTTGCGCGAGCGGACCCCGGCGCCTAAGGTCCGCGCCGCTTCGCCCGACCCCTTCGATCAAGGGGAATCGCGTCGAGGGGGCCGGTAGCTCAGTGGTAGAGCATTCGACTTTTAATCGAATGGTCGTGAGTTCGAACCTCACCCGGCCTACCAACGCCGCCGTCGCCATCCTGGATCGGGTGCGCCACGCCGCGTCTTCTCAAGTTTCCCACCACGGATAGAGGCTCGGCAGGTCGCTGGACGCCTTGCCGGGGAAGTTGGGGGTGCGTTTCTCGAGGAAGGCGCTGACGCCTTCGCGGACGTCCGGGCCGGCGCCCAGTTCCATGGACAGCCGTCCGTCCACGGCCAGCAGGTCGAACGGGTCCGGCGCGCCGGCGTAGCGCCAGAGCATCTGGCGGGTGAGGGCGATTGAGACGGGAGCGGTGTTCTCGGCGATCTCCATGGCGATGGCGCGGGCGCGGACGAGCAGGTCCTGAGGTTCGACGGTCTCCGACACCAATCCGCCCGCGAGCGCCTCCTGCGCCGATATGAGTCCCCCGGACAGGCACCAGCGCAGCGCCTGGGGCAGGCCGACGAGTTTGGGCAGGAACCAGGCGCTGCCGGCCTCCGGCACCAGCCCGCGCCGGGCGAAGACAAAGCCAAGCCGGGCCGTGGAGGCGGCGATGCGGATGTCCATGGGCAGGGTCAGGGTCGCGCCCACCCCTACGGCCGCCCCGTTGATCGCGGCGATGGAGGGCTTACGGCAATTGAAAATCGCGCCGATGAAGCCCGCGCCCGACCCACGCGGTCGTTCCTGCGCGGCGAACGCTACCGAGCCCTCCGCCTTGGCGTCGAAAGCGCCAGCGCCGCCGGAGATGTCCGCACCGGCGCAAAATCCCCGCCCGGCCCCGGTGACGATCACCACCCGGACCGCGTCGTCCGTATCGGCGCGCCGGAAGGCGTCCTCGATCTCGGCGCCCATCACCGCGGTATAGGCGTTGAGCTTGTCCGGGCGGTTCAAGGTCACCGTCAGGACCGGCCCGTCGAGGTCGTAGAGCAGGGTCTCGTAGCGCATCGCCGCCTCTCCCTCCGATCAGCTGCAGACCATTCCGGCGCGGGCGTCGGTGTAAGCCCCGTCGCGCCACGCGATCTGGCCATTGACCAGCACGGCGTCGATCCCCGTCGCGCCCCGGACATAGCGCATGCCCTCGCCCGGCATGTCGAACACCGGCCGCTCCTCGCCCCGCCCGATACTGTCCGGGTCAAAGATCACGATGTCGGCCGCCTGGCCCGGTTGCAGCCGCCCGCGACCGGTGAGGCCCCAGATGTCGGCCGTGTCGGCGGTGATCTTGCGGACGGCCTGCTCCAGGGTCAGGCGCCCCGACTTGCGCACGAACTCGCTGAACAGATAGCCGGTGTCGCCGTAGGTCGAGAACGAGGCGATGTGGGCGCCACCGTCGCTGGCCCCGATATGCACCAGCGGATGGGCCAGCATCGGCCCGATCCGGTCGGTCTCCTGGTGTCCCATGCCCGCCGCCAGGAAGGCGACGTCCAGGCCATGCTCCAGCGACAGGGTGATCAGCGCCAGGGCCGGCGCCTCGCCGCGTTCGCGGGCGATGTCGCGGAGCGTCCGGCCCACCAGCTCGGCCGGCGCGGCGTCGCCGCCACGGACCGTCAGGCGGCCCATCATCCGTTCCCCGCCGTCCGGACCCAGGTCGGCCACCATCTTGGCGACGGTCTCCGGATCGCGCAGGGCGGCGAGGCGCGCCTCCAGCGGCTGGCGCAGCACCCGAACCCAACGCGGCAGGCGCGCGAAGAACAGGCTGGGCCGCAGGAGGCTGAAGCTGATGTCTATGGGCCGGGTCTGCATCTGCGGCCAGACCCGCGCGCCCCGAGCGAACTGCTCCTCGACGCGGGCCAGAGTGCGCGGCACATTTTCAGGCGTCGCTGAGTTGTCGAACACCGGGGAAAAGGTGGTCGGAATGGCATACTTCAGCGACAGCTCCGCCAGCTGGTCGATGCGCGCGATGGTCAGGTCGGTATCGTAGAATTCGGGAACGCATTGCAGCATCCGGCCGAATTCGCCCAGCACGGCCGACAGCGCCTCCAGCTCTTCGAACTGGGCGAAGCGGCTGGGCACCGGACGGCCATGCTCGTCGACATCGACGAAGCTGGTGGAGAGGCCGACCGCGCCGGCCCGGAGGCATTCGCGCAGCAGGTCCTGCATGCCGACGATTTCGTCAGCGGTGGCGGCGCGCTCCTGGGCGGCTGGACCCATGACCCACAGGCGGATGACGCTGTGCCCGACCAGCGGCGCCACGTTGATCGACAGGTCCTGCTCGATCGCCTCGCGGTAGCCGGCGAAGTCCTCCCAGGTCCAGTCGAACGCCTGGGTGAAAGCCTCGGGGGGAAGCTCTTCGATCTGCTGGAACATGCCCACGAGACGGGCGCGGTCGGCGGCTCTCAACGGCGCCAGCGACAGCGAGCAGTTGCCCGGAACGACGCAGGTGATCCCGTGCTCCAGGGCCGGGCGGGCGGCGCCGTCCCACAGCAACTGGACATCAAAATGCGTGTGCGGATCGATGAAACCTGGGGCCACCACCCGCCCTGCGGCTTCGACGATCTCGCGCGCCTCGCCCACGACGCGACCGAGGGCGGCAATCCGTCCGTCCTTGACCGCGACATCGCCCATGAAGCCCGGCTCGCCCGAGCCGTCCACGATGCGACCGTTCCTGACAATGACATCGAACATGGTCAGCTTGCCTCCAGGATCTTGCGCCACGAGTGGCCGGGCAGGTCGTCAAGCGAGGCGATGCCGCAGCGGTTCATGAGCGCCAGGCCATGTTCGCCGTCCAGCGTCACAGTCTCCTCGACGCCGTTGGGGTGTCGCAGCCGCAGGACCAGATCCGCCGCGCCATCATGGCCCGCCGCGATCTCTGCCCCGACGATCACTGGCTCGGCCGAGACCGCATTCGAGATCATCCGCGCGGCGCCTCAACGAACACCACATCGCTGCCGAGCAACAGCCCAGGCGGGCGCCGCATCGCAAAGATGTGCAGATTCCAGCTGCGGATGGCGTCCATCGCCCCATCCAGCGGGGTGTCGGGAAGGGCGCGCGCGGCAAGCGCCTCAAGGGTTTCCTCCGGCGCGGGAGTGAGGAAGCGGCGCTGTGGCGATAACGGCATCGGACGCCTCGAGGCATGAGTTGTTGAGACGGTGCGCGGGCGACCTAGGGTCAGTCCAGACGAAACATCGCCGACCCCGCCCGCCGCCTTGAGCCTTCAGCCCGGCTGAACGTTAGGTTTCCCATGACAATCGATCCCGCGGTTCTGATCACCCTTCGCCCGCAGCCCTATGCAGCGATCCGTGCGGCGGTGCGCGACGGCGACATATTGCTTTGCTCGGCGACGGACATGTTTTCGCGGCTCATCCGGTGGGCGACGAAGAGTCCGTGGAGCCACGTGGCGATCGCCTTTCGCATGGACGACATCGACCGCGTGATGGTGCTGGAGTGTGTCGAGAAACTCGGCGTGCGGGCCGTGCCGCTTTCCAGCTTCATCGCCAGGACAAGCAATGGGACCGAGCCCTATCCCGGGAAAATACTGCTCGCGCGCCATCGAGGCATGGGCGCGAAAGCCCGCCGCAAGCCCATGAAGAAGATGGCCGGGTTCGCCTTCGACCGGCTGGGCGACCGTTTCTCGCACGTCGAGACCCTCAGGATTGCTCTGCGCATCGTGCTTGGTCGGTTTCGCAAGCGCCTGCACCCGAGCCTTGGGCCAAGGAACGAATTCATCTGCTCGGAGTATCTTGCGCGCTGCTTTGAAGCCGTCGGGGTGAAGATCCCCTGGGACGGCCTTGGCTTCATCGCGCCGGCGGACTTCGCCAGCGACCCGCGGGTCGATGCGGTCGCCCAGATCCAGACCTGACCCGGCTACTGCTGCTGTTGGCGTTGCTGGTCGTAGGCCAGGCCGCTGAACTGGCCGCGTCGCTGACCGGCGCGCGGGGCGGTCTGGGAGGTGCGCAGGAACTCCGGTTCGCTGACGGCCGCACGCGCCCGGCGCACCGTAACGCCAACCGAAAGCTCGCTTTCGGCCTCTCCTTTGTAGACCCCGCGCGATGGCGGCACGTCGGAATAGTCACGTCCGACGGCGCAGGTGATATGGCGTTCTCCCGCCGCAATGTTGTTGGTCGGGTCGAACCCTACCCAGCGCAGGCTGGGCAGGAACACCTCGACCCAGGCGTGGGTGGCGTCGGGGTCCGAGCGGTCGCCGCTCTTGCGGTCGGTGAACAGATAGCCGGAGACATAGCGTGCTGGCAGGCCCCAGCTGCGGCAGATCGCCAGCATAACGTGCGCAAAATCCTGGCAGACCCCTTTGCGGGTCTCCAGCACGTGGTCGATTGGACTGTCGGCGCGGGTGACGCCGGCCTCATAGGCGAAGGCCTCGTAGACGATCTTCGACAGCTCACGCAGGGCGGTGAGCGGATCGCAGGACCGCAGGTCATCGAGTTTCGTCTCCGCGACAAAGGCTGCGAGCGTCGGTCGGTCCGGTAAAGCCGTGTGCGTGCAGGAAGTCGAAGTGCTCGCCTCGCACAAAGTCAGATTTCAGCCGGTCCCACTCGCCACGGTCCAGAGCCTGCGGCAGGGCGGCCGGTTCCTCGGTCTCGACGGCGGATCGCGCGACGATGTTCAGGCGCTCGTGCGGTTGGGGGATGTCGAAGTGGTAGACAGCGTTGCCGAAGGTGTCGGCATAGGAGAACAGCTGGGCGGCCGGATCCAGCTCCAGTTCAAAGCTGATCAGCCGCTGGCCGGCGCGCTTCTGCGGCTGCATCCAGACTTCCATGACGCTCTCGCGCACGGTCTCATCGTACTGATAGCGCGTGGCGTGACGGACGGTAAGAAGCAAGGGCGGGTCGGTCCTTAGGCCGGCAAGCGCTGTTCGAGAGGATAGGACACGAAGGCTTCGTAGATCGAGCGGTGAACGCCCGCGCACTCGTCGAGCACCGCGCCCAGGAAGGCGCTGGCGCCGCCAGCCTGGACCTCGCCGATGTCGGCATACTGCAGGCGCGCGCGCAGCCGCCCGGCCAAGCGGTCTGGGCCGGCCAGGCCATGGGTTTCCACCGGGCGGCTGATCGAGGCCAGATGCTCCTCGATACGTGCCGTGCAAAAGCGCACCGAGCGCGGAAAATCCTCGTCCAGAAGCAGGAATTCCAGGATGTAGCGCGGCTGCATATCGGCTGTGTAGACCCGCAGATAGGGCTCCAGGGCGCAACCCATACGTAGCAGGCTGGTCAGGGCGGAGTGATCGGTGATGGGGCGCCCGCGTTTGTCTCCGAAACAAACCTCCAGCAGCGCGCCGATCAGCTGGGCGCGCTCCAGATAGACGCCAAGCAGCAGGAACCGCCACCCCTCGCCATGGCTCATGGTCGCGTCGGCGGCGCCCTTGAACAGGTGCAGATCGGCAATCGTGTCGTGCAGGAAATCCTGGCTGCCCTCGGCGAAGGCGCGTGCGGCGTGGGGGTCGTTCATCCGCAGATGAATTAGATTGAGCCGCTCCCAGGTTTCCGTGGTGATCTGGTCGCGCACCTGACGGGCATTCTCGCGCGCCAGGCCGAGCGAACTCGCCACCGAGCCCCCGTCCTGGCGGTCGAGCACCAGGGACAGCGCCGCCTCATAGGGGTTCCTCGCCTTCACCGCGCCTTCCGGGTCGCCCACCGCGGCCAGGGCGATGCGGGCGATCTGGGTGGCTGATTCCGTACGATCCAGCGTGGCCGTGAGCATGACGTCGGAGAGCCGGCAAAGGTGCTCGGCCCGCTCCACATAGCGGCCGATCCAGTAGAGACTGTCGGCAACGCGGGCGAGCATCATCGGGCTTGGCTCATGGCTGCAGGTCCTTGCGGTCGGTGAGCACCCAGGTGTCCTTTGAACCTCCGCCCTGGCTGGAATTGACCACCAGCGAGCCCTTGCGCAGGGCGACGCGGGTGAGTGCGCCGGGGGTGACCACGATCTTCTCCCCACACAGGATGAACGGCCGAAGGTCCACATGGCGAGGCTCAATGGCTTCACCGATCAGACACGGCGCCGTTGACAGCTGGATCGTCGGCTGGGCGATGTAGTTCTCCGGGTCGGCTTTCAGGGCCACGGCGAACTCGTCCTGCTGGGCCTTGGTGGAGTGGGGTCCCACCAGCATCCCATAGCCCCCCGAGGCGCCCACCGCCTTGACCACGAACTTGTCGAGGTTGGCCAGGACATGGCTGAGATGCGCCGGGTCGCGGCACAGAAAAGTCTCGATGTTGGGCAGGATGGCGTCCTCACCCAGATAGTAGCGGATGATCTCCGGCACATAGGCATAGACCGCCTTGTCATCGGCGACTCCGGTGCCGGGGGCGTTGCAGATCACCACGTTACCGGCGCGATAGGCATTGAACAGACCGGCCGAGCCAAGCCCGCTGTCGCTGCGGAAGGTCAGGGGGTCGATGAAGTCGTCGTCCACCCGGCGATAGATCACGTCGATCCGCCGCAGCCCCGTGGTGGTCCGCATGTAGACCATATTGTCATGCACAACGAGGTCGCGGCCCTCGACCAGCGGCGCACCCATCAGCCGCGCGAGATAGGCGTGTTCGTAGTAGGCGGAATTATAGACTCCAGGCGTCAGCACCACGACCTGTGGATTTGGCCGCCAATCCGCCGCCATGCTCTTCAAAGTGGTCAGCAGCAGGTCGGGATATCGTTCGATGGCGCGGACGCCGGCGCCCCGGAACGTGCCAGGAAAGACCCGCTTCGAGGCTTCCCGGTTGGCCAGCATATAGGATACGCCGGAGGGTACCCGCAGATTGTCTTCAAGCACCGCAAACGCGCCGTCGGGCTGGCGGATCAGGTCGGAACCGCAGACGTTGGCGTAAGCGCCATGCGGCACATAGAGATTCTGCATCTCGCGCTGAAAGGAGGGAGCCCCCAGTATCAGGTCGCGCGGGACGACGCCGTCCATCAGGATCCGCTGGGCGGAATAAATGTCCGCAAGGAACATGTTGAGCGCCCTGAGACGCTGTGTCAGGCCGGCCTCGATGGTCTTCCATTCCTCCGCGGCGATGATCCGGGGCAAGACGTCTGTCGGAATGATCCGCTCGGTGGAGCTCTCCGCGCCATAGACGGTGAAGGTGATACCCTGCAGCAGGAAGAAGCGTTCCAGGGTCCGCTGTCGATCGGCGAGTTCGTCCGACGATAGTGTCGCCAGCCGCGCCTCAAGGGCGGCGTAGTGCGGTCGGACCTTACCCTTTGCGCCGCGCATCTCGTCATAGGGGAGCAGGATCGTCTGCGCTTCCCCTCTGACTAGATTCGTCTTCGCCACACTCGACTCCACGCTTGCAGGCCTCGCCAACACCCTAGGTCCATAAGTTCCATATGGCAGCACCTGAAAACGACCGCGAGCTTTCCCGCCGGCCTCGGGCGCGCCGTCGGGACTGCCCAGGCATTGGGCGCCGCGCCGACGCAGGTGACAGTGCCGAAGGGCACGGCTACACCCGACATCAGGGGCCGGAGGATTCGAGAGCTTGGCTCGTCTTGTCTACGCCGTCGTCGCCGGAGCGGCCCTGGCGATCCAGGGCCTGAGCGCGCCCGCCGGCGCCGCTGAGCCTAAGGCTTCGATAGAGGGGTCTCTTGACCCCGACCTGCGCGGCGCCATCGCGCGCGCCGTGGGTGAGACCGACCGGCCCATCGAAAATCGCTTCGAGGCTCGCCGCCGCGCCCAGGCCGCCGCCGAAGACGCCATCGCCGTCCTTCGCTCGGAGGGCTACTATGCCTATGACGTGGCGCCGGACGTCGGCGATGGCGACCTGCCAAGGGCCCGGGTCAGGGTCACCGCCGGGCCGCGGTTCAAGCTTGGCGAACCCCGGATCACCTGGGTCGGGACCCCGCCGGATGCCGCGGCGGTGAACGCGGCCGTCCGGGCGCTCCACCTGACCCCCGGCCAGCCTGGCCGCTCGGCCGACGTGGTCAGCGCAGAGGGTCGCGCCGTCGCAGCGGTCCAGAAGCGCGGCTATGCTGACGTGATGGCGGAGCCCCGCGAGGTTCTGGTCGATCACGCCGACGCCTCTGTCCGTCCGTTCTACCGCATTTCCGCGGGTCAAATCGCACGGCTGGGCGGCATCCGCATGACCACCAACGGGCGCACCGGCTCCGCGTGGATCCAGCACCTGGCCCCCTGGCGCGGCGGCGCGCCCTACAATCCGGAAGACGTGGCCGAACTTGAGCGCCGGCTGCTCGACACGGGGGTCTATGATTCGGTGACGGTGGCTCTGGCGCCGGCGGCCGCGACGACGCCTGACGGCCTGCGGCCCGTGATCGTCAGCCTCGCGGAGCGAAAGCGGCGAACGCTCGAACTCGGTGCCAGCTACGGCACGACTGAGGGCGTGGGCCTCGATGCCAAGCTGACCCGCTACAACCTGCTCGGCCGCGCGGACACCGCCGCGCTGCTGGCGCGTCTCTCGACCATCGACAGCCGGGTGGAGCTGAATCTGTCGTTGCCGCACTGGCGTGCGCCGCGCCAGACCCTGGTCGCGCGAACCGCACTCTACCGCACGCGAACGCCGGCCTATGATCAGGAAGGCGTCATGGCCAGCGCCGATGTGACCCGCCGGTTCGGGCCCAACGCAACCTTTGGCTTGACCGGCACCTTTTTCACGGTGGGCGGTTCCCTGGATTTGAGCCGCACGAGCGGGGTGCGGATTGGCTCGCTGACGCCGCTGGGCCGCGATGTCGCAACGCTCGCCGGCCTAGCCGATCTGGCGCTTGACCGTTCGGACGATCCACTCAACCCGCGCCATGGCTGGCGGATCAGCGGGCGGGCAGAACCCACGCTGCTGGCTGGCCAGGGGCTGGTTCCGTACCTGAAGGTCCAGGGCCAGGTCGCAGCCTACCTGCCGTTCGGGCCGCAGGCGAAGACCGTGCTCGCGGGCCGCCTGAAGGTTGGCAGCCTGATCAATGCCAGTCTCGCAGATATTCCGGCGCCGCAACGGTTCTATGCGGGCGGCGGCTCGGTGCGGGGATTCGGCTATCAGGAGGTCGGCCCGAGGCTGGCGGACAATACGCCGCAGGGGGGGCTGTCTTTGGTGGAGGCTGCGGTCGAACTTCGGCACGACCTGACGGAACGCTGGGGCGTGGTCGTGTTCGTTGACGCCGGCTCAGTTGGCGGCGCGCAGGTTCCGGATTTTGGCGCGCTCAGTGTAGGGGCTGGCGTCGGCGTTCGCTACAACCTGGGCTTCGGGCCGATCCGGGTTGATGTGGCGTCTCCAGTCACCAGCCGCCGGGGCCAGGCGCCATTCCAGATCTATGTCAGCATCGGGCAGAGCTTTTGAACGCCTCTGGAGATAGCCGCGCCGTCAGGCGCCTGGTCCTGATCGAGGTCATCGTCCTGGTGGTCCTGGCCATCCTGGGAGGCGCGGCGGTGCTCTTGCTGGGCGCTCGCTATGGGGTTCTGCTGCCTCAGGCGAGGGTGCTGATCGAGGCGGGAGCCAACGGATTGAAGGTCGGGCGGCTGGGGCGGCTGCAGATCGAGGGCCTCTCCGGCGACATCTGGCGCGACGTCGGCGTCAAGAAGCTCACTATTCGCGACGAGGGCGGCGTCTGGCTGGAGGCCGACAATATCCGAATGCGGTGGCGCTACGTCGAACTGCTGACGCGAAATTTCCACGCCGACAGCCTGGAGGTGGAGACGCTGAAGGTGCTGCGCCGACCGACCTTGACAGCCAAGGGCAAGGACAGCGGTTTGCCGCTTTCGTTCCACATCGACAGGGCCCACGCCCGCGTCGAACTGCTGCCGGCGTTCAGTCTTGAACGTGGCGTCTACGACCTGACCCTCAATCTTGACGCCGAGCGCGGCGGGGATGTGCGCGGCAAGGTACGGGCCGCCAGCGTGCTGCGGACCGGCGATCACCTCTATCTTGACTATGATGTCGCCCGCGCCCGGCCGCTGGCCTTCCTTCTGGATGCTGAGGAAACGCGGGGCGGGGCGCTTGCCGGCGCGCTGGGTCTGGCGGCCAACCAGGCTTTCACCTTGAAAGTGGTGGCCGGCGGCAAGATGTCTGATGGCCGGTTTGGAGCGGTCGTCGGGTCGGGGCGCACCGAGCCGCTGCGCGCTCAGGGCGACTGGACCAAGGCTGGCGGCGAGACCTACGGGCGGCTGTCGCTCACCGCCTCGACTCTCACCGCGCCCTATGCAGGGCGGTTCGGTCCGGATCTGCGTTTCGTCCTGGCGGGGCGAAGGGCGGGCGCGGATCTCTTTGCCCTGGACGGACGTCTCGCGGCGGCGAATCTGACCCTGCGCGCGACCGGTCTCGGCGATATAGGCGCGCGTCGGATCGGGCCCCTGGGCTTGGCGATCACCGCCGAGACCACCGCTCTGTCGCGGATCACAAACGGACCCGACATGGGACTTGCGCGGATCGTTGGGCGACTGACGCAGGTGATTTCAGGGTGGCGCTTCGCGGGGTCTGGGGCCGTTTCGCGGCTCGGCCTGGGCGGCTATGCACTGGCCCAGGCGACGGGTCCGATCGAGGCGCGCGTCCGCGACAGGCAATGGGACCTCAAGGCGACACTGACCGGGGCCGGGGGCGGTGGGCCCGGCTATTTGGCCGCGGTGCTCGGCGGGGCTCCCAGGATGAGTCTCGACGGCGCGCGCCTAGCCGATGGGCGCCTGTTGCTTCGCGATCTGAAACTGACGGGTGCGGGGCTGAAGCTCGCGGCGACGGGCGAGCGCGGGCTGTTGGGCGGTCTGACGTTCAAGGGTACGGCCGCGGTCTCGAATCTGGCGGCTGCGCGCGTCGGCGCGGCGGGCTCAGCGCAGGCCAGCTGGGCCGCAACGCAGGGCAGGGCGGGCCAACCCTGGATTCTGAACCTGGAGGCTAGGGGCGACAAACTGGCCTCCGGCTACGCCGAGATTGATCGCCTGCTGGGCGCCCGGCCAGAGTTGAAAGTCCAGGCCAGTCTTCAGCAGCGACGCCTGGCGGTCGGGTCGGCCAGCCTGGTCGGCGCGGCGGCGCGGGCCTCCGCCGCCGGCGTGCTCGCAGCGGATGGGGGTCTTGCCTTCAAGCTGGACTGGAGCGCCGATGGCCCGTTCCGCGCGGGACCCGTCGAGATATCCGGTCGGACCATGGGCGCGGGGGCGGTCACCGGCTCGCTTGGCGCCCCGCGCGCGGACATATTGGCGGACGTAGATGCTATCGACCTGCCAGGGCTGCCCCTCAAGGCCGCACACGTGACGCTGAGTTTCCTGCGCGGGTCCGACGGTTTCGGCGGGATGATCGCAGCGACGGCGACCAGCGCCTACGGCCCCGCCCGGGCGCGCTCGGATTTTCGGTTTCCCGGCGACGGGGTCGATCTGACCGGCCTGTCGGTGGACGCCGGCGGGATAAAGGCGTCGGGCTCCCTCTCGCTGCGTGGCAGCGCCGCATCCGCCGCGAACCTGGACTTGGCGGTGACGCGCGGGGCCTTCCTCGATGCGGGACGGGTGGCGGGCGCAGTGCGCATCATCGCGTCCGCGGGTCCGGCCCGCGCCACTGTCAGCTTGGTGGCCGAAAACGCCAGGCCAATTGGCTCGACCGCGGCGATCCAGACGGCGCGATTTTCCGCGGAGGGGCCAGCGGACCGCTTACCCTATCTGCTCCAGGCCCAAGGTGCTTCGCAGGCCGGGCGGTGGAGCCTTGAGGGTCGAGGTGCGCTGTCCGATGCGAGGCCAGGCGTGCTGGCGACCTTCGATGGGGCCGGCCGTCTGGGCGGGCGCGACCTGCGCACCGTTGAGACAGCGCGGCTGGGATTTGGTGGGCCCGAGCGTGGCGCGCGCTTGAGGCTCAGGGCATCGGATGGTGGACGGATCGACCTCGATGCAGCGTTGACGGATACCGCCGCAAACATTCGAGCCGCCGTCAGCGGTCTTGGACTGGGCATGCTGGATGAGGACCTTTCCGGAAAGACGGACGCGACGCTGACCTTGCAGGGTCGCGGAGGCCGCCTCGATGGCGCCTTGGAGGCAAAGCTTGTCGGCGCGCGCGGCCGTGGCGCGCCGGTGGCTTCGGGCATCGATGGGGTGATCCACGGCCGGTTGGCTGACAGCAGCCTGGCGCTCGACCTCAGCGCCACCAACGCACAGGGCCTGAACGCCAGCGCCACCGTTGTCTTGCCAACGGAGGTCTCCGCGGCGCCTTTCCGCGTGGCGATCGCGCGCCAGCAACCGATGCGCGGACGGTTCTCGGCGCAGGGCGAGGTTCGACCGCTGTGGGACCTGCTTGTGGGGGGAGAGCGCAGTCTCGCCGGCATGGTGCGTTCGCACGGTACGCTCGGCGGCACGTTGGCCAAACCGAGCGCCGCCGGTCAGATCGCGGTTGATAGCGGCCGGTTCGACGACGGCGCCACGGGGCTGTCTTTGCGCAATGTGGCGCTCGCCGCGGACTTCACGCAGGACACTGTGACGATCGCCCGGGCAAGTGCGCTCGATGGACGCGGCGGGACGCTGGCGGGCATGGGTCGAATCAGCCTGGCGCGCGACGGCGCCTCCAGCCTGAAGCTCGATCTGAAACGGTTCCGGCTGATCGACAATGAACTGGCCAGCGCCTCGGCGACGGGCCAGGCCAGTATTGACCGCGCCGCCGACGGCAAGGTGCGGCTAAGCGGGACACTGGCGATCGACCGCGCCGATGTGGCGGCGCGGCTGCCGACTCCGTCTGGGGTCGTAACCATGCCGGTGACCGAAAAGAACCGCCCGCCGGAGCTCGCAGCCGCCCTGCCGTCGGTCGCCACCGGCGGGGAAGGCTGGGCGTTGGATGTCACCCTGAAGACGCCGCGCGGCGTCTTCCTGCGGGGGCGCGGCCTGGATGTGGAGCTTTCGCTCGACGCCCATGTCGGCGGAACCACCGCGCACCCGGACCTCACTGGCCAGGCTCACGTGGTGCGCGGTGACTATGATTTTGCCGGAAAGCGATTCGCATTTGATCCCAGAAGCGTTGTCTATCTTTCGACCCGTGCAGAAGCTGTGCGCCTCGACCTGACGGCGACCCGCGACGATCCTGCGCTGACGGCGGATGTACGGATCCGGGGGACGGCAGCACGACCGGAGATCACCGTTACGTCGACGCCCAGTCTGCCGGACGACGAGATCCTTTCGCAGGTGCTGTTTGGCCGCACCGCCTCACAACTCGCGCCGCTCGAAGCCGCTCAATTGGCCTCGGCGCTCGCCGCCCTGGCCGGCGGCGGCGGGTTCGATGTGATCGGCAATCTGCGTACCTTCGCCGGCCTTGACCGACTGGCGCTGGGCGGCGGCAATGCCTCGGGCGTCACTGTGTCGGGCGGCAAATATCTGACCGACAATGTCTATTTGGAACTCACCGGCGGCGGGCGCGATGGCGGCGCGGCCCAGGTGGAGTGGCGGGTCAAAAAGAACCTGTCGATCATCTCCCGGCTCGGGGGTCAGGGCGCCGGTCGCCTGGCGATTCGCTGGCGCCGCGACTATTGAGCCGCTGGCGCCCGGGCGCGAGCGTAGGCCTGTGAGCCGAGCGTGATGACGCGGTCGGTAGGCTCGAGCGCGGCGATGGGAATGTCCGCAGCACGCGCCAGACGGTCGTAGATCGGCCCGAAATCGCGCAGCGTCGCCTCCAGCAGAGCGCCCAGCGACGGCGCCACGAAATAGACCTGCTGGAAATCATCGATCCTGTACGGCGTGCGCATGATCCGCTCCAGGTCGAAGCCCAGGCGATTGGGCGAGGGATCATCGAGCGCGAAGATGGTCTCCGTGCGGCTCGAGACGATGCCTGCGCCATAGATCCGCACCCCCGCAGGCGTTTGCAGGAGGCCGAATTCCACGGTGTACCAGTAGAGCCGGGCCAGTTGATGCAACTGGCCGCGCTGCATGGCCCGCAATCCACCGCGTCCGTAGGCGGCCATGTAGTCGGCGAACTCCGGATCGGTGAGCATCGGCACGTGGCCGAAGACGTCGTGGAAGATGTCGGGTTCCTCCAGATAATCGAGCTCATTGGCCTTGCGGATGAACCGTCCGGCCGGGAAGCGGCGGTTCGCCAGATGGTCGAAGAATACCACGTCAGGGACTAGGCCGGGGACGGCCACCACGCTCCAGCCGGTGAGGCGGTTCAGTTCGGCGTTGACACGGGCGAAGTCGGGAATTCCGGCGCGGTGCAGATCGAGCGCCTCCAGACCCCTCAGGAACGGATCGCAGGCCCGGTCGGTGAGCAACGCGGACTGGCGTTCGTAAAGCGTCACCCAGACCTGATGTTCGGCCGGCGTGTAGCGCGCCCAGGCCTGATCGATCGTCCAGTCCGTCCCGGCGCCGGGAGTCAGTCGAGTTTGGCCGTCTGCGCTCATGGCCGCAGACTGGCCTATCCCTGGCGGAATTTCCGTTCTGAGTTCGCGCCGACCGCACGTCTCGGCGGCAAATGCTTGCGCCTAATGGCTGATCCGGGGCCGCAGCGTGTACTGGCCCTCGCGGAAAGACTCGAACAGCATCGCCGCCTGTGGGTGACCCACGGGCTGGCCGGTGTCGTCCGGCAACAGGTTCTGCTCGGAGACATAGGCGACGTAGGAGCTCTCGTCGTTCTCGGCGAGCAGATGGTAGAACGGCTGGTCCTTGTGCGGCCGTATGTTCTCGGGGATCGACAGCCAGTATTCCTCGGTGTTGGAGAAGCTGGGATCGACGTCGAAGATCACGCCACGAAAGGCATAGACGCGATGGCGCACAACCTGGCCGATCGCGAATTTGGCGAGCTGCGTGTCCATGATCCGAATCTAACTGCCTTCTCCTGACCGGGAGGTGAACGTAGCGCTCAATATCCTGGTTACAAGGCTAAGCCTTCCGAGAGGCGAGTGAGCTTGCTAAGCTCAACCCCGAAGTGAGGCGGGCCGGTGCGGCCCGGCCTGCGAAGGACGAAAGCGGTCCATGACAGAGGCGCCGAGCGCGCCCGGCGTTCCAACGCCTGGCCCGGAGAGATCCAACAGCGAGCCGGTCTGCTATGCCGCGCTTGATCTGGGCACCAATAATTGCCGCCTGTTGATCGCCACGCCGCAGGGCGCCGGCTTTCGTGTGGTGGAAGCCTATTCACGCATCGTGCGTCTCGGCGAGGGATTGGGTCAGTCCGGTCGGCTGTCCGAGGCCGCCATGGAGCGCGCGATGGCCGCCCTGAAGATCAGCGCGGAGAAGGTCCGTCGTCGCCGTGTGGTCCGCTTGCGCGCCATCGCCACCCAGGCCTGCCGCATGGCGCAGAACGGGCCGGAGTTCCTCGAGCGGGTATTCGCCGAAACCGGGTTGCGGCTGCAGATCATCGCGCCGCAGGAAGAGGCCCGTCTCTCGGTCGCGGGCTGCCTGAATCTGATCGACCGCGCAGCCGATGCGGCCCTGGTGCTGGATGTCGGTGGCGGTTCGACGGAGTTGTCCTGGGTGGAATTGCGCGGCGCGCCGTCCTCCGGCATGCCGCCGCTGAAGGCTTGGCTTTCGATCCCCATCGGCGTCGTCTCGCTGGCTGAGCGATTTCCGGAGGGCGAGACAGCGACGGGAGTCTGGTTCCGCGCGATGGTCGATACTGTGAAGGCAGAGATCGGGGCCTTCCGGCGCGCCGACAGTCTGCGGCCGGTGTTCGATGCCGACCGCGCCCACTTGATCGGCACCTCCGGCGCGATCACCAGCCTGGCCGGGCTGCACCTGAACCTGCCCCGCTATGACCGGGCACGGGTCGATGGCATCTGGATGACGCGCGACGAATGCGACGCCGCGGCCGGCCGGCTGCTGGTGCTCAATGCCCGCGAGCGCGCCAACCAGCCCTGCATCGGTCCCGACCGCGCCGACTTGGTGCTGGCCGGCGCGGCGATCCTGCAGGCCGTGCAGGAACTCTGGCCCTGTTCCCGCGTCCGCGTCGCCGATCGGGGGCTTCGTGAAGGGATATTGCTGTCGCTGATGTCCGACCGCGGCGGCCGCAAGCGCCGCCGCCGCGGAGGTCGTTCCGCTGTCGCGCCGATGGCCGCCCAATGACGGAGCCACCCCGCAAGCGCATGGTCCGGCCGCCCACCGGCGGCACGGAGTCCGGCCGCACCGTGCCGGAGCGGTTGAAGACCGCCTGGAAGCGAACGCCGTCGCAGCAGGCCTGGCTGTCGCGCCAGATCAATGACCCGTTCGCGGCCAAGGCCCGGGCCCACGGCTATCGCAGCCGCGCGGCCTACAAGCTGATCGAGCTCGATGACAGGTTCCGCGTGCTGAAGAGCGGGGCGCGCGTCGTGGACCTGGGCCTTGCCCCCGGCGGCTGGACCCAGGTGGCGATCGAGCGCGGCGTGACCAGTATCGTCGGGGTGGACCTGCTGGCCGTCGATCCGCTACCGCCGGCGCACATCCTGCAGATGGATTTCACCGACCCGGCCTGTGGACCGGAACTGATCCGACTGCTGGGCGGCGCGCCCGATGTGGTGCTCTCCGACATGGCCCCCAACACCGTCGGGCACCGCCAGACCGACCACCTGCGCATCGTCGGCCTGATCGAAGCCGGCGCCGATTTCGCCGTCGAGGTCCTGAAGCCCGGCGGCGTGTTCATCGCAAAGGCCTTCCAGGGGGGCGAAACCGCTGAGGTGATCGCCAAGCTTAAACAGCAGTTCGCCAGCGTGAAGACGGTGAAGCCCAAGGCCAGCCGGTCGGACTCATCGGAACTCTATCTCGTGGCGACGGGGTTCAAGGGGCGCGGAACCGAAGGCTCGCGTTGACACCATCGACCTTTGCAGGGATACGACCCTCGCAAAACGAGGTGTCTCCATGGAGATTCGCGAAGGGCTTACCTTCGACGATGTTTTGCTAGAACCCGGCCCGTCCGATGTGATGCCCACCCAGGTGGATGTCGCGACCCGGTTCACGCGAGAGATCAACTTGAACATACCGCTGGTGTCTGCCGCCATGGACACCGTCACCGAGAGCCGGCTGGCCATCGCCATGGCCCAGAACGGCGGCCTCGGCATCCTGCACCGCAATTTCACCGTCGACGAGCAGGCCGACCAGGTCCGCGAGGTGAAACGCTACGAGAGCGGCATGGTGATCAATCCGCTGACCATCAACCCGGAAACCCCGCTCAGCGAAATCCGCGAGATCAAGGCGCGCCGCAAGATTTCAGGCTTCCCGGTGGTCGATCCGGTCACGGGGCGGCTATGCGGCATTCTGACCAACCGGGACATGCGCTTCGAGGGCGACGCGGATGTTCCTGCCAAGGCGTTGATGACGCACGAGAACCTGATCACGGTGAAGGAAGGCGTCAGTCAGTCGGAAGCTCGCGACCTGCTTCGCCGGCACAAGATCGAGCGGCTGATCGTCGTCGACGACGACTACCGCGCCGTGGGCCTGATCACCGTCAAGGACATGGAGAAATCCGAGGCCCACCCCCATGCCGCGAAGGACGCTCAAGGGCGGCTGCTGGTCGGCGCCGCCTCGACGGTCGGCGATACGGGCTGGGAACGGTCGATGGCGCTCGTCGACGCCGGCGTCGATGTTGTGGTGATCGACACCGCTCATGGCCACAACATCGACGTCGCCAAGGCGGTCGCGCGTATCAAGCGCGAGACTAACCGGGTGCAGATCGTCGCCGGCAATGTCGCGACCTACGACGGCGCAAGGGCGCTGATCGACTCCGGCGCGGACGCGGTGAAGGTGGGCATCGGCCCGGGCTCGATCTGCACCACGCGGATCGTCGCCGGGGTCGGCGTGCCGCAACTGACCGCGATCATGGACGCGGTTCGGGCCGCCGCGGGGACGGACGTGCCGGTGATCGCCGACGGCGGGATCAAATATTCCGGCGACTTGGCCAAGGCGCTGGCCATGGGGGCGACGGTGGCGATGATGGGCTCGGTGTTCGCCGGTGTCGACGAGGGGCCAGGCGAGGTGTTCCTCTACCAGGGCCGCTCCTACAAGACATACCGCGGCATGGGCTCGCTGGGGGCTATGTCGCGGGGTTCCGCTGACCGCTATTTCCAGAAGGACGTGTCCGACGCCCTCAAGTTGGTGCCGGAGGGGATCGAGGGTCAGGTGCCCTACAAGGGGCCGATCGCGCCGATCCTGCACCAGATGGTCGGTGGCCTGCGCGCGGCCATGGGCTATGTCGGCGCGGCCAATCTGGCGGAATTCCGCAAACGGGCTAGGTTCATCCGCATTACCGGCGCGGGCCTTCGGGAGAGCCACGTCCATGACGTGATGATCAGCCGCGAGGCGCCCAATTATCCCAGCCCCGTCTAGGGCCGGCAATATCTCTGAGGCCAGCCGGCCGATCCTGAGCCGGCGGCGAAATGGGGGAGGCAACCTATGGGTGGTGACAGTCCTATTGAGTTGAAGCTGCTGATGGCGGCCGTGATCATCGGCCTGGTGCAGCTTGTCTGGGCGGCGGCGGCGGGCGGTGGACAAAGAGAGATGGCCTGGCTGCTCGGGCCGCGCGACGAGCCTGCCCCAGTGGTGGGCGTCGCCGCCCGCCTCGACCGGGCGTTCAAGAATTTCCTCGAGACCTTTCCGCTGTTCGCCACCGCGATCATCGCTGCCGGCATGGCCAACAAGTACGGCGGGATGACCTTCTACGGCGCCGGCATCTATGTCGTATCGCGCGCGCTTTTTGTGCCGATCTATGCTTCAGGGATATCCATTGTGCGCACGCTCGTGTGGACGGCGAGCATGGTCGGCATCTTCATGGTGATCATAGCTTTCTTCAGGTGATGTTCCTTGCGTGACGCCGGACGCCTCGCGGCGGCTATCGATGTCCTGACTGAGATCGAGACCCGCCACCGGCCCGTCCGGCTCGCGCTGAAGAGCTGGGGGGACAGCGCCCGCTATGCCGGGGCGAAGGACCGCGCCTTCGTCTCCGGCCTGGCGCTTGACGTGTTGCGACGCCGCCGGTCGCTGGCCTGGCGGATGGGCGAGGACGCTCCCCGCGCCGTGGCGCTGGCTGCCATTCGCTTCCTGTGGGACTGGCCGCTGGAGCGAGTCGCCGAGGCGGCCGGCGAAGAGCCGCATGGAGTTGGTCCGCTCACCGACGCCGAGCGGGCGACGCTGGAGCGGCCGCGCAGTCTAGCCGACGCTTCCGACGCGGTTCGAGGGGACTATCCGGACTGGCTGGACGCTTCCATGGCCCGGGCTTTCGGCGACATGCGGGCGCCGGAGGGCGCGGCGCTCGCCGAGCGGGCGCCGGTGGACCTTCGGGTCAATCTGCTGAAGTCCGACCCGGAGCGCACGCTGAAAGCCCTGACGTCACTCAACGCCGAGCCGACCGACGTGCTGGCGACGGCGCTGCGCATGCCGGCTCTGGATGCGAGCGCGCGCAGCGGGGCGGTGGAGACCATCCCGCAGTTTTCCAAGGGATGGTTCGAGGTGCAGGACCTGGGGTCGCAGATCGCCGCGACCTGCGCCGGCGAGGTGAAGGGCAAACAGGTGCTCGACCTCTGCGCGGGCGGCGGCGGCAAGACCCTGGCGCTCGCCGGGGCCATGGGCAACACCGGTCAGATCTACGCCTATGACTCAGACGCCCGACGCCTGGCCGACACCATCCGTCGTGGCGACCGGGCCGGAGTCCGAAACCTGCAGGTCCGCTCGCCGGCGAATCCCGACCCGCTCAAGGGTCTGGAAGGCAAGATGGACGTGGTCTTCATCGACGCGCCCTGCTCGGGCGCGGGCTCGTGGCGGCGGCACCCCGACACCAAATGGCGGCTGACCCCGGAGACTCTGGAGCGTCGTATGGCCGACCAGGACTCCGTGCTGGACTCAGGCGCAGCCTTTGTGAAGCCGGGCGGTCGGATGGTCTATGTCACCTGCTCGGTGCTGCCGGAGGAAGACGAGGATCGGGTCACGGCCTTCCTGGCGCGGACCGAAGGCTTCGTCCTGAGCCCCGCCACCGACGACCCGAAGCTCGCCCGATACCTCACTTCCGAGGGGTATCTTCGCCTCTCACCCCGCACGTCCGGCACCGACGGGTTCTTCGTCGCCGTGCTGGAGAAACCTCGCTGACGGAGCCCCATGACCGAGCCTGCTCACGCCCCCCCGGAACACGAGCGCGTCCTGATCGTCGATTTCGGCAGCCAGGTGACCCAGCTGATCGCCCGGCGGCTGCGGGAGAGCGGGGTCTATTGCGAGATCCATCCTTACGACAAGGTGGACGCGATGCTGGACGCCTACGCGCCCAAGGCGGTCATCCTGTCGGGCGGGCCGGCCAGCGTGCATGAGGCGGCGAGCCCCTCGGCGCCGCAGCGGATTTTCGAGCTTGGCGTGCCGGTGCTGGGCATCTGTTACGGCGAGATGACCATGTGCGCCCAGCTGGGCGGCGCGGTGGAAGGCGGCCACGCCCGCGAGTTCGGCCGCGCCGAGATCCGCATCGAACGGCCGTCGCCCCTGCTTGCGGGCCTTGGCGAAGGCGGCGCCCCCGAAACTGTCTGGATGAGCCACGGCGACAAGATCACCGCCATTCCGCCCGGTTTCGAGGTGGTGGCGTCCTCCGACGGCAGTCCCTATGCGGTGATCGCCGACGAGGCCCGCCGCTTCTACGGCATCCAGTTCCACCCGGAGGTGGCGCACACACCGCACGGCGCACGGATGCTGCGCAACTTCACCCACGGTATTGCCGGGTTCAGCGGCGACTGGACCATGGCCGCGTTCCGCCAGGAGATGGTGGCGAGGATCCGCGCTCAGGTGGGCCCGGATCGGGTGATCTGCGGGCTTTCCGGTGGGGTGGATTCCTCGGTGGCCGCGGTGCTGATCCACGAGGCGATCGGCGCGCAGCTCACCTGCGTGTTCGTCGACACCGGCCTACTGCGCCATAACGAGGCCGAGCAGGTCGTGACCCTGTTCCGCGACCACTACAACATCCCGCTGGTCCATGTGGACGCGGGCGACCAGTTCCTGGGCCAGCTGGCCGGCGTCAGCGACCCGGAGACCAAGCGCAAGATCATCGGCCGGGTGTTCGTGGAGATTTTCGACCGCGAGGCGGCCAAGGTCGAAGGCGCGGCGTTCCTGGCCCAGGGCACGCTCTATCCCGACGTGATCGAGAGTGTGTCGGCCAGCGGCGGCCCCTCGGCGGTGATCAAGAGCCACCACAATGTCGGCGGCCTGCCGGACTATATGAAGCTCAAGCTGGTCGAGCCGTTGCGTGAACTCTTCAAGGATGAGGTTCGGGCGTTGGGTGTGGAACTGGGCCTCGCCCCCGCCTTTGTCGGCCGCCATCCGTTTCCCGGCCCGGGCCTTGCCATCCGCATCCCGGGCGAAATCACCCGGGAAAAGGTCGCCGTGCTGCAACAGGCCGACGCCATCTACCTGGACGAGATCCGCAAGGCCGGCCTCTACGACTCGATCTGGCAGGCCTTCGCCGTACTCCTTCCCGTGAAAACGGTCGGAGTGATGGGGGACGCCCGCACCTACGAAGACGTGCTGGCCCTGCGCGCCGTCACCTCCACCGACGGCATGACCGCCGACTTCTTCGAATTCCCCTGGGAGGTCCTCGGCCGCTGCGCCACCCGGATCATCAATGAGGTCCGCGGCGTCAACCGGGTGGTCTATGACGTAACGTCCAAGCCGCCGGGGACGATTGAGTGGGAGTGAGGGCCGGGGGTAGCGTTGCCGTCGATGGCGCGCGCTTTCGATAGCGAATGAGGATGTCCGGCCGAAGGTCGTGCTCCGGCCGCGAGCTAACCACCGGCGTCAGGAGGAGGCGAATGGCTGGGTCCAGAGGCAGATGGGTGCGGGTCAAGGCGCTCACGGCTCAGGAGCGTGCCGGCGTCGGAGCCGTCTGCGAGCGCTTCATCGCCGAGACCTTGAAACCCCAATTCCTTCCTGAAATCCGGCCGACTTCGTTCAACTATCCGATCGACATCTTTGGCAAGTGGCGCGGGAACAAATTCAGCTTTATCACACGCTATCGCTCGGGGTTTCCAGAGAACGCCGGCGAGGAATTCGACACCGCCTACACCCGCCTCGACCACGTGGAGGAACACGTGGGCGATGTCCGTTTCCACGTCATGTGGCATCGTCATACCGGTCAATGGTTCCGCCTCCATGCCTCGGTTACGCTTGATGAGGCCTTGAGCCTGATCAAGAGCGAAGGGCTGCTTTGGCCGCTGTGACCAACGCTGGTCTGCCGGGTTGCTTCGCCCGCAAGTGGAACTCGAGTGGAAACCATAGGTAGAACCATGCGACGCGCGGCCGGCCACCCGCCAGAGACGCCCGGAGCTTGAACATCGGTCCAAACCGCGCCTTGATGGCCGCATGACGGTGACGCTCTACGGGATCAAGGCCTGCGATACGATGCAGAAGGCTCGCGCCTGGCTGGACGGGCGCGGCGTCGGCTACCGGTTCCATGACTACAAGACCCTGGGCCTGGATCGTGGCGTGCTGGAGGACTGGGTGCGGCGGGTAGGCTGGGAGATCCTGCTCAACCGGGCCGGCACGACGTTCCGCAAGCTGCCCGACGCCGAAAAGAGCGGCCTCGACGCAGGCAAAGCCATCGACCTGATGCTGGCCCAGCCCTCGATGGTCAAGCGCCCGGTGCTCGACGCGGGCGGTGTTCTGATGGTGGGCTTCAAGCCTGACATCTATGCCGCGATGTTCGGCTAACCATGGCCCAGGTGCGCTACATCGTCGACGACGTGGACGCGGCGGTCGCGTTCTACACGGGCAAGCTCGGGTTCGCCCTTGAGCAGCAATTCGGGCCGGCGATGGCGATCCTGCGGCGCGACGACCTGCGCCTGTGGGTGGCTGGGCCGCTGGCCTCGGCGTCGCGGCCAATGCCGGATGGCGCGCAACCGGCGCCGGGCGGCTGGGGGCGTTTCGTGCTTAGTGTCGAGGATCTGCCCGACTTGGTCGAACGCCTGCGCGGGGAGGGGGTGCGGTTCCGCAACCAGATCGTCGAGGGGCCCGGCGGCCGGCAGATCCTTTGCGAAGACGCGGCGGGCAATAGGGTGGAGCTGTTCGAGGCGCGGTGAGCGCGCGCGCCTTCGTTGCATCCGATCGGCGGGGCGGTGGCGACTAGGGTCAAAGGCGATTGGCGCGATGCCGCCCGCCGGGATCGAGGGAGCTCAAGCTCATGGTTTATTTTTTCAGCAGTTACTGGTGGTTGCTCTTTCCCATCGGGTTCTTCGTGTTCGGGGCCTGGGACCGCTGGCTCGCCTACAAGCGCAGCCGCGATCACCTCGACCTATTGAGACACTATGCCGAGCAGGGCAAGGAACCGCCGCCCGAGCTGGTGCGCGCGGTCAGCGGCGAAATGCCGGGCGGCGAGGCGCGCGGCGCCTATCCGCCGGGCTACGGCAATGCGCCGCCGCCATTTCCGCATCCCTACTACTGGTCCGGCAACCGGGCCTGGCGCCGCTACTACCGCTGGGGGCCGTACTGGCAGTGGCGCAGCGCCTTCATGACAGGCGCCGTGGCCGCTGGCTTTTGGGCCGCGTCGGAATGGTCCGACTGGCCGGGGACCTATGAACCCTTCCGCCTGGTGGCGATCATCATGACAATCGTGGCCGTGGGGAACATGCTCGGCGCGGTCTTCTCGAGCACCTTCCGGGACAAATGAGCCCGGCGAGCCTCGACGAGGCGCTGGTCGCCGCCGCCCAGGGCGGGTCGACGGAAGCCTTCTCGCGGCTTGTGGAACGGCATCAGCAGGCGTTGCGCGCGTTTCTGCGCCGCGCCTGCGGGGACTGGGCTCTGGCCGACGACCTGGCGCAGGAGACCTTTCTGGCGGCGTGGTCGCGGATCGGACGCCTGAAAGCCGGCGCGAGCGTGCGGGCCTGGCTGTGCGGGATCGGCTACAACAAACACCTCACCACCCTGCGGTCCCGGGCCCGCGCCCGGACTCGCGAGGCGATCTATGAGGCCGAGCGACCCGCCGGATCGCGGGCGTCGGCGGAGGACCGGGTGGCCCTTGACCGGGCGATGGCGGACCTGCCGACGGATCAGCGCGCCTGCGTGGCGCTCTGTCTGGCGGCCGACTTCAGCCATGCCGAGGCAGCCGAGGCGCTCTGCCTGCCGCTCGGGACCGTGAAGAGCCATGTCGCGCGGGGTCGCGCGCGGCTGCTGCTAGCCTTGGGAGTAAGCGATGACGCAAGCTGACGATCACCTCCGGGGGTTGTTCGCCTCGGACGCGCCGGATGCACGAGACCTGACCTTTTCAACGGCGGTGATGGAAAGGGTCATGCGGCGGCGTTTCCAGGAAGATGTGGCGTTGCTCAGTGGTGCGAGCGTCCTGGGCGCGGGCGCCCTGTGGGTGCTGTGGCCCGTACTGCAACCCGTGCTGGTGTCTCTGTCCCAAGGCTTTGCGCCGCTCGTGAGCGCGCTGGCCGTCGTGCTTTGCATCCAGATTATTCTGAACGGCCGTCCGGTTTCGGCGACCGGCCTGGAATCATGACCAAGAATTCACCGACAAACCTGCATCCAACGGCAGCGCTTCCAGCCTCTTCCTCATCGAAGACGGACCCGAATGACCCGCCAAATTTCTAGATAGGAGTTGAGCCATGGAAGGCACAATCGCAGTCCTGATCCCGTTCGGGTTCATGGCAATGATCGCGGCCATCGTGATCGTACCCAGATATTTCCGGAGCATGGAGCGGCAGAAGATGGCCGAGACGCTGCGGGCGGCCATCGAAAAGGGCCAGCCCATGCCGACAGAAGTGATCGACGCCATGTCCAGCAATGTGCGAACGCCCGCCGCGCCACCGTCCCCATCCCGAGATCTTCGAACCGGCCTGGTCTGGATGGGCGTCGCCGTGGGCCTGGCCGCGATGGGCTTGGCCCTCAGCTTTGAGGATCCCGATACCCTCTACCCGATGATCGGCATCGCAGCCTTCCCAGGCTTCATCGGCGTGGCCTTCATCATCATGTGGGCGATCGCGCGCGAGCGAAAGTAAGCGGGTCTCGCTGGGGGAACAGCCCATGCTGGGCGCATCACATTCCAAGTTCGCCAGCCTGCACGATGTGGAGCTGTGCACTCAAGCGGCGACCGGGGAACGGCGCGCCTTTGGGGAACTGGTGCGCCGGCACAGCTCGGCCGTCCGCGGCTTGCTGCGTCGGATGGGGGCGCAGGCGGCCGAGGCTGACGATGTGGCGCAGGACGCCTTTCTTACCGCCTTCGAGCGGATCGCGGAGTTTCGCGGCGAGGGAACCTTCGCCGGCTGGGTCCGCAAGATCGCCGCCAGGCTCTATCTTCGCCGCCTGCAGCGTGACCGTCGACTGGGGGTGTTTGCGACCGATGCGATCGAGGACGAGCCCGAAGTCGGCGGCGGCGACGCCGATGCAGCCATTGATCTTGACGAGGCGTTGAAGACGCTGGGTCCCGCCGAACGGCTCTGCGTGACCCTATGCTTCGGCGCGGGACATTCTCACAGTGAGGTGGCTGAAGCCTTGAACCTGCCCCT
Source organism: Phenylobacterium sp. (assembly GCF_031360265.1). Lineage (GTDB taxonomy): Bacteria > Pseudomonadota > Alphaproteobacteria > Caulobacterales > Caulobacteraceae > Phenylobacterium. The sequence goes on from NZ_JANMBF010000150.1 coordinate 52,264, forward strand.
CGGAACGGTCAAATCGCATGTCAAACGTGGTCTGGATAAACTCAGAACGCGACTGGCGCCGGCTGACGACGCAGATCTTGAGGGGAGGCGCGGCAATGGCTGAGATCGAATTCGAGCGTAGGCTCGAGCGACTCTTCGCAGCGACCCCGGAGTTGTCGGACGCCGGCGCGTTCGCTGATCGCGTAGCGCGGCGGCTTGATGCGGGCTGGACAGCGCGTCGCTGGCTGATCGGGGCCGCGGGCGTGGTCGGCGGCGTGATCGGAGCCAGCCAGCTGATGGTGTCCAACCTGTTCCAGCGGGCCGAAGCGGTGGGCGATTCCGCCCGCCTGATCTCGACCAGCTTGAACCATCTGTCGAGTGGGACCGACTGGGTCGCCGCAGCTTCGAGCGGCGGCGGCGTGGTGTGGGTCGCCGCGGCTGCGGCCGTGGTGATGATGGGCTTCGTGCTGTCCCGGGTTATCGGCGAGATCTGACACAGCTTCCCGGCATTTTGCGGACGGGAGGATCGGTTGCGGCGCGAGACGGCGCGCTATAGGTTCCCGGCCTCTGAAACGCGGCGCCAAATTCTGTCCGGAGTCCCCGATTGACCGATCTGTTTGAAGAGGTCGAGGAGCAGCTGCGCTCCGACCGCTATCGGGCGCTCGCCCGCAAGGCTGCGCCGTGGGTCCTGGCTCTGGCGGCCGGGGCGCTGCTCATCGCGCTTGGGACCTGGGGTTGGCAGCAGTATCGTCAGCAGACCACAGACAAGGCGTCCGTGCAGTATGGGCTCGCCATGTCGGCGCGGGCCCAGGGCGACACAGGCAAGGCCATTGAGCTGTTTACGGCGGTCTCGAAATCGCCCGCAAAGGCCTATGCGTCCCTGGCGTTGATGCAGCTCGGCGGCCTGAAGATCGCCTCCGCCCAGCCGGACGAGGTCAAGGCCGCCGTGGCCCTGTTCGATCAGGCTGCGGCTGCCGCGCCTGACGATGTGCTGGGCGACGCCGCGCGCCTCAAATCCGCCTTCGCGATCCTCGACACGGCTCCCTATGCAGAGTTGGAGGGGCGTTTGTCGCCGCTGATGAAAGAGGGCCGGCCCTATCGGGTGCAGGCGCGCGAAGCGTTGGCGTTCGCCAAGCTGATGAAGGGCGACAGCGCCGGCGCACGGCGCGACTTCGTGGTGATCGCCAATTCGCTGGACTCCCCGGAAGGCGCCCGCCAGCGGGCCAAGGCGGCCATAGAGCTGATCGATACCGGCTCGGCCAAGGCCGTTCCCGCCGCGGTCAAGGCAGCGGCCACCCTGCCGCCGCCGATGCTCGTCGCGCCGGGCGGACTGCCGCTGGCTCAAGAACAGGCGCCTGTCACCCAATGACGCCGCGCCGCCGAAGCGTCCTCGCCGTCCTGATGATCGCTGCGCTGAGCGCCAGCGGTTGTTCGATGATCAGCAGGCTCAACCCGTTCCAGGGAAAGGGCGGACCCAAGGAGATCGCCGCCGAGGGCGAGCGGATTTCCATTGTCGCCGCTGACCAGAAACTGGAGCCGGCTGAGGCTCTGAAGGGCGTGGATTTCGCTCTGCCGCCCGTGGGCGTCGTGGCCGACTGGCCGCTGCCCGGCGGAACCGCGGAGCAGGTGGTCGGCAACGCAGACGCGGCGCCAAATCTCAGCATCGTCTGGCGCCGCAGCTTCGGCAAGGGCTCCAAGGGCGGAGCAAATGTCACGGCGCCGCCGGTGGCCGCCGGCGGCCGGATATATGTGATGGATGCCGAGGCGACGATCTCGGCCCGCGACGCCCAGACCGGGGCGGAGGTCTGGCGCGTGAACATGCGGCCAACGGACAACAAGCGCGACAGGGAAGCCTTCGGGGGCGGGCTCGCACTGGCCGGCGGAAAACTCTACATGACCTCCGGCTATCGGATGGTCGCCGAGCTTGACGCGGCAACCGGTCGGGTGGGTTGGCGGACGCGGACAGAGCAGCCGATCCATGGAGCGCCGACAGTCGTTGGCGGCCGGGTCATGGCGGTGGCGATCGACAACACGCTGATGACCTTCGATGCGGCCACCGGCGCGCCGGGCTGGACCTACCAGGGGCTGTCGGAATCGGCGCGCATCCTGTCTTCTTCCAGCCCCGCGGTGTCCGGCGATACGGTGGTGGCCCCATTCGGGTCCGGCGAATTGGTGGCGCTGCGCGCGGCCAACGGCAACGACCTTTGGAACGAGGCCCTCTCGCGGGCGAGCCGCAACAGTGCGCTCTCCGAGATCCGCGATATCGCCGGACGTCCGGCGATCTATCAGGGCGATGTGTTCGCTGTGAGTCATTCCGGCGTGTTCGCCGCCACCGACCTGCGCACGGGCCAGGCGCGCTGGAGCCTGCCCGTGGTGGGCATCACCTCGCCGCTACCGGCCGGGGACGTGGTCTATGTGGTGGCCAAGGATGGCCAGGTGATCTGCGCGTCGCGCGAGAGTGGCCAGATCTACTGGATCCGCGACCTCAACGCCGGCTATGTGGCCAAGCGCGAGGGCGGGTTGTGGGGTATCGGCGGGCGCAAGATCGGCAAGCCCCTGTGGTCGACCCCGATCCTGGTCAACAATCGGCTGATCATCGTGGGATCCAGCGGCCAGCTCGTGGACGTCAATGCAAAGACCGGCGTCGTCGATCGACGGGTCGAGCTTGGGGCGCCGGCCCTGATCGGGCCAATCGCAGTGGGCGGCATGATCTATGTGGTGACCGATGACGCCCAGCTGATCGCGCTGCGCTGAACGCTTTTCGGTCTATGCTGACCCCATGGCGCTGAAACTCGCGATCGTCGGGCGACCCAACGTGGGCAAGTCCACGCTGTTCAACCGGCTGGCTGGCCGCAAACTGGCGATTGTCGATGATCAGCCAGGGGTGACCCGCGACCGGCGCTTCGGCACAGGCCGCATCGGCGACCTCGACCTGGAACTGATCGACACCGCCGGCTTCGAGGACGTCACCGATGACAGCCTGGAGGCGCGGATGCGCATCCAGACCGAGCTGGCCATCGACGATGCCGACATCGCCCTGTTCGTGATCGACAGCCGCGAGGGCGTCACGCCCATGGACGAGGTGTTCGCCGAGATTCTGCGGCGGCGCGACATGCCGGTGGTCGTGGTGGCCAACAAGGCCGAGGGTCGAGCCGGCGAGAGCGGCATCCTGGAAGCCTTCAGCCTGGGCCTCGGCGAGCCGGTGCCGATCTCCGCCGAGCACGGCGAGGGCATGGCCGACCTCTATGCGGCCCTGATCGCGGTCGCGCCCAATCAGGACGATCACGAAGATGAGGATGGCGACAAGGCGGTCAAGATCGCCATCGTCGGGCGTCCCAACGCCGGCAACTCGACCCTGGTCAACAAGCTGATCGGCGAGGACCGGATGCTGACCGGCCCGGAAGCCGGCATCACCCGCGACGCCATCCCCGTGGACTGGACCTGGGACGGCAAGGCCGTGCGGCTGGTGGACACCGCGGGCCTGAGGCGCAAGGCCAAGGTGCAGGAGAAGCTGGAAAAGCTTTCCACCCACGACTCGATCCGCGCCATCACCTTCGCCGAGATCGTCATCCTGGTGATGGACGCCACCCACCCGTTCGAGATCCAGGACCTGCAGATCGCCGACCTGGTCGAGCGCGAGGGCCGGGGGCTGGTTTTCGTCCTGGCCAAGTGGGACCTGGTGGACGATCCGCAGGCGAGGCTCGCCGAGATTGTCGAGGAGGCGCAGCGCCAGCTGCCGCAGGTGCGCGGCGCTCCGATCATCCCGCTGTCGGCGGAGACCGGGCGGGGGCTGGAGAAGCTGATGCCGGCGGTGTTCAAGACTCACGCCGACTGGTCAACCAAGGTGAAGACCCGCGATCTCAACGATTGGCTGAAGATGGCCACTGAGCGTCATCCGCCGCCGGCGGTAAGCGGCCGGCGGATCAAGCCCAAATATATGGCCCAGACCAAGGCCCGGCCGCCGACCTTCGTCCTGTTCGCCAGCCGCGCCGACCAGCTACCGGAGAGCTATCGCCGCTATCTGGTCAATTCGATCCGCGAGAGCTTCGACCTGCCGGGCGTACCGATCCGGGTGACGGTGAAGTCGAACAAGAACCCCTATGCCGAGGGCGAGGAGAAGTCCGGCCAGGGCTCGGCGCGGGCGCCGTTCGGGTTGCCCGAGGGCGGCCTGCCGACGACAGGCTTGAAGGCCAAATTGCGCACGGCGGCCTCGGTCAAGGCCAAGGCCGGGGCCTCTGGCAAGCCCAAGCCGCACGGCAAGGCCAAGCCCGCAGGACCCAAGGCCAAGGTCGGCAATCCGCGCGGCCGGGCGCAGAAGCTGCTGCGGCCCGGCGTCAAGCCGAAGCGAGCGTCCCGGCCGCCCGCCACCGGTCGAAGGCCACGTTAGCCAGCGGCAGGCCGAGGTCCGCCTGAGCCAGCTCGACGATCAGCGGCCCGATCTCAGAGGGATGGGGGAGGCTCATCGGGTCCTCGCCCGGCATGGCCTCGGCGCGCATGGCGGTGCGCATCACGCCGGGATCCAGCAGGACGGCGCGGACCCGAGTCTGCTCCAGTTCGTCCGCCCAGGTGCGGACCATGTGCTCCATCCCCGCCTTGGTGACGCCGTAGGGACCCCAGAAGGCCTTTGGCCGGGCCACGCGGCCGGTGGTCAGGAAGATCGCCCGGCCGGCGTCTGACGCGCGCAACAGGGGCTCGGTCGTGCGGATCAGCCGGTAGGGCGCGGTCAGGTTCACAGCCACCACCCGGTCCCAGTGCCTGGGCTCGATGTGGCTGACCGGCGTCATCGGCCCCAGGATCGCGGCGGCATGGACCAGGATGTCGAGGCGCCCGAACCGTTGATGCAGGATGCCGCCCAACCGGTCGAGGCTGTCGCCGTCGGCGATGTCGAGCGGGACAAGGGTGGCGGGCTCCCCGGTGAGCCCGCGGATCTCGTCGTCGAGGTCGGTGAGGCCGCCCGCGGTGCGGGCGACCGCGACCACCTGAGCCCCCGCCGCCGCCAGCGCGAGGGCAGAAGCACGGCCGATGCCGCGACTGGCGCCAGTGACCAGGGCAATCTTGTCGGAGAGGGGCAGGGACATGGGGCGGCTTCCTAGCCGCTCGCGGGCTCGGTGTCAGCCCGGTTCGCGTAGCGCTGCGCGATTGCCGCGCAGGCCATGAGCTGGATCTGGTGGAACAGCATGAGCGGCAGCAGCGCCAGGCCCGCGGTGGCGGCGGGGAACAGCACGCCAGCCATGGGGACTCCGCTGGCCAGGCTCTTCTTGGAGCCGCAGAAGACAATGGCGATCTCGTCGGCGGTGGCGAACTTGAGCGCTCGGGCGGTGAAGAAGGTGGCGGCCAGGACAGCGGCCAGCAGGACGCCGCAGATCACCAGCAACCGCGCGAGGTCCAGCGCGCCAAGCTGCGACCAGACCCCTGCGACGACGGCGCTGGAAAAGGCTGTGTAGACCACCAGCAGGATCGAACCCCGGTCGATGAGTTGCATCAGCCGGGCGTGGGCCGCGGCCCAGCCGCCGAGCCAGCGGCGCAGCACTTGGCCCGCGATGAAGGGGGCCAGCAACTGCAGGACGATGGCCTCGGCGGACGCAGCCGAGAAGGCCCCCCTGGCATGCAGCAGCAGGCCGACCAGGAGCGGCGTGAGGATGATGCCCAGCAGGTTCGATGCGGAGGCGGCGGCGACGGCGGCGGCGACATTGCCCCTGGCGATCACCGTGAAGCCGATGGACGACTGGATCGTCGAGGGCAGGCATCCCAGGAATACGATGCCGCCCGCCAGCGCCGGCGGCGTGATCCAGGCGGGCAGCGCCGCCAGCCCAAGGCAGAGCAGAGGAAACAACCCATAGGTCGCCGCCAGCACCACAAGATGCAGCCGCCAGTGCGTCAGGCCGCCGATCACCGCCTCGCGGCTGAGTCGCGCGCCGTGCAGGAAGAACACCAGGCCGATGCCCACCTTGGTCGCCCAGCCGAAGTCCGTCGCGGCGTTTCCCCGCGCCGGCAGGAATGACGCCAGCACGACCATTGAGACGATCAGCAGCAGGTATTTGTCGACCTTCAGGCGACTGAGGAGGCTGGGGCGCTTTGCGGCGGCGGCCCTCTCCGTCACCTGCGGTGACACCTCCCCCAGAGGGGGAGGGACGTTCGCGTGGCTCACTACGCGTCGACCAGGAACGACAGCTGGCGTTCGGCCATGTCGTTGCGGCCCTCGGCGATCTCGCGGTCCAGCAGGCGTGTGGGATAGTCGCCGGTGAAATAGTGGTCGGTGAACTGTGGGCAGACTGGATCGCGCGGCGCGGAATCCATCGCCCAGTAGAGGCCGTCCACCGACAGATAGCCCATGGAGTCGACGTCGAGGATCCGGGCGATCTCCTCGATGGAATGGTTGGCGGCCAGCAGCTTTTCGCGGTCCGGCATGTCGATCCCGTAGAAGTCCGGCCACATGATCGGCGGCGAGGCCGAGCGCAGGTGCACCTCGGCGGCGCCGGCCTCGCGCACCATGCGCACCACGCGCACCGAATTGGTGCCGCGCACGATGGAATCGTCGATCAGCATCACCCGCTTGCCGGCCAGCACCGAGCGGTTGGGCGAGAGCTTCATGCGCACGCTGGACTCTCGGGTCGCCTGGGTCGGCTGGATGAAGGTGCGGCCGACGTAGTGGTTGCGGATGATGCCCATCTCGAAGGGCAGGCCGGCTTCCTGGGC